>CAKPGR010000004.1 GCA_934155005.1 uncultured Bacilli bacterium | reverse complement strand
AAATGCACAGAAAGTGAATCAGTGAGTTTAACAGGAACAAAGAGCGGATGTATGAAATGGTATACATTCAATGATGAAGAAGGAAATAATTCAGTAAATTTAATATTAGACCATAATACAACAGCAAAAGTAGCTTGGAATTCAAGTGGAAACAATAGTGAGATGAAAGAAGTAGCTCCAGCTTTAGAAAGTGATACAAAAGACTGGAAAAATACTGCTAGATTAATTACTGCAAATGAAGTAGCTAAGATATCTGGTAATACAAATTTTAATTTAGGACAAGATTGGTTTTATTTAGGAAGTAATAATCAAAGTGATGATAGTAAAAGAAGTAACTATGGATGGTTATATGATAGAACAAGTGATTATTGTAAAAATCTTGGATGTTTAAATAATGCAGATCAAGACACAAGGGGATACTGGACAAGTAATGCGAACATAAGCGACTCTGCTAGTGCGTGGCTTGTGTATAGGCTCGGTGTCTTGTACAACGGCCCTGTTAGCGATCCAGCTAGCCACGGCGTGCGCCCAGTTATATCTGTCTCAAAATCTATAATCTCTTAATGGGAATGTAGTAAGCAAACTGTAAAAAAGAAAATAATAAAGCTAAAATAAATAAACTTATAAGAAATAATATAAATAAGAATAAAATAGTAGATATTGGTTGTAAAGTAAATATTGAAGATTATATATAGGGATAATACTGAAAGGTTTATTTTTTTCCTGCGGCTCTACTAATGCGTGGAATGTGAATAGGAACGGTAACTTGAACAACAACACTGTTAGCAATACTAACAACGGTGTTCGCCCAGATTCCTTTTATAACTGCGATTTATTTTACTAAGGTAGGTAAATAGAAGAATTGGGAAATAAGTATTATTCCTTTTAAAAGGTATAAACTTTTAATAAAAACTATATCACAGATGTTTTAATTGCTAGTAGTTTAAGACGAAAAGAATTAAAACTAGAAACTGTGATTTTTTTTTATTTTGTAAAAAATGAATTTTTAAAAATTCACGATAGTTAAAAAAAGTAAAAAAAACACTTGATTTTCATATAATTCTTATGTATAATTGATTATGTGTGACAGCTAGGATGTGTAAGGTTGCCGATACGCCAGGTTAAGTTGTAAATAATTTAAAAAGTAAATCGGGTTTTTACACGGAGCAAGTCTATACTGGATATAGGCGAAAGGAGGATACAATATGTCTAAAACTAAGATAAGCATTAAATTAAAAGCATTTGAACATAAAAGTTTGGATAAAGCATGTGCTAAAATAGTTGAAACAGTTAAAAGAACTGGTGGAGAAGTAAGTGGACCAATACCACTACCAACTGAAATAGAAAAAATCACTATTCTTAGAGCTGTTCATAAATATAAAGATTCGAGAGAACAATTCGAAAAAAGAACACACAAAAGACTTATTGTTATCAATAACCCAAGTAAGGAAACAGTTGAGTCATTAACTCATCTTGAAATTCCAAGTGGTGTTGATATTCAAATAAAGTTATAATTTAGGAGGAAAAGAAAATGAAAAAAGGAATCTTAGGTCGTAAAATAGGAATGACTCAAGTATTTACAAAATCTGGTAAATTGATTCCTGTAACTGTTGTTTCAGTTGAACCAAATGTGGTAACACAAATTAAAACAATTGAAAATGATGGTTATGAAGCAATTCAATTAGGATTTGATACAAAGAGAGAAAAGTTAGCGACAAAAGCTTCTGTTGGTATTACTAACAAAGCAAACACTACACCTAAGCGCTTCTTTAAAGAAATTAGAGGTGTAGATGTTAACAATTATTCCTTAGGTCAAGAAATCACTGCTGATATTTTTGAAGAGGGAGAAGTTGTTGATGTAACAGGAACATCAAAAGGAAAAGGTTTCCAAGGTGTTATTAAAAGACATGGTCAATCAAGAGGACCTATGGGACATGGTTCACATTATCATAGAGGACCAGGTTCAATGGGAACAATGAGACCAATGAGAGTTTTTAAAGGTAAAAAATTACCAGGACATATGGGAACATTAACAGTAACAATTCAAAATCTTGAAATTGTTAAAGTTGATTTAGAAAATAATTGCATTTTAGTTAAAGGAAATATCCCAGGACCTAAAAAATCTTTAGTAGTAATTAAGTCTTCAGTTAAAAAACCAGGGAAAATTAATGAAGTAGAAGAATTAAATTCTTATATTACTGATGAACCTGTTAAAGAAGAAAATGTTGAAGTTGTAGAAGAAACTACTACAACAGAAGAAAATTAGGAGGTAATATAGATGGCAAAATTATCTGTATTAAATATTAAAGGTGAAAAGGTTAAAGATATAACTTTAAATGCAGAAGTTTGGGGAATAGTTCCAAATGATGCTGTGTTATATGATGCAATTACATTAACTAGAAATTCTCAAAGACAAGGAACACATGAAACAAAAACTCGTAGCGAAGTTTCAGGTGGTGGAAGAAAACCATGGAGACAAAAAGGAACAGGTAGAGCTCGTCAAGGATCTATTCGTGCTGCTCAATGGTATCATGGTGGTGTTGTTTTTGGACCACACATGAGAAGCTACGATAAAAAAATGAATAGAAAAGAAAGAAGATTAGCTTTAAAATCAGCTTTAGCTTATAAAGCTATTAATAAAGAATTAATCGTAGTTGATAATTTAAAATTTGAAACTAATAAGACAAGTGAAGCTAAATCAGTTTTAAATTCATTAACACAAGCAAAAAATATTTTGATTGTAGTTGAAGAATTGACTGATAATATGATTTTAGCTACACGTAATTTAAAAAATGTGATTTTACTTGAAACAAGTGAAGTTAATACATATGATGTTATAGCTGCTGATGCGATGATTATCACAGAACAAGCTATGAAAAATATTGAGGAGGTGCTTGTTTAATGAATAATTATAGAGATATTATTAAAGCGCCAATTATAACAGAAAAAAGTTCTAACTTAGCTGCTAATAATGTTATAACTTTTAGTGTTGATGTTAGAGCAAATAAAACACAAATCAAACAAGCAATCGAAAATATTTTTGATGTAAAAGTTGAAAGTGTTAATACTGTAAATGTTAAGCCTAAGAAAAAAAGAGTTGGGCGTTATGTTGGTAAAACAAATAAAGTAAAAAAAGCAATTGTTAAATTAAAAGAAGGAAGTTCAATAGAACTTAACTAGTGTTAGGAGAGGATAAACATGGCTATTAAGAGTTTTAAACCAATGACTAATGGAACTCGTGGTATGACTAAATTAGCAAATGAAGAAATTACTAAGTCAAAACCAGAAAAATCATTAGTTGTTACATTAAAGAAAAATGGTGGTCGTAATAATCAAGGTAAAATAACAGTTAGACATCATGGTGGAGGAGCAAAAAGAAAATATCGTATTATTGATTTTAAAAGAGATAAAGACGGTGTTGTTGGAACAGTTACTTCGATTGAATACGATCCAAATAGATCTGCTAACATTGCTTTAATCCAATATGCTGATGGAGAAAAAAGATATATTATCGCTCCAAAAGGTTTAAAAGTTGGAAACAAAATAGAAAGTGGAGAAAATGCTGACATTAAAGTTGGTAATACATTACCACTTGAAAAAATTCCAGAAGGAACAGTTGTTCACAATGTTGAATTAAAAGCAGGTAAAGGTGGACAAATGGCACGTTCTGCTGGATCAAGTGTTCAAATATTAGGACGTGAAGGAAAATATACATTACTTCGTTTAACAAGTGGTGAAGTTCGTAAAGTACTAAGCACTTGTAGAGCTACAATAGGTGAAGTTGGTAATGCTGATCATGAATTAGTTAATTTAGGAAAAGCGGGTCGTAAAAGACATATGGGTATTAGACCAACAGTTCGTGGTTCTGTTATGAACCCTAATGACCATCCACATGGTGGTGGTGAAGGTAGAGCTCCAATCGGACGTAAAGGACCAGTTACTCCATGGGGTAAACCAGCACTTGGATACAAAACACGTAAAAACAAAAAAGCATCTGATAAACTAATTGTTCGTCGTGCTAAAAAATAATGAGAGGATGATTTAAATGGCTAGAAGTTTAAAAAAATTACCATTCATTGATGAACATTTAATGAATAAAGTTAAAAAATTAAACGAATCTGGAAAAAAAGAAGTAATCAAAACTTGGTCTCGCCGTTCAACAATTTATCCTGAATTTATTGGACATACATTTGCTGTTCATAATGGTAAAGAATTTATTCCTGTTTATGTAACAGAAGATATGGTAGGACATAAATTAGGTGAATTCTCACCAACACGTAAGTTTGGTGGACATGGTGATGACAAGAAAAAATAATAAATGATTGTCAGGAAGGAGGACTAAAATGGAAGCAAAAGCGATAGCAAAAGGATTAAGAATTTCGCCTCGTAAAGCCCGTTTAGTTATAGATTTAATACGTGGTAAAAGCGTAGAAGAAGCTGATAGAATTTTAAGTAATTTAAATAAAGAAGCAGCTAGAATGAGTAAAAAAGTTTTGACATCAGCAGTAGCAAATGCTGAAAATAACTTAGGATTAGATAAAACTACTTTATATGTAAAAGAAGCATTTGTTAATGAAGGTCAAACATTAAAAAGAATGAAATTTGGCTCTCGTGGACACGTAGATCCAATTAAAAAAAGAACAAGTCATATTACAATTGTTGTAAGTGACGAAAAATAGTAAAGGAGGAAAACTGATGGGTCAAAAAGTTAGTCCAGTCGGACTTAGAATTGGAATTAATAAAACTTGGGAATCTAAATGGTATGCAGGTAATAAAGATTTTGCTAAATATTTAGAAAAAGATAATAAAATTCGTAAATTTTTAGAAAAAAAATTAAAAGACGCAGCAGTTTCAAGTATTTTAATTGAAAGAAATGCCAATAAGACTGATGTAATTATAAATACATCAAAACCAGGTGTAATAATTGGTCATGGCGGAAATGATATTGAAAAACTTAGAAAAGAATTGTCTAAATTAGTTGATGAAAATGTTCAAATTTCTATTATGGAAGTTAAGAATCCAGAAATTGATGCAGCACTAGTTGCTGAAAACATTGCTCATCAAATTGAAAATCGTGTTTCATTTAGAATTGCACAAAAAAGAGCAATTAGAAATGCAATGAAAGCAGGAGCAAAAGGTATAAAAACAGCTGTATCAGGACGTTTAGGTGGTGCTGATATGGCCAGAACAGAAGGTTATACTGAAGGAAATACTCCACTTCATACTTTAAGAGCAGATATTGATTATGCTCATAAAGAAGCTGATACTACTTATGGTAAAATCGGTGTTAAAGTATGGATTTATAAAGGAGAAATCCTTGCCTCAAAACAAAAGGGAGGTAATGTAAATGGCACTAGTACCAAAAAGAACTAAATATAGAAGACCACACCGTTTACGTTATGATGGTGTATCAAGAGGAAATACAGAACTTCATTTTGGAGAATATGGTTTACAAGCAATGGAAGGAGCTTGGATTACACAAAATCAAATAGAAGCTGCTCGTGTTGCTATGACTCGTTATATGAAACGTGGTGGAAAAGTTTATAGAAATATATTTCCACACTTATCATTAACTAAAATTCCATTAGAAACTCGTATGGGTAAAGGTAAAGGTCAACCTGAAAAATGGGTAGCAGTAGTAAAAAAAGGAAAAATTATGTTTGAAGTATCTGGTGTTGATGAAGCAACAGCTCGTGAAGCTTTAAGACTTGCTATGCATAAACTTCCAATTAAATGTAAATTTGTAAAGAAAGAAAGTGGTGAGACTAATGACTAATAAAGAAATTCGTGAATTATCTAATGAAGAAATAAATAAAAAAATCGAAGAATATAAAGAAGAATTATTTAACTTACGTTTTAGTCAAGCTACTGGTAATCTTGAAAAACCTTCAAGAATTAATGAACTTAGAAAATTAGTTGCACGTATGAAAACAATTTTAAGAGAACGTGAACTAAATAAGGAGGGTAACTAATGATAAAAACTAATCGTGAATTAGTTGGTAAAGTTGTAAGCAACAAAAATGATAAAACAATTACTGTTTTAGTTGAAACTTACAAAAAAGACCCACTATATGGAAAAAGAGTTAAATCTTCAAAAAAATATGCTGCTCATGATGAAAAAAATGAAGCTAAAATTGGTGATGTTGTTCGTATAGCAGAAACAAGACCATTATCAAAAAATAAACATTTCCGTTTAGTTGAAATAGTAGAAAAAGCAATTATCTTATAATTGAAAACTGGGAGGAGGATCAATATATGATTCAACAAGAAAGCCGTTTAAAAGTTGCTGACAATTCAGGAGCTCGTGAAGTTAGTGTTATACGTGTTCTTGGTGGAAGTAAAGTTAAATTCGGTAATATTGGAGATACTGTAGTTGTAACAGTAAAAAAAGCTACTCCTAACGGGACAGTTGCAAAAGGTAAAGTTGTAAAGGCTGTTATTGTTAGAAGTAAATTTGGTCTAAGAAGAGAAGACGGATCTTATATAAAATTTGATGATAATGCTTGCGTTATAATTAAAGATGATAAGAGCCCAGTTGGAACTCGTGTATTTGGACCAGTTGCACGTGAATTACGTGATAAGAATTTTATGAAAATTGTATCACTTGCAAAAGAAGTGTTATAGCTTTCTAGAGGAGGATAACATGAAATTAAAAACAGGAGATAAAGTTGTTGTCATAGCTGGTAAAGACAAAGGTAAAGAAGGAAAAATCAACAAAGTACTAAGAGATGAAAATAAAGTTGTTGTAGAAGGTATAAACATTGCTAAAAAACATGTTAAACCTAATGGACAAGAATCAGGAAGTATAGTTGAAATGGAAATGCCAATTCATGCATCAAATGTAATGATAGTAGATCCAAAAACAAAAAAAGGTACCAGAGTAGGACATAATATAGATAAAAATGGTAAGAAAATTAGAGTTTCAAAAAAATCTAATTCTAACCTTGATTAATTGGAAGGAGGGTATATATGAACCGCCTAAAAGCAAAATATAATGAGGAAATTATACCAAACTTAGAAAAAGAATTTGAATATAAAAATATAATGGAAGTACCACGTTTAGAAAAAATTGTTGTTAATATGGGTGTTGGTGATGGAGCATCAAACTCTAAATTATTAGAAGCAGCAGTAGCAGATTTAGAAGCTATAACTGGACAAAAAGCAGTTGTAACAAAAGCTAAAAAAGCTATCGCTGGATTCAAAATAAGAGAAGGACAAGGAATCGGATGTAAAGTAACTTTAAGAGGGGAAAATATGTATAACTTCTTAGACAAATTAATTAGTATTACATTACCTCGTGTAAGGGACTTTAGAGGTATTTCACCAAAATCATTTGATGGTAGAGGTAATTATACATTAGGTTTAAATGAACAATTAATTTTCTCAGAAATTGTTTATGATAATGTTGTTAAAGTTCGTGGAATGGATATTGTTTTTGTAACAACAGCAAAAACAAACGAAGAAGCATTATCTCTTTTAAAAGGTTTCGGTATGCCATTTAAAAAGTAACTTAAATAGGAGGAATTTATGGCTAAAAAAAGTATGATTGTTAAACAATCAAGAAAACAAAAATTTAAAGTACGTGAATATACTCGTTGTACAAGATGTGGTAGACCTCATTCAGTACTTAAAAAATATGGAATTTGTCGTATTTGCTTTAGAGAATTAGCTTATAAAGGACAAATACCAGGTGTAACCAAATCAAGTTGGTAGACGAAGGGAGGAAGAATTCATGACAGATCCAATTGCAGACATGCTTACTAGAATACGTAATGCTAATAGTATGAGATATAAAGAAGTAGAAGTACCCGCTTCTAAAATAAAATTGGAAATTGCAAGAATATTAAAAGAAGAAGGATTTATAGTAGACTATAAAGTAAAAGAAAATAGTGTGCAAAATACAATCGTTCTTAACTTAAAATATGGACAAAATAAAGAAAGAGTAATCACTGGACTTAAAAGAATTTCAAAACCAGGATTACGTGTATATGCTAAAAACGATGAAGTTCCAAAAGTATTAAATGGACTTGGAATCGCCATTGTTTCTACTTCAAAAGGTATTATGACTGATAAAGAAGCTAGAAAACAATCATTAGGTGGAGAAGTTTTAGCTTACATTTGGTAGAAAGGAAGATTTTATGAGCCGTATAGGTAATAGAATATTAACAATACCTGAAAATGTTACAGTAACTGTTGATGGTAAAAAAGTTTCAGTAAAAGGACCTAAAGGTGAACTTTCTACTGAAGTAAATGAAAATATTACTGTATCAGTAAAAGATAATACAGTTGTTGTTGAAAGAAACAATGATTTGTATAAAAATTTCCATGGTACAGCAAATGCTAATATCAAAAACATGATTATTGGTGTAACAGAAGGTTATGAAAAAAACTTAGAAGCTGTAGGAGTTGGATATCGTTTTACAGTTAGTGGAAATAAAATAACAGTAAATGCTGGTTATTCACATCCAGTTATTGTTGAAGTTCCAAACGGATTAACTGTTGAATCTCCAAGTAATACAGAATTAACAATAAAAGGAACTGATAAATGTCTTGTTGGTGAATTTGCTGCAAATATTAGAAAAATAAGACAACCAGAACCATACAAAGGTAAAGGTATTCGTTATAAAGATGAACATATTCGTCGTAAAGAAGGAAAGAAAGCAGCATAATGTAATTTAGTAAAGGAGAGTAAATTATGATTAAGAAAATAAATCGTAATGAAGTACGTAAATCTAGACATACACGTGTTAGAAATAAAATTGTTGGTACAACAAGTATTCCAAGACTTAATGTGTTTAGATCGAATTCAAATATTTTTGCTCAAATTATCGATGATGAAAAAGGAATTACATTAGTAAATGCTTCATCAATAGATAAAGAGTTAAAATTAGAAAATGGTGGTAATGTAGAAGCCGCTGTTAAAGTTGGAGAATTATTAGCTAAAAGAGCTAAAAAAGAAAAAATAGAAAAAGTCGTTTTTGATAGAGGTGGATACCTATATCATGGTCGTGTAAAAGCATTAGCTGATGCAGCACGTGAAAACGGATTAGAATTCTAAAAGGAGGGTATTTATGGAAACTAGAAGAAGAGAACCACGCCCAAAATTATATGATGATCAAGTAATCAGCATTGGTAGAGTTACAAAAGTAACAAAAGGTGGTCGCCATTTCCGTTTCTCAGCAACAGTAGTTGTTGGTGATAGAAAAGGTAAAGTTGGTCTAGGTACAGGTAAAGCAAATGAAGTACCAGATGCAATCAAAAAAGCTACTGCAGCTGCCACAAAGAATATTGTAAAAATCCCATTAGTTGATAATAGAACTATTTCTCATGAAGCAATTGGTGTAAGAAGTGCAAGCCGTGTATTACTTAAACCAGCTGTTAAAGGTACAGGAGTAAAAGCTGGTGGACCAGTTAGAGCTGTACTAGAACTTGTTGGAGTTAAAGATATCTTATCAAAATCACTTGGTTCAAATACTAAAATTAATATGGCCTATGCTACATTAGAAGCATTAAAATCACAAAAATCTATCGAAGAAGTTGCTAGACTTCGTGGTAAGAAAGTAGAGGAGATTTAATGAAATTACATACAATTTATCCAAATGACGGTGCTGTAAAAACTCGTAAAAGAGTTGGACGTGGTGCTGGAAGTGGTTTAGGTAAAACAAGTGGTAAAGGACAAAAAGGACAAAACTCAAGAAGTGGTGGAGGAGTAAGACCTGGATTTGAAGGTGGACAATTACCATTATTCAGAAGAATTCCAAAAAGAGGTTTTACAAATGCAAGATTCAAAACTACTTATGCAGTTTTAAATTTAAGTGATTTAAATAGATTTGAAGATGGTGCTGTAATTACACCAGAATTATTAAAAGATATGGGAATTTTAAAAAATCAATTAGATGGTGTTAAAATATTAGGTGAAGGTAAATTAGAAAAGAAATTAACTGTTAAAGCTAATAAATTTTCTAAAACAGCTAAGGAAGCAATAGAAACAATAGGTGGAAAAGCAGAGGTGATTTAAAGTGTTTGCAAACTTTAAGCAAATATTTAATCCCGCAAATAAAGATTTAAGAAATAAAATTTATTTTACATTCTTATGTTTATTTGTATTTAAATTAGGAACAGCAATAGTTGTTCCAGGTATAGATAAAACAAGTATTGGAACTGATAACCTAGGAATTCTTGGATTAATGAATATGATGGGTGGTGGAGCTCTAGAACAATTTTCAATTTTTGCTCTTGGTGTTACTCCATATATTACTGCATCAATCATTATTCAATTATTATCAATGGATATCATTCCATATTTAGCTGAATTAAATAAACAAGGTGGAACTGGAAGAGCTAAGATAAACCAAATAACTAGATATACAGGTATAGCATTAGCCTTTATTCAAGGTTATATGTTCTCATTTGCATTTGTTTCAAATGGAAGTGCAATTGATTATATGACATTTGCCTTATTCTTAACTGCTGGAACTTCATTATTACTTTGGATAGGTGATCAAATAACTACAAAAGGTGTTGGAAATGGTATTTCCTTAATCATCATGGCTGGTATTATATCATCACTTCCAAGTTCGTTTGTAACGGCATGGAATAATTTTGTAGTAGATGGAAGTACACAAGTTGTTGCTTTTGGAATAACTAAATTTATATTATTTGTACTTGTTTATATAGCAATTATTCTAGGCGTTGTTTATGTAGAAACAGCAGAAAGAAGAATTCCAATTCAATATGCAAATAAAACAAATTCAGCAAATAGTAGACAAAGTTATATACCTTTCAAATTAAATTCATCAGGTGTCATTCCAGTTATATTTGCAGCTGCATTGATTTCTGTTCCAGGATTAATATCAAGTTTTATAAAAAATGAATCATTTACTTTATTTGTAAGTAAATATTTAACAACAGATACTGTTGTTGGATTTATAATTTATATCTTATGTATTTTTGCTTTCTCTTATTTTTATACATTTTTACAATTAAAACCAAAAGAGTTAGCAGAAAATTTAACAAAAAATGGTGGTTTTATTCCAGGAATAAGACCAGGAGAAGAAACAACAAATTATATTTCAAAAGTTTTAAAGAGAATTACAACAGTAGGTGCTTTAAGTTTAGCTGTTATAGCTGCTTTACCAATTGTATTTGGAGCAGTTACAGGATTACCTTCAAGTGTTAGAGTTGGTGGTACTGGACTTTTAATTGTTGTAGGAGTTGCTCTTGAAACATATAAAAAACTTGATAGTGAATTAGTTACTCGTAAATTTTCAAGAAGTAGAAGTACAAGGAGAAGATAATGAACATTATTCTTATCGCTCCTCCTGCTGCTGGAAAAGGAACGCAATCAGCACTTATATGTGAAAAATATAATATGGAACATATTTCAACTGGGGATTTATTAAGAGAAATTGTTAAAGAAAATAGTCCACTATCAAAAGAGATAAAAGAAAAAATGGATAAGGGATTATTTATTGATAACGATTTAATCATGAAATTGATTTCTAAAAAAATGGAAAATAGTGGAAATTATATATTTGATGGATTTCCTAGAAATATTGAACAAGCTAAATTATTTGATGAATTACTTATAAATATAAATAAGAAAATAGATTATGTTATTTATTTAAATATAGAAAAAGAACAAGCTATAAAAAGAATTGAAAATAGACTTGTTTGTCCTAGTTGTGGTAAAGTTTATAATAGTCAAGTAAGTAACATTTGCGATAAATGTGATTTAGTTTTAGAAAAAAGAACAGATGATACATTGGAAACATTTGAAAAAAGATTTAAAATTTATGATCAAGAAACAAAACCAATTATCGAATTTTATAAGAATAAGGGACTTCTTTATGAAGTAGATAGTTCATTAGATACAATAGATGTTTTTAAACAAATAGAAAAGATAGTGAATATCAATGATTAGTATAAAATCAGAACGTGAGATTGAGTTGTTAAAAAAAGCAGGGGAGATAGTTGGGAAAACACATCATTATGTTGAAAAATTTATTAAACCTGGAATAACAACAAAAGAATTAGATAAATTAGCAGAAGATTATATCATATCACAAGGTGCGACAGCTTCGTTTAAAGGTTTATATGGTTTTCCAGGATCTATTTGTATTTCAGTTAATGAAGAAGTAGTTCATGGTATTCCAGGAAATAGAAAACTTAAAAATGGAGATGTAGTAACTTTGGATATAGGTGCTTGTTATAAAGGATATCATGGTGATTCAGCATGGACGTATCCAGTTGGTGAAATAAGTGATGCTAAAAAAGAATTACTTAAAAATACAGAAAGTGCTTTGTTTGAAGGATTATCAGTTATTAAAGATGGAGCTCATGTTGGTGATATAGGATATGCTGTTGAAACTTTTGCTAAAAAACATAATTTAGGTGTAGTAAAAGAATTAGTAGGTCATGGTGTTGGTAGTCAAGTTCATGAAGAACCTGATGTTCCTAATTATGGAAAAAAAGGAACAGGACCACTTTTAAAAGAAGGAATGGTTATTGCAGTTGAACCAATGTTAAATATGGGAACAGCTGATGTATTTATATTAGATGATGATTGGACAATAGTTACAGCTGATGATTTACCATCAGCACACTATGAACATACAGTTTTAGTAACAAAAGATGGGTATACAATTTTGACAAAGAGGTGAAAATATGCCAAAAAAACAAATTAAAAAGCAAACAACAATTCAAGAAAAGAAACCTAAAAATGCCATTGAGGTAGAAGGAAAAGTGTTAGAAGTTTTACCAGGTGGACAATTTAGAGTTGAATTACCAAATAAGTATATTGTTGTAGCACATGTTTCTGGAAAAATTAGACAAAATAATATTCGTATTTTATCTGGGGATACTGTAGTAATGGAATTATCTGAGTATGACTTAACAAAAGGAAGAATTACTTGGAGAAAAATGTAAATGCTATTAAACTCACATTTCTGTTAAAATCCGATTTAGAACGCATTTTAACAGGCTAATAGTATTTAAATAATATGTGAGAACCTATAAAATAGGAGGTATAAAAATGAAAGTAAGAGCATCAGTCAAAAAAATGTGTGACAAATGTAGAATAATTAGACGTAATGGAAAAGTTAGGGTTATTTGCGAAAACCCAAAACATAAACAAAGACAAGGTTAATTAGGAGGTGTTTTATGGCACGTATTAAAGGTGTAGATATACCAGATAATAAAAGAGTTGTTATTTCATTAACTTATATTTATGGTATAGGACAAAGCTTAGCAAGCAAAATTTTAAAAGATGCTAAAATAGACGAAAATAGAAGAACAAAAGATTTATCAAATGACGAATTAAATGTTATTCGTGAACAATTAGATAAATATACTATCGAAGGTGACTTAAGAAGAGAAGTTAATATGAATATTAAAACAAAAATGGAAATAAATTCATATCAAGGAACTCGTCATAAAAAAGGATTACCTGTTAGAGGTCAAAGAACTAATAGAAATGCTAGAACTCGTAAGGGTAAAGGAAAAACAGTCGCTAATAAGAAAAAATAAGGTTAAATAAGGAGGTTATAAGTATGGCTTATAAAGCAAGAAAACGTAAGGTTAAAAAGAATGTACCAGAAGGTAGAGCTTATATCCATTCAACTTTCAATAACACTATCGTAACTATTAGTGATACTGAAGGAAATGCAATAAGTTGGGCTTCTGCAGGAACATTAGGATTTAAAGGTAGTAAAAAATCAACTCCATTCGCAGCAGGTATGTCAGCTGAGGCAGCTGGTAAAGCAGCATTTGATATGGGTATGAGAAAAGTAGAAGTATTTGTAAGAGGACTTGGATCTGGTCGTGAAACAGCTATCAGATCATTACAAACAGCTGGACTTGAAGTTTTATCAATTACAGATGTAACACCTGTACCACACAATGGATGTCGTCCACCAAAACGTCCACGTGGATAATAAGAAAAGGAGTGTGTTAAAGTGTTAAACTTTGAAAAACCAATATACAAAATAACAGATTATGTTGAAAATAATAATTATGGTAAATTTGAATTAGAACCTTTGGAAAGAGGTTTCGGAATTACAATAGGAAATGCACTTAGAAGAGTTATGCTATCAAGTATGCCAGGTAGTTCTATTGTTGCAGTAAGAATTGAAGGCGTAATGCACGAATTTCAAACAATGGAAGGTGTAGTTGAAGATGTAACATCAATTGTACTAAATTTAAAAAATGTTGTTGTAAAAAACAATACAGATGAAGTTGTAACTGCTCATCTTTCTGTATCAGAAGAAAGAGTTGTTACAGCTGCTGATATAGTTAGCGAAGATGACATTGAAATAGTAAACCCAGATCAAGTAATTGCTACACTTTCAAAAGGTGGTAAATTAGATATGGAATTTATTATTGCAAATGGTAGGGGATATGTTGAAGCATCTGGAAATAAAAAATTTGTTGAGAATGCTAAATTAGGATTTATTCCAATTGACGCTTCATATTCTCCAATCGAAAAAATTAGTTATGATGTTGAAAGTGCTCGTGTAGGACAAGATGATAATTATGACAAATTAATTATGAATGTTTATACAAATGGTTCAATTAGACCAGAAGAGGCTTTAGCACTAGGTTCAAAAATTTTAATAGAACATTTAAATATAATAACTAATTTAAGTGAAATAGCTGACACAACTGGTGTTATGAGCGCTAAACAAGAAGATTCAAAAATGAAAAAACTAGAAACATCAATTGATGATTTAGATTTTTCTGTAAGAGCTTATAATTGCTTAAAAAGAGCAGGTATTAATACTTTAGGTGATTTAACTGAAAAATCAGAATTAGAAATGATGAAAATAAGAAATTTAGGTAAAAAATCTTTAAAAGAAGTTATTGATAAGATTAAAGATATGGGACTTAAATTCAGAGATGAAGATTAAGGAGGTTTACTATGGCTTATAGAAAATTAGGTCGTGATAATAAACATAGAAGAAGTTTATTAGCTAATTTAACTAGAAAATTAATCATGAATGAAAGAATTGAAACAACAGAACCAAGAGCTAAGGAAGCACGTAAATTTGTTGATAAAATGATTTCATATGGTAAAGACGGATCATTAGTAGCAAGAAGAAAAGCATTAGCTTTTATGCAAAATGATAAAGAAGCTACTAAAAAAGTATTCGATGATTTAGCTAAAAGATATGCTAATCGTAATGGTGGTTATACAAGAATTTCAAAATTAGATGAACGTAGAGGCGACGATGCTTTAATGGTTATCTTAGAATTAGTAGAAGAAGATGCTAAATAAGCATCTTTTTTGTTCTTAAAAACTATATTTTCTTTACTTTTCTAGTCAATTTTAATATAATTAAAATGGTGATAATATGAAAGCATTAATAACAGGAGCATCTTCTGGAATTGGAAAAGATATGGCTTATATATTAAGTGATATGGGATATGATTTAATATTAGTAGCAAGAAGAAAAAAGAAACTAGAAGAAATAAAAAAAGAACTTACAACCAACGTTACTATAATAAATATGGATATATCTTCAACTTTTAATTGTATGAAATTGTATAATAAAGTAAAAAAAGAAGATATTGATATTGTAATAAATAATGCAGGATTTGGAATGTTTGGAGAGTTTACAGAAACAAATTTAGATAAAGAATTAGATATGATTGATACAAATATTAAAGCTGTTCATATTTTAACAAAATTATTTTTAAAAGATTTTAAAGAAAAAGATTCTGGTTATATATTAAATGTAGCTTCATCAGCAGCCTTTCTATCTGGCCCACTTATGGCTACTTATTATGCTACAAAAGGTTATGTTTTAAAATTAACAGAAGCTATTTATGAAGAATTAAGAAAAGAAGGCTCTAATGTTTATATAGGGGCTTTATGTCCAGGTCCTGTTGATACAGAATTCAATGATGTAGCAAAGGTTAAATTTTCGGTAAAATCAGTTAGTAGTAAATATGTAGCTGAATACGCTATTGATAAAATGTTTAAAAGAAAATTAATAATAATTCCAGGATTCTTAAATAAATTTGTTTTATTATCAAAGATAGTACCTACAAAATTATTATTAAAAATAAATTATAATATTCAAAAGAAAAAGGAAGTGTAATAATGAATAAAAAAGGTTTGACTTTAATTGAACTAATAGCAGTTCTTGCTATATTATCCGTTATTGCATTAATTGTAACACCAAATATATATGTTAGTATTAAAAATTATAAGAAACAACTTTATGAAGCTCAAATGGATAATATAAAAGAAGCTGGTAAAAGTTGGACAACTGATAATATTGATAAAGTCAATGTTGGTGTAACAACAGTTGGTATAAAAGAATTACAAAATGGTGGCTATTTAAAAGATAAGTTAGATAATCCAAAAGATGGAGGATATTTTGATGATACAACAGCTTTTGTTTTAATTACATGTACAGAAGTTAGTGATGAAACAGAATCTCTAACAACAAATTATAAATATACTTATAACGCATATTTAAATGTAAATGAATATATAGAAAAAACAGCAATCAAAAAAGCAAAAAAAGATAAAGAGGAGAAAAGTATTACATATAATCTTAAAGATTTAAATATTGTTACTGGAATTAATACACAATATAGTACAAATCTTAATATTCCAAAATCTGGTAGTGTGACTGTAACTATAACAAAAGAAGGAGATAATTATAATTATGAAGCATCATTTACTAAGTGATGTTTTATGTATAAGGTGATAAAATGAAAAAAGGTTTTACAATGATTGAACTACTTGCTGTATTTACTATAACAGGAATAATTTTATTAATGGCTATGCCAGAAATAACATCATTATTAAAAAAAAGCAATAATGATAAATATGAAACATTTAAAAATAATTTATATATTGCTTGTGAAGCATATATTGAAGGTGAAAATATAGAAATTACTAATGAAAAAGAAATATCATTAAAAACATTAATTGATAATGGATATTTAAAAAGTACAACAATAAATCCTAAAAATGATAGCAAAGTTTCGGATAGTATTAATAAAAATAAAAAAATAATAGTAACAAAAGATGAAAATAATGTCTTAAAATATAAATTTGATGAATAGGAGTTAAGCATGAAAAAAACAATTAGAGATTTTAATTTAAAAGATAAAAAAGTTTTAATTAGAGTAGATTTTAATGTTCCAATAAAAGATGGTAATATTGAGGATGATACTAGAATTAAAGAAAGTTTAAAAACAATAAACTATGCTATAAATGAGGGAGCAAAAGTTATTTTACTATCCCATTTAGGTAGAATAAAGCAAAAAGAAGATTTGGAAAAAAATACTTTAGAACCTATCGCTCTTAGATTGAGTGAATTATTAGATAAAGATGTTATTTTTGTTACAGAAACAAGAGGAGAACTTTTAGAAAATGAAGTTAACAATTTAAAATCAGGTGAAGTATTATTAATAGAAAATACTAGATATGAAGATTTAAATGGTAATTTAGAATCAAATAATGACAAAGAATTAGGATTATATTGGTCAAAATTAGGAGACATTTTTATTAATGATGCTTTTGGAACATGCCATAGATCACATGCATCAAATGTCGGTGTTGCAACTAATTTACCAAGTGGAATTGGATTTTTAGTTGAAAAAGAAATAAAAGAATTAGACATTAGTAATGCTTTAAAACCAATAACTATAATTCTAGGTGGCGCTAAGGTAAAAGATAAAATAGGTGTTATTAAAAATTTAGTAAATGTTGCTGACTATATATTAATAGGTGGAGGAATGGCGTATACATTCTTAAAATCACAAGATATAGATATAGGTAGCTCGATATTAGATGAAGAAAATATTGATTTTTGTAAAAATGTACTAAAAAATTATTCTGATAAAATAATTTTACCAATAGACAGTGTTAATAAAACAAAGGATGGTGGCATTAAGACTTCATTTATAAGTGATATAAATAAAGATGAAGTTGGATTAGATATAGGACCTAATACATTAAAGTTATTTAAAACATATTTAGAGGATTCTAAGACTATAATATGGAATGGACCAATGGGAATGTTTGAACAAAAAGAATTTAGTAACGGAACAAAAGGATTATGTGAAATTTTAAAAAATATTGATGCAAAAAAAATAGTTGGTGGTGGAGATACAGCCTCGGCTGTTATAAATATGGGCTATAGAGATTATTTTGATCATATTTCAACAGGTGGCGGAGCATCACTTGAACTTTTAGAAGGAAAAAATTTGCCAGGAATAGATGTTATAGATGAAAAAAAATAAAATTATATCTTTTTTAGCAATATTAACTGCTACATCATTAGTTCTTTATTTTTCATTAAAAGATGATTTTAATACTATATTAAATACTATATTAAGTATAAATATTTGGTGGTTAATAATAGCTTTTTTACTATTATTTATCTACTATTTTTTAAAAAGTATAGTAACATATAGTTTTACAAAAAAGTTTAATAAAGAATATAAATTAAAAGATGCTCTTGCATTAACACTAAAAACAAATTTTTTTCACGCTATAACACCTTTTTCAACAGGTGGTCAACCATATGAAATATATTCATTAAGTAAAAATGTAAAGGTAACAGATGCTGTTTCAATATCAATAGAATGTTTTATAGTTTATCAAATAGCACTTGTACTATTAGGAGTAATCGCTGTTATAAGCAATTCATATTTTCATATTTTAGGAAATAATATTTTAAAATATTTAGTTACACTAGGATTTATAATTAATTTTTTAGTAATTGTTGTACTTTTTGGAATTACATTTTCTAAAAAAACTGATAAGACAATTGTAGATTTTATTATTAATACATTGTCAAAATTAAGATTGGTAAGAAAAAAGGAAACTTTGAAGGAAAAATTTCATAATTATTTATTAGATTTTAATAAAGGATCAGAAATGTTATTTAAAGATAAATTTTCCTTTTTTATAATGATTTTATTAGAATTTTTCGCGCTTATAAGTCTTTATTTAGTACCATTTGCTTTATTTTGTGGTATAGGAATTTATAGTATAAATAGTTTGACTTGTATTTTGATTATGGCCTATGTTATGCTGATTGGTTCATTTGTCCCTATTCCAGGTGGTACAGGAGGCCTTGAATATGGCTTTATAACTTTCTTTGGTATGGTTATAAAAGGATCTTCACTTAATGCTATAATGCTTTTATGGCGTTTTATTACATATTATTTTGGTATGATTTTGGGAGCCATTATATTAAACTTTAAAAAGGAGAAAACAAAATGAGAATAGGAATATTTACAGATACATATCCACCATATATTAATGGTGTATCAACAAGTATAAAAATGTTAGAAAAAGCCTTAACTCAAAAAGGTCATGATGTTTTTATTGTGACTGTTAATCCTGATGATATGAAATATAGATATGAAGATAATGGTCGAATTATAAGAATACCAGGAATACCAACAGGAATTTATGATTATAGATTAACAGGTATTTATCCTGCAAGGGTTTTAAAAAAAATAAAAGATTGGAATCTAGATGTTATTCATTCACATACAGAATTTGGTGTTGGAACATTTGCGAGACTAATTGCTAAGCAATATAATATACCATTAGTTCATACATATCATACAATGTATGAAGATTATGTACATTATATAACACATGGTTATTTTAATAAGACAAGTAAAAAATTAGTTGAGTATTTTACAAAATTTTACTGTGACAAAACAGCAACTGAATTAATTGTTCCAAGTAAAAAAACATATGATTTATTTAAAGAAAAATATACTGTTGATAGAAATGTTCATATTGTTCCAACAGGAATAGATGTAGATCGTTTTTATATAGAAAATTTAAATGAAAATGAATTAGAACAATTAAAAAAAGATTTAAAACTCTTGAAAAATGAAAAAATTATTACTTATGTTGGAAGATTGGCAGAAGAAAAAAGTATTGATATTTTAATTGAAAGTCAACAAATATTGTCAAAAAAATATAATTGTAAATTATTAATAGTTGGTGATGGACCTGATTTAAAACGTTTCAAGTTATTAGCGAAGAAATTAGGCATAGAAGATAAAGTTATTTTTACAGGAGCTGTTCCATGGGAAGAAGTACCTAAATATTATGGTATTTCAGACATTTTTGCTACAGCATCCACAACCGAAACTCAAGGATTAACAGTTATTGAAGCTATGGCTTCTGGTCTTCCAGTAATATGTGCTACAGATGAGGCCTTTAAAAATGTTGTAATAGATGGTTTGAATGGCAAAGAGTTTTCAAACAAAAAACAATACAAAAAATGTATTGAAGAACTTTTAAAAGATAATGATAAATTAAAGATGATGAGTAGACAAGCTAGAATTACAGCTGATTCACATTCTTTAAGGTATTATGCAGATAAAATACTTTATGTATATAATTGTGCTATAAATAGTAATAAAAATCATGATTTAATTAATAAAATTAAAAACACTTTAAAAAGAGGTAAAGATGAATAAAATAGTAGTTGGTAATTTAAAGATGAATTTAACTTTAAGTGAAATAAAAGAGTATATAGAAGGAACACGAGAAATTGATAAAGAGAATGTTATAATTTGCCCTACAAATGTATTTATACCTTTTTTTTTGAATAAAGATTATAATATTGGAATTCAAAATATTTGTTCAGAAGATACAGGAGCTTATACAGGAGAAGTATCAGCCAAACAAACTAATTCACTAGGAATAAAATATATATTAGTTGGACATAGTGAAAGAAGAAAAAATAATAATGAAACAGATAAAAAAATCAATAAAAAAATTAATTTAGCTATTAAATATAATTTAAATCCAATTTTATGTATTGGTGAAACGAAAAAAGAAAATAAATTTGGTATGACTAAAATAGTCTTGAAAAGGCAAATAAATAATGCTTTAAAAGATAATAAATTAAATAAAATAATAATCGCATATGAACCTATATGGTCAATTGGAACAGGTAACATTCCTAGTAAAAAGGAAATTGAAAGAATAATATTATATATAAAAAATTATGTAAAAAAAATCCATAAAATTGAAGATGTTAAAGTATTATATGGTGGAAGTATTAATAAAAATAATATAGAATATATAAAAAAAATTGCTGGATTAGATGGTGTTTTAGTTGGCAAAGCATCAACTAATTACAATGAATTTATAGATATAATTAATTTATATTTAAAGTAATTCGACAAAATTAGATAAAAAAAATTCTAGAAATATGTAAATATAAGGAGTATAATTAGTTTTAAGCAGTACTACGAAAGAGAGGGTAAATAAATTTATGATTAAAGTACTTGTAATAGATGATAATGTTAACTTAGTTAATATGATTAAGGAGTATTTTAGAAGTAGTAGTGATGTTCGTGTTATGTTTGAAGCTTATGATGGTTTAGAAGGAATTAATATGTTACAAGATCATTTTGATGAAATAGATGCTGTAATACTTGATTTAATTATGCCTAACAAAGATGGTTTATATGTTTTAGAAGAAATGAAAAAAAGATCAATGAATAAGAAGGTAATTGTATCAACTAGTTATAATGCTAGTGAGGTTATAAGACAAGTTTCTGATTTTGGAGTTAATTATTTTATTTTAAAACCTTTTGAACTAGTTGATTTAGAAAAAAGAATTAAAAATTTGTTTAGAGAAGATGAAGGTAAAAGTATAGACCTTAATTATAACAACTTACAAATATCAATAACAAAGGTTTTACATGAACTTGGAATTCCATCTCATATAAAAGGTTATCAATATATTAGAGAAGGAATAAGTATTATTTATAATAAACCAGAAACAATAGGAGGTATAACAAAAGAGTTATATCCAGAACTTGCAGCAAAATTTGATACAACAGTATCAAGAGTTGAAAGAGCAATAAGACATGCTATTGAAGTTAGCTGGAATAGAGGTGACTGGGATTTGATGGAAGAAATATTTGGACATAGTGTAGATATTGATAAAGCAAAACCAACAAATTCAGAATTCATCGTTACAATAGCTGATAAATTAAAATTAGAAGGTAGTAAGATAGGGTGTTAAAATATTGAATCAATCAATATTTTTTTTTATAAAAAATAGTAATATCAAATAATAAAATAGAAATATTTATTTTGAAATGATATAATAAAAATATGGAGAGTGTTATTATGTATGAAAAGCTAAATAATAATGATATTGTAATAACAAATAATAAAACTAAAATTTTAAAATATTTAAATAATCAAAATAAAATGTTAAATTTGAAAATAATGACAAAACAAGAATTTATAAATGATTATTTTGGATATGTGGATGAAAGAGCTATTTATTATTTAGTAAAAAAATATAATTATAAATATGAAATTGCTAAAATGTATTTAGATAATTTTTTATTTAATCAAAAATTAAAAGAAGAGTTAATAGAAAATAATTTGGTAAACTATAAACCACTGTTTAAAAAAAGTATAAAAAGAATTGTTATAGATAATATTAAATTAGATTCATATATTATGGAGGAGATAAAAAAATATGATTACTTAGTATTAGAAAATGTTTATAATAATATTAATAACCCTATATATGAATTTCAAACCATAGATGATGAAATTAATTTTGTTATCGATAAAATTATGACATTAGAAAAAGGTAATTTAAATCAATTTAATTTAGTAAATGTAGGTAGTGAATATATTATCCCCTTAAAAAGACTATTTAAACTATATAATGTTCCTATTAACATAAATGAAAAAATATCTATATATGGAATGATTGAAATAAATGCATTTTTAAATAAATTAAAACAAGAACAAAATTTAGAAACAGCTATAAATTATGTAGAAAATATAAAATTAAAAAAAATAATTACTGATATTATAAATAAATATAGTTTTGTGGAACTTGATGATACAGTAATTTATTTAATAGAACAAGAAATAAGAAATAAAAAAATAAGTAGAAATAAATTAGATAATGCTGTAAATATAGTAAAGTTAGATGATATTACAAATGATGGTTACTATTTTATTTTAGGATTTAATCAAGGTATTTTTCCTAAAATATATAAAGATGAAGATTATTTAGCTGATAATGAAAAGAAAAAATATGGATTATTTACATCATCTGAAAAAAATATAATAGAAAAAGAAAAAATAAAAAAAATAATGACATATGAAAATGTTTTTATATCTTATAAGTTAAAATTTGATGGTAAAGAGTATTATAAATCTTCTTTAATTAATGATTCAAATGTAATTATTATGAATGAAAAAAAATATTCTTATTCTAACTTATATAATAAGCTAGTATTGTCTCTTAAATTAGATAATTTTATAAAATTCAATGAAAAAGATGATGATATTGATTTATTATATTCAAATTATAATGATATTGATTATTTAAATTATGATAATAAGTATACACATATTGATAAAGAAAAATTTTATAAATATATCAATAATAAACTTAATTTGTCATATTCATCACTAAATAATTATAGTAAGTGTAGTTTTAAGTATTATATTTCAAATATTTTAAAATTAAATAGAAAAGAAGATAATTTTAATGCTTATATAGGTAACTTATTTCATTATATATTATCCATTTGTTTTAAAGATAACTTTGACTTTGAAAAAGAATATGAAAATTATATAAAGGATAAATTATTTACAAATAAAGAATTATTTTTTATAAATAAATTAAAAAAAGATTTATTTAAAATTATTAATATTATTAAAGATCAAGATAATTATTCAGAATTAAATGAAATATTAACCGAAAAAGAAATTATAGTTGATAAGAGTAGAAATATAAAAATTACATTCAAAGGTTATATCGATAAAATTAAATATAAAAAAGAAGAAGATAGAATGATTGTGGCTATTATTGATTATAAAACGGGTAGTCCAAGTATAAACTTAGATGATACTATTTATGGATTAAATATGCAACTGCCAATATATTTATACTTAATTAAAAATTCTGAAATTAAAAATGTTAAAATAGCTGGATTTTATTTACAAAAATTAATACATAATAAATTAAATCATCAAGATAATTATTTAGAAGAAGAAAAAAAGTTATATCGTTTAGAAGGTTATAGTACCGATGATATTGATATTTTAGAAAAGTTTGATAAAAATCATCAAGATAGTAAAGTTATAAAATCAATGAAAACAACGTCCAAAGGTTTTAGTATATATTCTAAACTTTTAACAGATGAAGAAATGAATAACTTAGAGCATATTGTAGATAAACAAATTGATATGGCTATTGACAAAATAATAGATACTGACTTTTCGATTAATCCTAAAAATATAGATCAAAAATTAATAGGTTGCGAATATTGTGAATATAGAGATATTTGCTATAAGACAAATAAAGATATTGTTTATTTAGAAAAACAAAATTATAAAGATTTTTTAGGTGGTGATATTAATGCCTAATTGGACAAAGGAACAAAATGAAGCAATTTTAAAAGATAATACTAATATTATTGTAAGTGCTGGGGCGGGAAGTGGTAAAACTGCTGTTTTAAGTGAAAGAGTACTTAGAAAATTACAAGATGGTGTTAATATTGATGAGCTTTTAATTTTAACATTTACAAATGCAGCTGCAAGTGAAATGAAAGATAGAATTAGAAAAAAAATAAAAGAGGTAAAAGCATTAGAACAACAACTTGATAGGATAGATAGTGCCTATATCACAACATTTGATTCATATGCTTTATCAATTGTAAAAAAGTATAATTATTTATTAAATATTGGTAAAAATATTTCAATAGTTGATCCTGGTGTTATAAATCAAAAAAAAGAAGAATATTTAAATGAAATATTTGAAAAATTATATAGTGATAAAAATCCATTATTTTTAAAATTAATTGATGACTTTTGTACTAGAGATGATGATGAAATAAAAAAAGCTATTCTTAAAATTAATGAAAAATTAGATATGATTTATGATAAGGGAAGTTATTTAGAAAGTTATATAAATAATTATTATAATGATACATTAATAAAAAAAAGAATTGAAGAATATATGGATTTTTTAAGAGATAAGATAGGCGAGATAAATAAACTATTTGTTGATTTAGAAGAATATGTTGATAATGATTATTATATTAAATTTGAAGAAGCTATAAGTTCAATTTTATATGTTAAGGATTATGATGAAATAAAAAGTCTAAATATTAAATTACCAATATTACGTGATGGATCTTTTGAAGCAAAAAAAATAAAAGATAACATTTCAAAAATTATTAAAGAAATAAAAGATTTAACGCCTTATCTAAATTCAGCAATCTTAAAAGATTCTATTTACATGACAAAAGAATATGTTAGTATAATTATTGATATTATTAAACTGTTAGATCAAAATTTAAACAGTTTCAAAAGTAAATATGATTTATATGAATTTAGTGATATAGCTAAAATGGCAATTAAAGTTGTAGAATCTAATTCATGTGTTAGAGATGAATTAAAAAATTCTTTGAATGAAATTATGATTGATGAATATCAGGATACTAGTGATTTACAAGAGCTATTTATATCATATATACAAAATAATAATGTTTATATGGTTGGTGATGTTAAACAATCTATTTATCGATTTAGAAATGCTAATCCTAATTTATTTAAAAATAAATATAATTTATATTCTAAAAATAATGGTGGTTATAAAATTGATTTAAATAAGAATTTTAGATCAAGAAATGAAGTTTTAAATAACATAAATTTAATTTTTAACCAAATTATGGATATTAAAATTGGTGGTGCTGATTATTTAGAAAGTCATCAAATGATTTATGGAAATAAAGCTTATGATGAAATGGGTAATGTTAATCAAAATAATAATTTGGATATTTTTACTTATGAAATTGATGGAACATTTAAAAAAGAAGAAATAGAAGCTTTTATATGTGCGTATGATATAAAAAATAAAATAGAAAATGACTATAAAATTTTTGATAAAGACACTAAAAAAATTAGAAAATTAGAATATTCTGATATTGCTATTTTGATGTCCACATCAACTAATTTTAATTTATATAAAAAAATATTTGAATATTTAAATATTCCATTATGTATTTATAAGGATGAAAATATAAGTGATAATATTGATGTTTTTATTATTAAAAATATTATTAATTTAATGATTTTAAACAAAGATGATATTAAGTATAGGTATTCTTTTATAAGTGTTTTAAGAAGTTATTTATATAATATGAGTGATAATGAAATATTTAATTATTTTCAAAATGAAAACTATGATGATTCTGATTTAATAAAACTTATTAAAACAATTGATTATAAGAATCACGCTATTAATGAAGTAATAGATGTGATAATAGATAAATTTAAATTTTATGAAAAAATAATTACAGTTGGTGACATAAAAAAACATATAGCTTGTTTAGATTATCTTATTGATACTTCTAATAAATTAAGTGAAATGGGATATACAATATATGAATTTAATGATTATTTAGATAAAATAACACAAGAAAATTCAAAAATAACATTTTCAAGAGATATGGAAGATAATGGTGTTAAAATAATGACTATACATAAATCAAAAGGCCTTGAATATCATCTTTGTTATTATACGGGATTATATTCAAAATTTAATAAACAGGAAATAAATGATAAAATAACATTTGATAATGAATATGGTATTATAACGCCTTATATTGATAATGGTATTATGCAAACATTCTATAAATATTTACTTAAAGATAAGTATACGAGAGATGATATTTCTGAAAAAATAAGATTATTTTATGTTGCTCTTACTAGGGCTAAGGAAAAAATGATTATGATAATGCCTAATTTAAAAAATGAAGATAAAGAATTTGATTATTACGATAAAATGAAATATAAATCTTTCTTTGATATTGTTGATTCTTTGTCTAAAAGTTTAAATCCATATATAAAAAAAATTAATTTAAATGATATTCCACTAACTAAAATGTACAATCAATTAAGAAACACTAACTATTTAACTAAAATAAAACAATCTGATAAAAAAATAATAATTGAGAATAAAAATTTTTTATTTGATGAAATAGTTGAAGATCATTTTTCAAAAGAAAATATAAGTTTGTACACTGAAAAAAATTATGATAGTATTCATTTTGGTAGAAGAATGCATACCATATTTGAAAATATTGATTTTTTAAATCCAGATTATACCGAATTATCTGACTATGAAACTAAACTAGTTGAAACATTTTTGAGTACAAATATATTTAAAGATGCTATTAATATTTTTAAAGAGTATGAATTTATATATGATTTAAATGATATTAATTATCATGGAATTATTGATTTATTAATTGAAACTAATGATTCTTTTAAAATTGTTGATTATAAGTTGAGAAATACTGATGATAAAGCATATTTAAAACAATTAAAAGGGTATAGAGATTATATTTGTAGAAAAACTAACAAGAAGATTTATATGTACTTATATTCAATTATTGATGGTAAATTAATACAAATAAATAGTTGAATTTAATTTTTATCTTAAAATTTTTTGAATAGAATATAATATAAGTGGGTATATTATTAATGTCATAATTTGACAAATACCCCCTTATATGGTAATATCAATAATGTTTTCGTCAAAAAATGGAGAGGTGAAAATTTGAAAACTGAGCAGAAGATTAAAGCCGGCCTGGCTATAATCTCAATTGTTTTAATAGGAATAACATTTTCATTTAAAAACGAAGTTAAGCAAGAAAAAAAAGTAGATAGCGAATTATTATTATCAAACAACATTTTAGAAAATACAACAAAAAAGATCGATGTAACATCTGTTTTAGAAACAGATTCGGAAACTACTCAAGAAGTAGTAACTGAGGATGATACATTAGAACAAAATGATGAAAACGAAGAAGTTGCCCAAGTGGTTGAACCTGAGATAGTTTATGATGGTTTAACTAGGGATGCCTTAATAGATAAATTAAATAGAAATTTATCATCCACTTTAAGTGGTACAGGTGCTTTATTCGCTGATTATGCTTTAAATCTTGGAATTGATCCATATCTTGCTGTTGCAATCGTTTTACATGAAACAGGTTGTTCTTGGGAATGTAGTGGTTTAGTTAAATATTCTTATAATGTTGGAGGTCAAAAAGGATCGAATGGATCTTATATGGCTTTTGGTTCATTAGAAGAAGGAATAAGTAGTTTTATGAATAATTTATATAATAATTATTATGCTTATGGTTTGACAACACCAGAGACAATTAATCCCAAATACGCTGCTAGTACTACATGGGCTAGTAGTATAAATAATTATATAAATAAAATAAGAGCAAGTTAATCTTGCTTTTATTTTATAAATTTAAATAAATAGGTTTAAAGATTGTAAAAAAAATGTTAAAATAAAATAAGTATGTTTACTTTTAAGAGGGTGTTACTGTGAAGAAGTTAAGTTATGATGGAATTTATTTTATTATTTTGTTAGCAAGTTTTATTTCTATTAATTTTATTTTATCAAAACCGAGTATTATATTAAAAGGCAAAAAAGAATTGACTATTAATTTAAATGAGAAATATAAAGAACCAGGTTATATTGGCTTATATAATTTTTTGGATAAAACTGATGATGTTAAAATTAAAAATAATATAAATAATAAAAAAATAGGTAATTATACAGTTGAGTATAGTTTGAATGTTAGAAGTGGTAAAGTTAAAAAAATAAGAAAAATTAGTGTTGTTGACAAAGTTAAACCAAGTATTAAGTTAAAAGGTGATAGTTATACTTGCCCTTCTAGCGAATATGTAGAAGAAGGATATAAAGCATTTGATAATTATGATGGTGATATTACAAATAAAGTTAAAATAAAAAAAGAAAAAGATTTTATTATATATAGCGTTGAGGATTCTTCTTTAAATAAAAGTGAGGTTAAAAGAAAAATTAAATATGGTGATATAAAAGGCCCTGATATAGCATTGCTTGGGGAACATTTAATTAATGTTTATGTTGGAGAAGAGTATGTAGAACCAGGTTATATTGTTAAAGATAATTGTGATGGTGTTATAGATAATGTTGTTGTTGAAGGAAATGTTGATACTAATACAGTTGGTAAATATGAAATAAAATATAAAGCATATGATAATAAAGGTAATGAGTCTGTTGCTACGCGTACTATAAATGTTATTAATTATGATCAAGTGCCTGCTATTGATGGAAGTGGAAAAATAATTTATCTTACTTTTGATGATGGACCAAGTGCTACTATAACCCCTTCTTTACTTCAAATTTTAAAAGAAGAAAATATTAAGGTTACATTTTTTGTTATAAATCATGATGACTCTCTTAATTATTTAATTAAACAGGAACATGATGATGGACATACAGTCGCACTTCATAGTTATACACATGATTATAGTTATATTTATTCTAGTGTTGATAATTATTTTTCGGATTTAAATAGCATTAGAGAAAAAGTTCATAGTATTACTGGTGAATATAGTAATATTATTAGATTTCCAGGTGGAAGTTCTAATACAGTTAGTAGAAAATATAGTAGTGGTATTATGAGTATTTTAACTAGTCAAGTTTTAGATAAAGGATATAGTTATTTTGATTGGAATGTTTCATGTGAGGATGCTGGTGGAGCTAGAGACGAGAATGATATTTATAATAATGTAGTTAATAATTTAGTTTATCAAAATAATGTTGTTTTACTTCATGATTTTGAAGGTAATTATAAAACTTTGAATGCTATTAGAAGAATAATTAAATATGGTAAAGATAATGGATATACTTTTAAAGCTATTACTAAATCAACAAAGCCTTCTAGGCATAGGGTTAATAATTAGGAAATTAGTTATTTCCTTTTTTTGTTTCCAAAATAGATAATTAACATAAACTATTTTAGGAGGAATATGTATGAATAACTATAAAATTGTAATTGATGCTGGACATGGAGGGGATGATCCAGGATCAAGTGGGAATGGAATTATAGAAAAAGAATTGACTTTAAAAATTTCACAATATATGTATGACAGATTAAAACAACTTGGGATACCTGTTACAATGACTAGGACTACTGATGAGACATTGAATCCTACTGATAGAGTTAATAGAATTTTAGATGCCTATGGTAATAATCCAAATGTAATAGTTGTTTCTAATCACATAAATGCAGGAGGTGGCGATGGTGCTGAAGTAATATATGCTCTTAGAAATAGTAATAAACTAGCTAATTTAGTATTAAAAAATTTAGAAGCAGAAGGTCAAAATATAAGAGATGCATATCAAAGAAGATTACCAAGTGATACATCAAAAGATTACTATTTTATTCATAGAAATACTGGAAAAACACAACCTATAATTGTTGAATATGGATTCTTGGATAGTAGTTTAGATGATGTAGAACAATTAAAAAACGATTATGAAAAATATGCTGAGGCAGTTGTAAAGGCCCTTGCTGAATATACAGGTACCAAATATGAACCAATTTCAGGAGATTTTTATATAGTAGAAAAAGGAGATAGTTTGTGGAGCATATCAAAAAAATTTGGAGTTACTGTTGACCAACTAAAAGAATTAAATAATTTAACTTCTAATCTATTATCTGTTGGACAATTGCTAAAAATTCCAACAAAAGAAATAAGTGATGATTATTATGTAGTTAAATCAGGAGATACATTATATAGTATAGCTAGAAAATATAATACAACAGTTGATGAAATAAAAAAATTAAATAATTTAATTTCAAATGCTTTAACTATTAACCAACAATTGAAAATACCTTCTAATGAACAAACAAAAGATGAAATAATATATACTGTTCAAAAAGGGGATAACTTGTATTCAATATCAAAAAAATATGGTCTGACTCAACAAGAACTTATGGATTATAATAATCTAACAAGCAATTTATTATCAATAGGGCAACAATTAAAAATACCAACAACTAATAATCAAATAAAATATATAGTTAAATCAGGAGATACGTTATATAGTATAGCTAAAAAATATAATACAACAGTTAATGAAATAAAAACGAAAAATAATTTAACAAGTAATACCCTATCATTAGGTCAAGTTTTAACAATATAAAAAGTTTACTCAAGCCAAGTAATCTTTTTTTATATACTATTGACATTAACTTTAGCACGTGCTAAAATCATATTAAGGAGGGAATACTATGAATAATGTAATTGATGAAATAAGAAAAAAACAAGATGAAATAATTTTAATGATTAATTCTACTTTTGATCAAATTGTAAAAGAAGTATCAAAAATAGATAATAATAATATTTCAGAAGAAAGTGAATATGAGGTAATTTATCCTGTAACTAATACATCAAGTTTTAAAGGAAAAAAAGTTATAGCTGTTATTTTAAATGATGAGAGAGTTATAACACCAACGTGGAAAAATGCAGTTAAATTTATTTTAGAAGATGCTATGAAGGATAAAAACATGAAAAATAAATTATATGATCTAAGAGATAAATTACTTGGAAGGAAAAGAACAAGACTATCGTCTAATGTCAATGATATGAGAAGTCCAGTTAAACTTGATGAAGATTTATATATAGAAACTCATTATGATACAGAAACACTCATGAATTTTCTATTACAAATATTAAATGAAATATCATATGATTATAGCACAATTAAAATAGCAATTAAAAATTAAAAAACTTATCTTTATTGATAAGTTTTTTAGTGAATTTCTTTACAAACACCAGCCGCTGGATTATAAAAACAATGATTTTTATATCTTCCAGCTAACGATTGATTATACCATACAGCTTTACAACTTTCACCTGTTTGTGGAGCATAAAACCAAAGGGCATTAGTAGCAGGATAAAAGTATTCTCCTCTTATTACTCTATCGGCTAACTGACGTTCTTTAGTGGTAGGATTTGAAAAAAATAAAGAACTATTGATCCCAGAAAATTGATTAGCTTGATAAATTACATCATTAATTGTTTTAATATTTTTGAATGTTAAACAATTGCTTAGGGCCCTATTAATAACAATATTTCCAACCATTAACATACCTAAATTTCCTTCCCCAACGGCTTCTGCTCGCATTAATCTAGCAAGTAAATTTCTTTCTTTAGTTGTAGATTGAATAATTCCCATAACATCACCTATTTAAAGTATATTGATTAATTAAAAATAATATGATATAATGTATTTGTTTTAGGGGTATAGTTCAATGGTAGAATAACGGTCTCCAAAACCGCTGATGTGGGTTCAACTCCTGCTACCCCTGCCACTTAGAATAATTCGAACTAAATTGTTCGTTAAAATGAGCTCGATATAAAAATATCGAGTTTTTATTTGATAAATATAAATTTTAAAATAATTGTCAAAATAAGCACTCTACACTTGACAGTGCTAATAAAAAGTGATAACATGTTAATTGTAGGAGATACCTACAGGTATTAAATTATATCTATGTGCTACCTATCTAAAATAGGCAACATAAAAGAAAGGAAGTAGATTTATATGATGATGATACCAAAAAGTAATTTTGATTTGTTCGATGATATTTTTGGAGACCAATTCTTCAAAAGAAATGAAACTAAGCTTATGAAAACAGATATAAAAGAAGCAGATGATAAATATATTATTGATGTTGATTTACCAGGATACAATAAAGAAGACATAAAAATAGATGTTACAGATGGATATTTAACAATAAATGCTAAAACTTCATCAGATAATAAAGAAGAAAAAAACAAATATGTTAGACGTGAAAGATATTTTGGTGAATGTTCACGTAGCTTTTATGTAGGTGAAGATATTCAATCAGAAGATATAAATGCTTCATTTAGAAATGGTATATTAAGCTTAGAAATTCCAAAAAAAGAAGAACAAGAAAAATTACCAGAAAAGAAGTATGTTGAAATTAGTGACTAGATCTAGGTTTCTAGATCTTTTTAGTAATTACGTAAGGAGAGATTAAATGAAAAAACAATTTAAAGCAGAATCAAAAAGATTATTAGACTTGATGATAAATTCAATTTATACAAATAAAGAAATATTTTTAAGAGAATTAATTTCAAATGCAAGTGATGCAATAGATAAATTATATTTTAAATCATTAACAGATAGTAGTTTAAAAGTAGAAAAAGATAAATTAGAAATAAATATTGAACTAGACAAAGAAAATAGAAATATTATAATTACTGATAATGGTATTGGTATGACTGAAAAAGAGTTAGAAAATAATTTAGGAACAATTGCTAAAAGTGGCTCATTAGAATTTAAAGAAGAGAATAAAGATCAAACAGATGTTGATATTATTGGACAATTTGGAGTTGGTTTTTACTCAGCATTTATGGTTAGTGATAAAGTAACTGTTGAAACTAAAACAATAGATGGATCTTCTAATAGATGGGAATCAAATGGAATTGATGGGTATAGTATAGAAAAATGTGTTAAAGAAAATGTCGGTACTAAAATAACTTTACACTTAAAAGAAGACACAGATGATGAAAAATATAGTGATTATTTAACAGAATATAGAATAAGAACAATGATAAAAAAATATTCTGATTATATTAAATACCCAATCAAAATGGAAGTTGAAAATAATAAATTAAAAGAAGGATCTGATTCAGAATACGAAAAAGTAAAAGAAATTATAACTTTAAATAGCATGATTCCAATTTGGAAAAAGAATAAAAAAGATATTACAGAAGAAGAATATAATAATTTTTATACTGATAAATTCTATGATTATGAAGCCCCACTTAAAGTAATTCATTCTTCTATGGAAGGACAAGTATCTTATAATTGTTTACTTTATATTCCAAATCATATGCCATATGATTTTTATACAAAAGAGTATGAAAAAGGATTACAACTATATTCTAATGGAGTACTTATTCAAGAAAAATGCAAAGAATTATTACCAGATTATTTTAGTTTTGTAAAAGGAATTGTCGATACACCTGATTTATCGCTAAATATATCTAGGGAAATGTTACAAAATGATCGTAGTCTAAAATTAATTGCTAAAAGTATAGAAACAAAGATAAAAAAAGAATTAGAAAATATGTTATCAAAAGATAGAGAAAACTATAAAAAATTCTTTAAAACCTTTGGTAATCAATTAAAATATGGAGTATATAACAACTATGGAATGGATAAAGATAAATTAAAAGACTTATTGCTATTTTATTCAGCAGACAAAAAAGATTATATAACTTTAAAAGAGTATGAAATAAAAGAAAACCAAGATAAAATATATTATGCATGTGGTGATACAGTAGAAAAAATTGATTTATTACCACAAGTGGAAATGGTAAAAGATAAAGGTTATGATATTTTATATTTAACTGATTATGTTGATGAATTTACAATAAAAGCACTTATGAATTACGATGAAAAACCATTTATTAATGTTGCTTCAAAGGACTTAGATTTAGATACATTAGAAGAACAAGAAGAGTTAACTAAAATGAATGAAAAAAATAAAGATATGTTTAAATTAATGAGAGAAGAATTAAATAATGATGTAGAAGAAGTAAGATTTACAAATAGACTTAAAAAACATCCAGTTTGTCTTACAACAGAAGGTGATGTGTCTATTGAAATGGAAAAAGTAATTAATAATATGCCTACTGATGAAAAAATAAAAGCAAAAACTATTCTAGAAATTAATTCAAAACATCCAATTGTTAAGAAAATTAAGAAATTATATAAAGAAGACAAAAAAGAATTAGAAAAATATACAAAAATTTTATATTCAGAAGCAAGATTAATTGAAGGATTACCAATTGCAAATCCAACAGAAATTAGTAATTTAATAGTTGATATTATTTCAAAATAAGTTTAGGAAACTAAACTTTTTTTTGAATAAAAATTCTAGTTTTGTCGAAACAATATATTTATGAATTTAAAAGTGTTAAATTATATAAAGAGGTGATGCTTTGGAAACTATCTTAGAATATAGGAAGGGTATTTTATTCATTAGAATTATAGGAAATCTTACAAAAGATAATTTGAAAGAATTAGAAGGAAAAATAAATAAAATTATTAAAGATGAAAAAATAAAAAATGTTGTTTTAAATATGCATTATATATCGGAAATTGATAATAAAGGTATAAATATTTTGTTTTATATATATGAATTAGTTAATAAATATAACGGTTTTGTTTTTATAACTAATTTAGAAAATAAAAGTATAAGAGAAAAATTAAATAAAATGAAAATATTTAAATATATAGATGAAATAAATAATGAATTAGAAGCGTTTAATTTAATCAAAGTATAAAAGGAGATAAAAATGACAAATGAAAAAATAGAAGAATATAGTAATTTAATTTATGGAATTGCCAAAAAATTTTCGGGGTATAAAAATAAAGAAGATTTATATCAGGCTGGATATATAGGATTAATTACTGCTTATAATAATTATGATGAAAATAGTAATGCTAAATTTACAACATATGCTTATCCATATATATTTGGTGAAATGTGTAAACTTATTAGAGAAGATAAAGGAATAAAGGTTAGCAGAAATATTACTAAATTAAAAAGTAGTATTGATAAGACAATTGAAATTTTAAGTCAAAAATATATGCGACCACCAAGTAATTATGAAATATCTATTTTTCTAGAAATTCCGGAAGAACAAGTTGAAGAAGCAATGCAAGTAGTAAGTACGCTTCAAAGTATCGATGAACCAGTAAATACGGGTGAAAAAGATATGAGTCTTTATGATATTATTGGTAATGGTCAACTTGATATTGAAACGATGGTTCTATTAAAAGAAATAATAACAGATTTAGACGAAGAAAGTAGAAGATTACTTTTGTATAGTCTTAATACCGATTTATCCCAACAAGAAATAGGAGAAAAATTTAATATGAATCAAGTAAAGGTATCAAGAGAGCTAACTAAAATTAAAAGGAAAATAAAAGAATCAATGTAAATTGATTTTTTTTGTATATAAAAAATAATATTATTCATAATAAAGATAGGTGATTAAATGGAAAAAAGTAGATATAAAGAACTAGTAAAAAAATATAAACCAACTGAAAATAGATTTCAAAATGGTATAATAGCTTTTTTAGTAGGAGGATTTATGGGAGTAATAGGAGAATTATTAATAGAGTTTTATTCATATTTTTTAAATATTCCAACTAAAGAAGCAGGAACTTTTATGATTATCACTCTTATCTTTATAGGAGCTTTACTTACTTGTCTAGGATTTTTTGATAAGTGGGTTAAATTTGCTCAGGCAGGTTTAATTATTCCAATAACAGGATTTGCTCATGCTATGATGAGTGCAGCTCTTGAATACCGAAAAGAAGGAATGGTTACTGGTATTGGAGCTAATATGTTTAAATTAGCTGGATCGGTTATTATTTTTGGGGTTGTAAGTGCTTATGTCTTTGGCCTTGTTAGATTAATTTTATTCGATGGTGCTATATGACATTCAAATATAAAAACGTTTATGTAAATGATTCAGCAACAGTAGTAGGACCATACGAAAAAAAAGGCCCTTTAGGAAGTTATTTTGACAAAAGTTATGATGACTTTTATTTTGAAACAAAGACATGGGAACAAGCAGAAACAAAATTAATATTAGATTCGACAGAATTATTATTATCTAAAATAGGTAAAACAAAATATGATATAGATCTTTTCATATCAGGGGATCTTTTAAATCAGTTAGCATCTTCTAATATGGCAGCAAGTTATTTAAAAATACCATATTTAGGAATATATAATGCATGTGCTAGTAGTGTAGAAGGTTTAATAATAGCCTCAAATATGATTGATGGAAAGCAAATAAAGAATTGTATTTGTTCAGCGTCCAGTCACAATAATGCAGCTGAAAAACAATTTAGATATCCAGTTGAATATGGTGGTCCTAAACCCAAGACTACAACATTTACAACGACTGGATCGGCGACTATTTATTTAAGTGATATGGAAAGTAATATAAAAGTGGAAAGTAGTACAATTGGCCGTGTAATTGATATGGGTGTTAAGGATGTTTATAATATGGGAGCTGTTATGGCGCCAGCATGTGCCGATACTTTATATAGACATTTGACTGATCTAGAAAGAGAAGCTAATTATTATGATTTGATTTTGAGTGGAGACTTAGGAATATATGGTAAAGATATACTTAAAGAATATATGAAATTAGAGTATGGAATTACTTTAAATAATTATGATGATACAGCTTGTATGATTTATGACATAAAAAAACAACCAGTATATGCAGGTGGAAGTGGCCCTGCTTGTATGCCACTTGTAACTTATAGTTATATATTTAATTTAATGAAAAAAAAGAAAATAAAAAAAGTTTTATTAATAGCAACAGGAGCATTACATTCGCCAGCCATGGTCAATGAAAATATGACAATTCCAAGTATTGCTCATGCAATTAGTTTGGAGGTAATAAATTGATATATTTAAATAGCTTTTTATTTGCAGGTTTTGTTTGTTTGATAGGACAAATAATATTAGATAATACTCCACTTACAGCAGGTCATGTTACAACTATATTTGTTGTTGTAGGAGCTTTCTTAGACATATTTAGTTTATATGATAAATGTGTTTTATGGGCAGGTGGTGGAGCATTAGTCCCTATTACTAGTTTTGGACATCTACTTATACATGGTGCCTTAGAAAAAGCAAATGAGTTTGGAATAATTGGATTATTTATGGGAATGTTTGATTTAACATCTTCCGGGATAATATCTGCTATTATTATATCGTTTTTTCTATCCTTTATATTTAAACCTAAGGATTAAATATAAAAGATAGTTTTTTTTTATTCGTTGTGGTATTATATTAAAAGAGGTGTTTTTATGTTAACTTTAAAATTGATCATATGTAAAATGATACAAAATATATTAAAAAAAATAGGCAGAGGTACTTCATTGCCCGGTGAAATTGCTTTAAAATTGGATAAAGACATATTAAAAAAATTAGAACTTCCAAAAACAACAATATGTGTTACAGGAACAACTGGAAAAACTTCTATTTCAGGTACTTTAACAGAAATATATAAGAATGCTGGACTAAAAGTTGGAAGTAATTCCAAAGGTTCTAATTTAAAAGCTGGTGTTACTAGTGTAATATTAGATAGTGTTAATATATTTGGGAAAACAAAAGTAGATGTTTTAGTTTTAGAAACAGATGAAAGATATGTAAAAGAAGTTTTCAAAGATTTCAAACCTAATTATTTTGTTATTAATAATTTATCTAGAGATCAACTAGCTCGTAATGGACACTTTGATATTGTTTTTGATGATATTAAAATGCGTATTACAAAAGATATTCATTTAGTTTTAAATGCTGATGATCCTCTTGTTATGAAATTTAGTTTAGGGCATAAAGGAAAAATTTCTTATTATGGCCTTGCTAAAACAAAATATTCCACTAAAAAAAATACATCAAAATTAGATATGATGTATTGTCCTGTTTGTCATAAAAAATTAGAATTTGATTATTTTCATTATGCTAATCTTGGAAATTATCATTGTCCTAATAACGATTTTAATAGACCAGATAATTTATATGAAGCAAAATTAAATAATGATAATACATTTACATTAGATGGAAATAAAATTAAAATGAATAATGATGCTTTATATAATATTTACAATTTATCAGCAAGTTACGTAGTGGCTAAAAATTCGGGTATAAACACAAGTAGTATAGTAGAAACTTTAAATAATCTTTCACTTAAAATTAAAAGATTAGACACATTTAAAATTGGAAAAAAAGAAGGAGTTATTTTATTAAGTAAAAATGATACACCAATATCCTATAATCAATCTATCGATTATGTAAAAAAACAAACTGGTGATAAAACTATTTTTTTAGGTTTTAATGTTATAAGTGGTAGATATAATATTAAAGATTTATCTTGGTTATATGATGTTAATTTTGAACTTTTAAAAGATGATAGTATAAAAAAAATATTTTGTTTTGGCAGATTTGCAAATGATGTTGCTTTAAGATTAAAGTATGCTGATATTGATACAAAAAAAGTAGAAGTTATAGAAGATTCATCATTAATATTAGAAACTTTTAAAACAAAATCAAAAGGGATAACTTATTTAATTTTTCCATTTGATTTAGAACATGTTTTAAGAGATCAATTAAGTGAGGTGGAATAATGAAAAGATTTCATATAGCATATCTTTATTATGATATTTTAAATTTATATGGAGAAAATGGAAATATAAAAGCTTTAAAAAAGAATCTAGAATTGGAAAATATAAATACTTGTATTCATTTTTTAACTGTTGACGATGAATTAGAATTTGATAAATATGATTTAGTTTATATGGGAGCAGGTACTGAAAATAATCAAAAAATCATTTTACCACATCTATTAAAATATAAAAAAGAAATTAAAAAAGCTATTTCAGATGGAAAATTCTTTTTAATAACAGGTAATGCTATTAATTTATTTGGTAAGTATATTTTAAAAGGTAAAAACAAAGAAAAAACACTAGAAGTATTTGATTATTATGTTAAAGAAGAATCATTTAGAATGATTGATGAGAGTATTATGAAGTGTTCTTTTCTAAATGATTTTGTTATAGGTTTTCAAAATCAAAATACAGTTTTAAGAGATAATAAAAATCCTATGTTTGAAGTTGTAAAAGGAATAGGAAGTTATCCTAATTCTAAAACAGAAGGAATTAAATATAATAATTTTTATGGAACATATCTAGTTGGACCTTTATTAATTAGAAATCCAGAATTTTTAAAATATTTTATTAATGAAATAATGAAAAAAAATAATCTTAAATACAAAAAGTTAGATTTAAAAATGGAAGAAAAAGCTTATAATGCTTTTACAAATAATTTTTATAAAGAATATATAAAATAAAATATTCTTTTTTTTTATATAATTTCATATTTTTAAATAGAGGTGGATTATGAAAAAAATATGGATTATGTTATGTGTTATCTGTTTAATACCTTTTACTAGCGTAAAAGCAGAAGAACTAGCTATGAATGCTAAATCAGCTATTTTGATTGATGTTAAAACGGGTGAGATTTTGTTTGAAAAAAATAGTCATGAAAAAATTGCTCCTGCTTCAATGACTAAAATGATGAGTATGTTAGTTATAGTTGAAGCAATAGAAGATGGTGTTTTAAATTGGAATGATACTGTTACTGTAAGTGAAAATGCATCAAGTATGGGTGGATCTCAAATACTTCTTGAAACAGGAGAACAAATGAAAGTTAAAGATTTATTTAAAGGTGTTGCCGTTGCAAGTGGTAATGATGCTGTTGTAGCGCTTGCAGAAGCAACGTATGGAACAGTAGATGAATTTGTAAAAAAAATGAATGAAAAAGCATTAGAATTAAATCTAAAAGATACTAATTTTAAAAATCCTCATGGATTAGATGATGCTAATCATTATTCTAGTGCACATGATATGGCTATGATTGCTAAAGAACTTGTCAAACATAAAAAAGTTTTAGAATTTACTTCTATATATGAAGATTATTTAAGAAAAGGAACAGATAGAGAATTTTGGTTAGTTAATACGAATAAATTAGTAAGATTTTATAATGGGGTAGATGGACTTAAAACAGGATATACGAAAGAAGCTGGTTATTGTTTAACGGCAACAGCAAGTAAAAATGATATGCGATTAATTGCTGTTGCTATGGGTGAACCGACTAGTGCTCTTAGAAATTCAGAAATTTCTTCGATGTTAGATTATGGCTTTGCTCAATATAAATCAACTATTATTATAAATCAAAATAAAACAATAAAGGAAGTCAATGTGGAAAAAGCAAAGACTAAAAAAGTAGAAATTATTCCAGTTGATGATGTTTCAATATTAACAAAGAAAACAGATAAAATTGGAAATATAACTTATAGTGTTAAATTAGACAAGGTTGTAGCGCCAATAAAGAAAGGAAATATCGTTGGTAAATTATTAGTTAAAGAAGATGGCAAAAAAATAAAAGAAGTTAATTTAACTGTAAAAAAAGATATAGAAAAAGCTAACTTTATAGAATTATATTTAAGATACATTTCAGATATTATATCAGGCAATATTAGCTTTAATTAAACTTTTTAGGACTAAACTAGTCCTTTTTTTCATATTCTTTAACAGGTGACTATATGAAAAAAATATTTTTATTTCTATTACTATTAATTCCTATTAACATTAAAGCTATTGATACAAGTGCTACCTCAGCAATTCTTATGGATATGGATTCAAGAAGAATCTTGTATAGTAAAAATATTCATGAGGTTAGGAGTGTTGCTAGTATATCAAAAATAATGACTGCTTTAATTGCTACAGAAAGTGGTAAGTTAAATGAAAAAATCACTATTGGTGATGAAATAGATGGCGCATATGGGTCAGGAATTTATATAAAAAAAGGTGAGGTTTTAACTCTTAAAGATTTACTATATGGCTTAATGCTTAGAAGTGGTAATGACGCTTCTCTTGCTATATCCCATTTTGTTGGTGGCACAACACCAAAATTTGTTGATAAAATGAATGAAAAAGCTAAAAGTTTAGGTTTAAAAAATACAACATTTAATAATCCAAATGGACTAGATGAAGAAAATGGTAACTATTCAACTGCCTATGATATGGCTATTATAATGAGTGAAGCTATGAAAAATAAAGAATTTAAAAAAATAGTTTCAACAACTAAATATAATTTGAAAACAAATATGAATACATATATTTGGTATAACAAAAATAAATTACTAAAAAATTATAGGTATGCAACAGGTGGAAAAACAGGTTATACAAAAAAAGCTAGAAGAACACTTGTAAATTCAGCTAGTAAAGACAATTTAAATTTAGTTGTAGTTACATTAAATGATGGTAATGATTTTAAAGATCATGAGAATTTATTTGAATATGGTTTTGCTAATTATAAAAATTATGAAATATTAAAAAAGGGATACATAGAAATAGAAAATGAAACTTATTATAAAAATTATAAATTTTATTTAAAAAATAATTTTACATATCCTTTAAGTAATGATGAAAAAGATTTAATAATTTTGAAATTTAATATTGAAAAGATTAGAAAAATAAAAAATAATATTAGTATTGGTAATGTAGAAGTTTACTTAGGAGATAGTAAGATACACACTGAAAAAATATATATTGAAAAAATAGAAAAAAAGAAAACTAGCTTTATAGACAAAATAAAAGGACTAAAATATGGTAAATAAAGTATGGTCTATCTTTATCATAGTTGGTATTATTTATAGTCTTCTAACTGGTAAAGTAGAAGTTATAAATAATGAAATTATTGAATGTACAAAGACTAGTTTAGATTTGGCAGTTAAAATATTTCCTGTTATGGCTTTATGGCTTGGAATAATGAAGATAGCTGAAAAGTCAGGACTATTAAAGTTATTATCAACAAAATTATCTCCTATTTTAGGAAAAATATTTCCAGAAATTCCTAAAAATCATGAATCTCTTAGTTTAATAGCATCTAATATAATCGCTAATATGGCAGGACTCGGTTCTGCCGCAACCCCCTTTGGCTTAAAAGCAATGAGTTCACTTCAAGAATTAAATAAAAATAAAGATGTAGCTAGTAGAAGTATGATAACCTTTTTAGTTTTAAATACAAGTGGAGTTACTATTATACCTACAACTATAATATCAATGAGACTAATGTATGGAAGTGTAAATCCAACTGAAATAGTTTTACCCTGTATTTTAGCTACATCTTGCTCTACCTTATTTGGCCTTTTGTTTGACCGCTTTCTAGCAAATAGGAGGAAATTATGATATCAAATTTAATTATTCCTTTAATGGTATTATTTATACTTATATACGGAATTTCAAAAAAAGTTAATGTATATGATGAATTTTTAAATGGGGCGAGTGAGTCATTTAGTATGATATTTAAAATTTTTCCGTGCCTACTTGCTATGATTTTTGGCGTAAATATATTTTTAAAAAGTGGTTTTATTGATTTAATCTATGTTGTAGTAAAACCGCTATTTGATATTTTAAAAGTTCCTATTCAAACTTTTCCTATTATGATAATGCGACCAATTTCAGGTACTACAACCCTTGCTCTTTTAAATAATGTTTTTGAAAATTTTGGCCCAGATTCTTTAATTGGTAGACTTGGTTCTGTTATTCAAGGAGCTACGGATACAACCTTTTATGTTATAACACTTTATTTTGGAAGCATAGGTATAAAAAAAATAAGATATGCTTTATGGGCTGGGTTATTTGCTGATTTAATTGGAATAATAGCTAGTATAATAATTGTCAGACTAATGTTTTAATCTTGTTTAAATACAAAAATTAAAGTATAATGTATCTAGGTGATTTTATGATACGTTTACAAAAATTTATAGCTGATAATGGATACACATCTAGAAGAAAGGCAGAAGAATTAATAAAATTAGGTAGAGTAAAAGTAAATGGTAAGACAGCCATTTTAGGATTAAAAGTTGATAATAATGATTTTGTTGAAATAGATGGTTTGGTATTGAATAATGATAATGAAAATAAAGTATATTATCTTTTAAATAAACCAAGAGGAGTTATTACATCTACAAATGATGACAAAGGTAGAAAAACCGTTGTTGATTTAATTAATACAACAAAACGTATTTATCCAGTAGGAAGACTTGATTATGATACAACAGGTATTCTTATTTTAACAAATGATGGGGAACTTGCTAATTTATTAATGCATCCTAAAAATAATATTGAAAAAGTTTATGTTGCTAAAATAAAAGGATTGATTGGAAAAAAAGAACTTTTAAGATTATCAAATGGAGTATTTATTGATGGCAAAAAAACTAGTAAAGCAAAAGCTAGAATTAAAAGATACGATAAAAAAAGTGATACTTCCATAGTTGAACTTACTATTCATGAAGGAAGAAATCATCAAGTAAAAAAAATGTTTGAAGCCATAGGATACAATGTTTTAAAATTAAAAAGAGAAAAGTATGCTTTTTTAGATTTACAAAATGTTAAATCAGGTGAATATAGGATTTTAAATCCTAAGGAAGTAAAAAAATTGTATAATGAAACAAAAAAATAGAACGTATTTGTTCTATTTTGTTTTGCTTGAAATTTCATTTTCATTTTGACTTCCAAAAACAAGATTATTTTTTTCTTCTTCTGACATATTAGAAATGATATTTTTTTTCTCATTTTCAAAGAAAGCTCCGGTCATAAGACTACCTTTACTTGTATTTTGTTTGCTTTTTTCATCTTCGAAGAAAGCTCCTGTCATAATTGTACTTTCTTTTGATTTCTCATTATAAGAGTTTATAAAAGAATTAAAATTAGAAATTGTATTGCCGATATTATTTTTTATATTATTTACTGATGTTTGCAAAGTATCTTCATAAGTTGGAATAAATTCATTAACATTTTTTTCCACAATTTTTTCTACTTCATTTTCTATTTTAGCATATTCTAAATTATTACAATTTTTGAAATTAATATGAGTTATAATGTTATCAATGATTTTTCCTGTGTTAACATGTTTTTCTTCTTTATCATCCAATGCTTTTAAACTTTTTAGATTTTCTAAAACGAGTCCTTCTACATTAATTTCAAATTGATTATCACTATTAGTCTTAACAGCATTAACTAAGTTATTTTTAGAAGAAACAACAATCTTTCTTGGCATTTCTATTAAAGAATCATTATATTTATTTAATTCGTTTATCATTTTAGAAACTAAATTTTCTTCATTAGGGATAATTATCCCTTGTTTTTTACTTAAATCATTAACGATTTTATGAGCTAATTTTAAAGCTTCAGATTCGCTTATATCTTTATGGTTTTCATCAATACATAAGCTAGTTAAAGAATCTGTTAATTTATTTAAATCTTTTTGGTATTCACTTAAAGAATCCTTATTTATAATCATATTATTCCTCTACAATTTTAATAGCTTCAACAGGACATCCGTCTTTAACCTCTAAAACTTCTTCTTTTTTTTCTTCACTCATATTATCAATTACATTCATATTTTCTTTTGTGAATGCTACATTTTCATCATTTATATCAAATACATCTGATGAAGCCGCACAAAAACCACAACCAAAACAAACATTTTCATCTACAATTATTTTTTCCATATATTACCTCCAATTTAATTATAAAAAAAATAACTAATAAAAGCAAGTTTAGGTTTAAAAAAATAAATAAATATGTTAGAATAATTGTAAGGTGATGTAAATGAGTAGAATGGATAGATATTATAGTAATGAACGAAACAATATTACAAAAAGAAGTGAAAAGAATAGGGATTTATATAAAAATATTTATGATGATATATCTTATAGTAATATTGAAGGCATTGCTACTATTGAAAAAGATAATGAAGTTGACATCACAAAAGTAAAAAATATGTTAAAAAATAGAGAAGAATTTCAAAGACAAAAAGATTTAAGGAATTTTATTGATGAAAAAATAGAAGAACCAAAATATGAAACATTTGAAAGAGATGAAGATAGAGTATATGATATTAGAGATATACTAGATAAAGCTAAGACAAATAAGGAACATCAAAAATATCATAATTTAGATGAAAAAAATGTAGAGTTACTAAAAAAATTAAAAGAACAAAGCAAGGAAGAAATTCCAAAAGAGCAAGTGGAAAGTATGATTGATACTATTCATAATACTAGTAAAATTAGTAAACTTACAGAAGAAGAACTTGGACTTGATATGCTAGAAGATTTGAAATCTAATAATAATACAATGATTGGAAATAAAGATTCAATTAAATCAATCTTAAATGAAGTAAAAAAAATGGATGCTAAGAAAAATGATGTTACAAATACAAATATTGACAAGTCCTTTTTTACATCAAGTATGAGTTTTAATGATGAAGATTTTGAAGGCTTTGAAAAACCTAAGACTAAAAAAAGTGTTTTTTTAAAAATTTTGTTATTTGTAGGATTAATAGCTATTTCAGGATTAGTGGTATTTGTTGTATTTAATGTATTAAAATAAGGATTAGAAATAATCTTTTTTTAGTCTTTATTTAAAATTTAAATTAGTGTATAATAAAATTGGTGATGATATGAAAAAGAATTTAATAATAATGAGCTTAATAGGAATTTTAATATTCACAGGTTGTGGTGGTGCTTATAGTAATTATCATGTGAAGGAAGAAAACAACATCAGTGTAAGTGATAAAAAAAATAAAACGGAAAAAGTTGATATTACTTATGATGAATATACTAAGAAATTAGAAAATAAGGAATCATTTGTTTTACTTCTATATCAAACAGGTTGTTCACATTGTGAGTCATTTGAGCCAAAATTAAATAATATTATAAAAGAGTTTGATTTAACAATATATGGACTAAATTTAGCTAATTTAAGTGAAAAAGAGTATGCTGTTGTAAAAAATAAAACTTTTATTAGTGGTACACCAACAACAGTTTTTGTAAAAGATGGATCTGTTGATGAAAAAATGATTGGTGATAAAGATGAACAAGATATCATTGATTTTTTAGTTGAAATTGGATACTTGGAGGAAAAGTAATGGAAGAAATAGAAACATTAGATTTTAGTGATACATTTAATGTTATTGAAAAATATGGTGAGGATTTAACAAAAAAAGAATATATTACGAATCCAGCTATTGCTAGGGAATTAGAACTAAAAAAATTAATAATGATATTACTTACTCCTGAAAAGTCAGGACTTCTTGTTGGTAAAGCTGGAATAGGTAAAACTGCCATAGTTGAAGGATTAGCATATTTGATTCAAAAAAATGAAGTGCCAGATGTTTTAAAAAATTATCGTATTATAAAATTAAATTCAACATCTTTAGTTGGTAAAATTACTATTGATGGTAGAGAAGAACTTATAATTCAATTATTAGTACAAGAGTTAAAACAAATGTCAAAAGTAATTATTTTTATTGATGAAATTCATACTTTAATTGGCGGCGATAAAGATGGGCCAATGGATTTGGCTAATATTTTAAAGCCAGGACTTGATCGTGGAGATATTAAAGCAATAGGTGCTACAACAACAAGTGAGTATGAAACATATGTTATAAAAGATAGGGCTTTTTTAAGAAGATTCGAACGTGTTGATGTTGAAGAACCTAATGAAGAAACAACTGTTAAAATATTAATGGGTTCTCTTCCAAAAATTGAAAAACAAACAGGATGTAAATTTAAATATAATGAATATGTTACAAAAATGTTAATTGAATCGATTGTAAGTGCTACATCAGAATTTAAAAGAGTATATGGATTATCAGCTATGTACCCAGATGTTGCTTTTTCTGTTTTAACTGGGGCTTTTTCAGAGGCTCTATTCCAAAATAGAAATGAAGTTAATTTATTAGATGTTTATAATGCTATAAAAAACTCTAAAAGAATTTATCCTGATAGTATAGTTAAAGAATTAACTGTATTTAGAGAAAAATTTCAAGAACTAGCAAAAGAAGAAAATATTGAATTATCTATTGTTACTATTGATGATATAGATAATAATGTAGAAAAATATTAAAGAGGTGAAAACATGAAAAAAAGAAATATACCTGTAAAAAATTATTTTATTGTTTTAGTTATTTCTATACTAACACTTGTAGCTTTATTTTTAAGTTGTAATTATTATAAGAACTACCAAAAATATCAAGATGAAACTAATAGTCCAATCTCTACTTTATCAGAAATAAAAGGAGATGAATTAAATAATTATTTAGTAGAAAATCATAATATTATGTTATATTTATCTAACAATTATGACAATGAACTTGAAAAAGAATTTGTTAAAAAACTAGAAAAAAAAGAATATATAAGTGATGTTGTTTATATAAATACTAGTGAATTAGATCAAAATTTTTATGATAATCTAACAAATTATTTTGAAGAAAATGTAACTTTTAATAAAGAAAATCATACTCTTTTAATTGTTAAAAATGGTAAAATTGTAAAAGTTTTAAATATTAATAAAGATTCTGTTAAAAATATTGATAAAAATATAGAAAAGGACTTTTATAACGAATGATAAATGTTGTTTTGTATGAACCTGAAATACCTGGGAACACTGGTAATATTATGAGAACATGTGCTGGTACTAATGTTAAACTTCATTTGATAGAACCATTAGGATTTAGACTTGATGAAAAAAGTATAAAAAGAAGTGGCGTTAATTATATTGATAAATGTGATTATACAGTATATAAAAGTTATGATGAATTTAAAGAAAAAAATAAAGGTACATTTTATTACTTAACTAGATATGGTAGTAAACCCCATACAAGTTTTAATTATAATACTGATGAAAATATTTATTTTGTATTTGGAAAAGAAAGTACAGGTATTCCTAAGGATATCTTAAAATCTGATTTAGAACATTGTATGAGAATACCTATGAATGATAATATTAGAGCTTTAAATTTATCTAATTCAGTAGCAATTATGGTATACGAAGCTTTAAGACAACAAAATTATCCAGATTTATTATTTAAAGAACCATTTAAAGGTGAAGATTATTTATTAAAATAAGTTGAAAAAAAAATAAAATAATGATATTATATCTATATAGTAGGATAGGAGGGAACTTATGGATTATACATTCTTTGAGGAAAATTATGTTATGATTATAATAATTGCCGTAGTTATTTTAATGGCTATAATTGGATTTATTGCTGATAAACAAGGATTTGGTAGTAAAGAAAAAACACCAAAGGTAAAAAAGAACAAGAAAAATAAAAAAGAACCAGTATTAGAAAATGAAGAAGTTACAAGTGAACAACCTACTCCAAATATGGATTATAGTGATGTAACTTTTAATAATGTCGAACCTGAAACAGATGGTGTTAGTGATTTTAATTTAGATTCAAATCAAAATGAAGAAAATGTTTTAGATAATACTTCATATAATGTAGATGATTCTTATAATAATGATCAATATAATATGGTTTCTAATCAAGAAGATCAAACAGTCGAAAATGTAGAACCAAGTGTAGAATCAGAAATTCAACCTGTTGTTGAACCAATGAGTGATCAAAATGTTCAAATGCCAGAAGAAAATGATGTTAAAATCGAAGAAACAACTAATGTTGAACCATCAAATGAAGAAAATAAACCAGTTGTAGAAGAAAATGAACCTGAAAAACTAGACGATTTTAATTTGCCAAATATAGATTCGGTTGATAAAGAAATTGATGATTTATCTGATGATGACGATGATGTTTGGAAATTTTAAAAATGGATATGTTCCATTTTTTTTATGAAATTGTCATAAAAGGGTAAAAAAAGATTATTGTTTGTGATATAATTTAAAAGATGATAGGAGTGATAATATGACAGTTGATAATATTGTTAATTTTATAAGAAATTTAATTGATGTTCTTTTAGTATGGTTAGTTTTATATTATATTTTAAAGAATTTAAGAAAAAATGTAAAAATGGTTCTTTTATTTAAAGGAATTTTGATTATTATTGCCTTAAAAATTGTAAGTGATTTGCTTAATTTAGTAACAATCGGATATCTATTAGACTATGTAATTACATGGGGGCCACTTGCTTTGATAGTTATATTCCAACCTGAAATAAGGAATGTTTTAGAGCATTTAGGAAGAAGCCAATTACTTGGTAGACATAAAATGCTTACAGTAGATGAAAGAGAAAAAATGGTTTATGAAATAATAAACGCTATGGAAGTGTTAAAAAAAGAACGTATTGGTGCTTTAATGGTTATTGAGAGAGATAATAGTTTAGCTGAATATATACAAAGATCTAAAAAAGTTTATGCTGATATATCAAGTGATTTATTAGTATCAATTTTCTTCCCAAATAATCCATTACATGATGGTGGAGTTATTATTCAAGGTGATAAAATTACTAGTGCTGGTGCAGTATTCCCAACAAGTGATAGTACAAAAATTAGTAAAAGACTTGGAACAAGACATAGAGCAGCGCTTGGTATTTCTGAAACAGGAGATTGTATTGTTTTAGTTGTATCTGAAGAAACAGGAAGATTATCTGTTGCTTTAAATGGAGAGTTAAAATATAATTTAACATTAGACGAAGTAAAAATGATTCTTTTAGAAGAATTAAAACCAAAACAATCTATGTTAATTGATTATGATGAAGAGGAGGATAAAGATGAAGAAGAAAAACAAAATAATTAATTCAATCCTTAAATTCATTGATAAAAGGATAGTAACTCCTATTACTAAATTAGTTCTTGCCTTTACCTCAAAATTTGATAAATCAGGTAAAAAGTTAGAAAAATGGTTATCAAAATCTAATACTTTATTATTTGTATCACTATTTATAGCTGTAATAATATTTATATTTATAGATCAAAAAATTATTGTTTTTAGTGATAATACAGCTGAGGTTTTGAAAAACCAAGAAGTTAAGGTTATTTATAATGAGGAAAAGTATGTAGTTGAAGGATTGCCTGATACAATTGATATAACATTAATAGGAAGTAAAACAGATTTATATATAGCTAAACAATCATCTTCTCATTATGTAACAGTTGATTTAAGTGGTCTTAAACCTGGAACTCATAAAGTAAATATTGAATATAATCAAAATAATAAAAACATTGAATATATGGTTAATCCATCTGTTGCAACTGTTATCATATATGAAAAAGTATCTGAAACAAGAACTTTAAGTGTTGATTTGTTAAATCAAGATAGTTTAGATTCAAAATTAGTTGTTCAAAATATAAATTATGATACAGACAAGGTTGTTATAAAAGGAGCTGAACATCAACTTAAAAATGTAGTTGAAGTTAAAGCTTTAGTTGATTTGAATAACTTACCAGAACAAAAAGTAGGAACTTATACTTTAAAAGATGTACCGCTTAAAGCATATGATGCTAATGGTGATGTAGTTGATGTTGAGGTTGTTCCAGAAACAATAAATGTTGATGTTGAAATTGCATCTCCAAGTAAAGAATTACCAATTAAAATAATTCCAAAAGGAGAAGTTGCTAGTAATTATGCAATAAGTTCGCTTACTTCAAATGAAACTAAGGTTATAGCATATGGTGACGTAGAAAGTCTTAATAATTTAAAATATATTCCAGTTACTATTGATGTTAGTGACCTTAAAGAGGACAAAACTTATAAAGTTGAATTAGAAAAACCAGTAGGAGTAAAATCATTATCTATTAATAATGTAACAATTACAGCTTCTCTTGGCAGTGTTTCTAATAAAAAAATAGAAAATATAAGTATTGAATCTAGAAATTTAGCCGATGGATATACAGTTCAAGGAACTAGTAGCGCTGCTACACAGGTTACAGTAAATTTAAAAGGTGTAGAATCAGTAATTTCAGGAATAACAGCTGATGATATAGTTGCCTATATTGATTTAGATGGCTATGAAGCTGGTGATTATGAAGTTGAAGTAAATGTTGAAGGATCTGATAATAAGGTTCAATATAGTTCGATGACTAAGAAAGTAAAAATTAAAATTGTAAAAAAATAGATGCTTTGAATAATAATATGGACTTGAAAGGAATTTTCTTCAAGAAAAATCAAGTCGGGGGGGGGGTTACAAACCCTCTTTTTTTTATATAGAAGGGATTAGTTGTATGAAAAAATTTTTAAATTTAATTAAGAAAAACATATTTGGAATAATAATAAGTGGAATAGTATTTGGAAGTGTAGGAGTGTATGCAGGAACAAAATTTTATGCAAATGGAATATTAGTGAGTGCTCCAACAGGCTCTAACTTAGGAAGTAATACAACACTTCAAAATGCCTTAGATGATTTATATAACAAAATAAATAATTATACAAAGAAATATGAAAATGGAACTGCTATATACTATAATCCAACAACAGGAGAAAAATGCACGTCAAGTTCTGCTGTATCAACAACAGGAACAAAAAATGGATGTATGAAATGGTATACATTTAATGATGAAGAAGGATCAACATCTGTTAATCTAATACTAGATCATAATACAACATCTGTTGTTGCTTATAATTCAAGTGGAAATAACAGTGAAATGAATGAAGTGGCAAGAACGTTATCTAATGATACAAAAGACTGGGTAGTGGGAGCTAGATTAATCACAGCAAATGAAGTAGCAAAGATATCAAAAAATACAAACTGGGATGCAAGAACAATCTTCTATTTTGGAAGTAATAATGGGAGTGATACAAGCAAAAGAAGTAATTATGGATGGCTATATGATAGAACAAGAAGTGACTGTAAAGATTATGGATGCTTTAATAATGCAGATCAAGTTACATGGGGATATTGGACAAGTAATATCTATACAGGTAGTTCCTCTCTTGCATGGGTTATTAGTGGAGGCGGTAACTTAATCAGTAATTCTGTTAGTGAGATTAACCGTGGTGTTCGACCAGTAATAACAATCTCAAAATCAATAATAAAATAATCCCTAATAATAGGGATTTTTTAAATAAACTAATATTTGTTAAATATTTCTCTAAATTTATTATATATAAAATATTAAAATTAGAAAATTTATTTTTCTATATGATTAAAAAGAAGACCAATATTAACCAAACCACATATACCAACTATAATATATATTATACGAGTTAAAATATCTATATTAAGAAGCTTTACAAATATATAATCAACTATATTGAAATCAAATAATCCAATAAATAACCATACTATTGCTCCTATAATAGTAAATACTAATGTTGTTTTTTGTATTGTTTCCATATTAACTCCTTTCTTATTTAATAGCATAAACAAAAATAAAAAAAATATTCATAATTGATAATAATTGTCAATATAATTAATTAGAAATTATATATGGGGTGATCAAATGAAAAACAAATTATGGGCATTTTTACTTATAGGATTAACTCTTCTAACAGGATGCTCTGCAAAAAAAGATGATGTTATCAAAAAATTAACTAAAAAACTAGAAAAAATGGATAGTTATTACATTGAAGGAATTTTAGAAGTTACTAATAATGAAACAACTTATAAATATGATATAAATGTTTCTTATAAAAAAGATGATAATTATCGCGTAGATTTAAAAAATCAAACAAATAGTCATGAACAAATTATTTTGAAGAATAGTGATGGTGTATATGTTTTGACTCCTTCTTTAAATAAAAGCTTTAAATTTCAAAGCGAATGGCCATACAATAATTCGCAAAGTTATCTATACCAATCTCTTTTAAACGATATTAAAAATGATAATAAAAAAACATGTGACAAAAAAGGTAAAAATTATATCATAACTACAACGGTTAATTATTCTAATAATAAAGATTTGATAAAACAAAAAATTTATGTTGATAAAAATTTAAACATAACAAAAGTAGAAGTGTTAAATAAACAAGATATTGTTAAAATAAAAATGATTTATAATAAAACTAAAAATGATACTAATTTTGATAAAAATTATTTTAATCTTGATTCTAATATGAATACAACGCAAAGTGCAAAAACAACTGCTAAAATAAGTGATATTATATATCCTTTATATATACCTGATAATACATATTTAAAATCAGAGGATAAATTAGACAATGGAAAAAGAGTAATATTAACTTTTTCAGGGGATAAGGATTTTACGATTATTGAACAATCTGCATCTTTAAGTAATGATTATACAACGATTCCTGTTTATGGAGATTTAGAATTTATTAATGACTCAATTGGCAATATAACCGATACAACAGCTAGTTGGACTAGTAATGGTATTGAATATTATGCTATATCAGATTCTATGGACAAAGCTGAATTACTCGAGGTTGCTAACTCTGTTAGTACAATTCCAGTTGGAAAATAAAGCTACAACAGTAGCTTTTTATTTTATTCATAAAAAAAATATGTTATAATTGAAATGGTGATAATATGGAAGAAAAATTTGATATAAAAAAATTATTTGTTTTTATAATTATAATATTAATTGTATTGTTTGTTTTTTATGGATTGACAATTTTAATAACTAACAATAAAAAACAAGAAACTAAAGAGGAAACAACATCAAATGAAGATATTGTTATTGATTATGAAACGATATTAGCTAAGAATATTTATAATCAAAAAGAAGAAAGTTATTATGTTTTGGCAACAAAGAGTTCTGATGACTTTTCAACTTTGATAACTAATTATCAAAAAATAGACAATGCTTTAAAAATCTATTATGTTGATTTAGATTCAGCATTTAATCAAAATTATGTTTCAAATGAAAGTAATTTTGATTTAGATTATCCAATCTTTAAAGAAGCAACATTATTAAAAATAGAAAATAAAAAAATAACTGACAAATATGAAGGAAAAGAAGATATAGAATCAATTTTTAATATTTTAACTGAAAATTAATAAAGTAGGTGAATAGAATGAAAAGAGGCTTTACGCTAATAGAATTACTAGCTGTAATAGTAGTAATAAGTATAATAGGATTAATAACAACGCCAGTAGTAATAAATAATATAGAAAAGTCAAGAGTGGC
>CAKPGR010000003.1 GCA_934155005.1 uncultured Bacilli bacterium | reverse complement strand
CCCCCCGACTTTGAAATTTTTTTATCTCTCAGTCAATATTATTATTTTGTTTTACATACTTATTTTAACAAATTAACTATTTTTTTTCAAGTAACTAATTATAAATTTTTATAAACTTCATTATTTATTATTTATATTTAACTTTTATTTGTATCATATTATTTAATATGATATAATTTTTAAAGAAAATGAGGATGGTAAAATGAAAATTAGACTAAAAGAAATAGGAATTGGTATAGGTGCTATAATAACTTATTTTTTCCTAAATTTAATACAAGCTATACCATTTGAAATGGCTGGTGTTGATTTAAGTACAATACCTAACTATATAAAAACACTATATTTAGTTATGTATGAAGTTTTAATTGCTTCAAGTCTTCTTTTAATTTTTAATAAAAAAATAGAAAAAGATTTAAAAGATATTCTAAAAAATCATAAAGAATACTACTCTAAATATATAAAATATTGGTTAATTGGACTTTTAGTTATGGTTATCAGTAATTCTATTATTATGTTTGGATTTAATAATGAAATGGCAGGAAATGAAGAACAAATAAGATCACTATTAAAAACTAATCCATTATACATCTACCTTGCCTCCGTTATATTTGCCCCAATTATTGAAGAATTAGTTTTTAGACAAGGAATAAGAAATATATTAGGAAGAAATATTATTTTTATTCTTGTATCAGGATTTATTTTCGGTGGTATGCATGTTGTATCTAATATTAATTCAATTACTGACATTTTATTTATAATTCCATACTCTTCTTTAGGAATTGCATTCGCATATATGTTATATAAAACAGATAATATTTTCGTTTCAATGGGATTTCATTTTATACATAATGGACTTTTAGTAGCTTTACAATTTTTAGTTTTACTTTTTTCATAAAGACTCGTGTCTTTTTTTTTCTTCTATGTTATAATTAACTAAGGTGATGGTATGAAAAAAAAGAAAAAACCATTTAAAAAAACTTTAAATCTTTTTATAATATTTATTTTACTTCCATGTATTGTTCTATTATACAGTCATTATATTGGTACTACTGGTCTTATAACAAATGAATATAAAATTAAAAATGATAATTTTTATGGCTTAAAAATTGTTCAAATATCAGATATTCATTATGGCAAAATGATTACAAAAAAAGAGTTAAAAAGTCTAGTAAAAAAAGTTAATTTAACAAAACCTGATATTGTTGTTTTTACGGGAGATTTAATCGATAAAAATACAACTATTAATGATACTGAAAGAGATATGATAATATCTATTTTAGCTAAAATTGATTCCAATATGGGAAGTTATTATATAAAAGGAGATCATGATAATAACGATACTTATAAATTTATTATGGATAGTTCTGGATTTATCGATTTAGATAATTCATATGATTTAATTTATAATAATAACAATGAATATATTATGCTAGCTGGAATAAGCTCTCATATATTAGATAAAAATATCGATGAAAAAATGAAAAATATCAATCAATTTTTAAATGAAAATAAACCTAATTATAGTATCTTGATAATGCATGAACCAGATGTTATCGATAATATTAATTATTCTAAATTTAATTTAGTTTTAGCAGGTCATTCTTTGAATGGACAAGTAAAAATACCATTTATAGGTGGTTTAATTAAACCTAATTATGGAAAAAAATATTATGACACAAAGTACCAATTAAAAAATACCACCTTATATGTATCAGGCGGTATTGGAATAGAAGATTATCAATTTAGATTATTCAATAGACCTTCTATTAATTTATATAGACTAAGTAATTAGTCTTTTTTTATATTCTTGAAAGCATCTATTCTATCCTTATGCATTTTTTTATTTTCTATAATAGGTGTATTTGAAATAGGTTTTGTTTTTTGATAAACACCTGTCATTTGATTTCTAATACGTTCTATTTTTTCACTCTCAGTCATAGGAATATAATTAGATACAATTCTAGTTTCTTCTTTTTTAGAAAAGCCTTTTTTGAATTCTAGCATATTATTCTACCTCAATTATCTTATTTATCTCTTTAACATTTTTCTTCAATACTAAACAATCAATTATATCTAAAACAGAATATATCATAATAATTAAACCAATCATTTTTGTAGCTATAAAAGCACCTTTAATTGGATTTACAATTAATAATATACCACATAATAAAGTTATTATACCTGTTATTAAAATATAAGCCCATCTACCTGTTCCTTTAATTAACATAGCTATATCAATTTTTTGGATTCCAAGTGCTAACATACATACTCCTATAAATATTGGAATAATTGTTGCTATAATATTAGGGTTACTTATCAAAATAATTCCTGTTGCTATAAAAAATAAACTAAGCATTAATATATTTTGATAATTAATACGATCCTTAAAATAGCAAACTAACTCTACTATACCAATAATTAGTAGAATTAAACCTATTATTAAAGAAATTGATGTAATAACACCATCTGGATTAATAAATAAAAGTAATCCAAAAAGTATAAATATAATTGAAGATAAAATAGATAATTTTAGAAAATTCGAAAACATATTCTTCATTTTATTACCTCCAATATAATTGTATCACTTATTAAAATTTTTTCAAATTACTTTATGATTTTAACATTATTAAAATTGTTATTTACATCATTTAAAAATTCATTTTCAATATTAGAGTCTTTAAAATCAAAAATAACATCATTTATATTATATTCATTAATAATATAATTTACTTTTTCTTTTAAGCTATTATAATTATCTTTGTCTATATTTCCACTAGTATTTACATATAATTTATTATCAGTATAAACAATGTTTGTTTTCATAGTATCACCATATGTACTATAACACATATAATAGTTATATATAACATTTTCGACAAAACTAGAATTTTTATTTAGGAGGGATTAATATGGAAGTTTTTGAAAGTATATTAAATAATATGTATCCCAATTACAAATTTGAAATTGATAGCGATACATCAGACTATGAAATTATTGTATACATTGTAAAATGCAAAACTAAAAGTAATGATTTATTAAATAAATTTTTATTCAATATAGATTGTTATTATATAGTTGATGATACAAATTATTTGGTTTTTAAAAATTTAACTGATGTTGAAATTAATCATTTTATGAGAGTTTTAAAATATTTTTATAAAGAACTTGAAAACACAGATATTAATTACACTCTCTATGAGCTAAAAGGAAAAAAAGAAAAAACTCTAGTCAAAGACTAGGGTTTAATATTGTTTTTTTAAATCTTCGTACCAAGACTTAACTTTTACTTTACTATTTTCATAAACTTCTTTTGTTTTAGAAGTAGCATTATCTTTAATATTCTTTATTTCTTCTCTTTTTTCTTCACTAACTTTACTTGAATATGTATCTTTTATTTTATCAATTGCACTGCTATATTTTTCTTCTAAGCTATCTTTATAACCTGGATAATTAGTTTCTAAAACATTATCTAATTTATAAAATAAATTCAAAATATTTTCTTTCGCACTATTAGAAAGGCTATCAAATGTAATACCATTTATATCCGTACCATAAAATATAAAATCAACTAATATAATCATTTTTTTTATTAATTTTTCTTTTGTTTCATTAAGTTTTTCTTTATTCTGTTCACTATCTAACGCATTATCAGGATTTGTTATATAATCTACAATTTCATTTTCAATGCTGGTATTATCCTGAATACAATCATTTTCAATATTTTGTTTATTATTTTCTTTTTCTATATTATCTTCATCTTGATTTATATTATTTTCCACAATTTTATTATTAGTATTTTCTTTTCCACAGCCACTAACTAAAACAACACCACTTAATAATAAAATAAATATTTTTTTATTTACCTTCATTTTTCTTTATCCTTTCTATTTTAGAATAAATACAGCCACAATAATCTTGTCTATATAAATTATATTTCTTAGAAAGTTCAATACTTTTTTTATAACCATTTTTCTTTTTAAAATCTGAATATAAATATTTAATACCATATTTTTTTTCTAATAAAGATCCTATTTCATTTAATTTTTCACTATTTTTATAAGGACTTACGGTTAGAGTTGTACCAAAATAATCAAAATGATTTTGGATGGCTACCAAAGCTGTTTTTTCTAATCGTAAATTATAACATTTAAAACATCTTTCTCCACCTTCTTTTAGGTTTTCTAAACCCTTAGCTATATTTAAAAAATCATCATAATTATAATCACAATCCATAAAATCTAACTTATTTTTTGATTTAAATTCTTTTAAAAAACGAATTTGTTCTTTTTTTCTTTTTTCGTATTCCTGAATTGGAGAAATATTAGGATTATAATATAAAACTGTTATATCAAAATAATTAGATAAATACTCTATACAATAACTACTACACGGAGCACAACAAGTATGAAGTAATAATTTTGGAGTATAATTTAGACTATTTAAAATTTCTTCTAATTTAAGTTGATAATTTGTTTTCATATAAATCTCCCTTTCAATTTCATTATTATACAATAAAAAGATTAAAAAAAAAAGAGTGATTAAAAATTAAACATTAACCACTCTGGCTTAAATAACATAAGTAAGCCTATTATAAGCATCATAATTCCACCAATTAAATGTGAATATTTATTATATTTATTTGATATTCCAGTTACTTCTAATGTAACCATAGCAATTATAAAAATAATTATATCATCCAACATATAGAATAATATATAAATTAAAATATATATAAAATAACTTAATTTATTTAAATTATTAATAGCTAATATTTCTGTAAATATAACAGGCCATCCTGCTGAACAAGCAAATTCAATTAAATTAACAGAAAAAGCTAATATTATCATTCCAATAGCTGCTATGATGAAACTTTTTTCAGAAACAATTTTTTTGATTTTATCAATTAATCTTTTTCTTTTATTTTTATTTACAACTTCACAACCAACATCTTTTTTCTTATCATCATAATAACTTTTAAAATTCCATATAGCACCTATTAAAGCTACTATACCTATTATTATTTTTATTATATTTATTTGCATAGTTGAAATCATAATTTTTAACCAAGCCATCATAAATAATAAATAAACAAAAGCTGATGATACCAAGAATATAATGCCTAATGATATCATTCTTTTTTTATTTTTACTACCTAATAACATACTAATTAAAAAAATTAATATCCACATAGCACATGGATTAAAGCCATCTACAAATCCTATAATAGCAGCTATAAGTGGTAAGGAAACATTTTTAGAATCTACTTCTCCAAGTAATGGTACTGAAACTGTTTCATTATCAATTTTTTCATTATCTGTTTCTTTTGTTTCATCCCCATCAATTTCGTTAATTTTTATACTAGTTCCTTTATTTTCTACTTCACTAACTAAATCAATATAATCTTCATTTTGATATTTATCTACAAAGTGTTTTATTTGTGACTCTATATTATCACTAAAACCTGTAAGACCAATTTCTCCAATAACGGTATAAGGAACGTAATTATGAGTACAATCTAATGATTCTTTAACCAAATCTAATAGTTTTGAATTATCTTCATTTTCTGTAACCTCGTATAAATTAAGCTTAACATTACTATTTTCTTCTTTATAATTATTCAAAAATTCTAATTCACTTGCACAATGTGGACAAGTTTTACTATAAAATAAATTTATAGTAATTTCCTTAGCATTTACTGTTGGTATTAAAAGTAATGTAAAAATAAATAAAAATATTAATCTATTTATTTTCTTCATAACAATCCTCTACTTCCTTAAATAATTCTTCTTCACTCTTTTCTCCAATAATTCTTTTTATTTCTTTATCATCTTTATAAATTATTATAACTGGCAAAATATTTCCTACATTAAATTTATCTATGTCATCTTCATCATAGTCATATTCTGAAAATTTAATATCCAAATATTTTTCTTTTAATTTTTTATATGATTTATAAGTAATTAAACAACTAGAACACCAAGTAGCACTAATTCTTATGATTTCCATAAATTCACCTCAAATTATTAAATTTTTCTATACATTTATCAAACTTATCTAGAAAATAATCAATTTCTTCTTTTGTTGTAAGTCCTGATAAACTAATTCTAACGCTATGACTAGCGCTTTTTTCATCTTTAGTAACTTCTAAGACTGATTTACTTACTTGATTATTACTTGAACAGGCACTTTGTGTTGAAATATATATATCATATTCTTCAAGAGCATGCTGTAAAGTTTCTGGTTTAACATTTAAAACACTAATATTTAAAATATGAGGTATAGAATACATATTACTATTAATTCTAACATTATCATATTTTTTTAAAGCCTCTTTTATATAACTATTTAAATATAAAACTGATTTATAATAATCATCCATTTTAATATCAATTAATCTTAGCGCTTTTGATATTGATACTATTAATGGTAAAGCTGGAGTACCACTTCTATATATTGTTGTAGATTTACCTCCATGAATCATTGGTTCCATTTTTAAATTATTCTTTTTTATTAAGCAAGCTATACCTTTTAACCCATAAAATTTATGAGCAGTGAAACTTAGTAAATCAACATCTTTATAATTAATTCTAACTTTACCAACACTTTGAGTCGCATCTACATGAAAATAACATTTATAATTTTTTAGTAATTTAGAAATTTCTTCAATATTTTGTTTAACACCTGTTTCTGAATTGACAGCTCCAATAGTTACTAATATAGTATCATCTTTTATTAGTCTTTTTAAATCATCTATATCAACTAAACCATCCTTAGTTTTTACAAAATCAACATCAAAGCCAAGTTTTTGTAAATAACTAATAGGGCCATATATTGATGAATGTTCTAAGTTAGTTGTTATTATATGCTTACCCTTTTTTTGATTCCTAAGACATGTTCCAATAATTGCTAAATTATTGGATTCACTAGAACAACTTGTATATATAATTTCTGAATCTGGAATATTAATTATTTTTTTAATTTGCTCTGTTGCAGCATCACTTAATTTTTTTGCTTCAATTCCTAATTTATGAAGAGAATTTGGATTAGCAAAATATTTTTCATTTACCATTACAAAGCTATTTAAAACTTCTTTATCTACTTTTGTTGTGGCTGAATAATCTAAATAAACCATAATATCACCTAATTAATTATATCATATTTCTTTAACAAAAAAAAGAAAGCTTAAATAGCTATTCTTTTAATTTTTGATAATTTAGAATTTTCATATTCTTCCATTTTATCTTGTATCATTGTTTTTTGAGAGTTAGAAAGACTTAACATATATAATTCTGCAGCATCTCTACTTATGTTATATTTTTTTAGTTTACTAATTTCTACATCAATTGAAATATCACTATTTACTTCATAAACAGATATTAAGCTTGTTATTTTTCTATTTTTGACAATAGATTTATCATTTACTTCAAATAATAATTTTACAGGCATATTATATTTTCTTAATTGATATTTAATTTCTAACTCGCATTTTAATAAACGTAATTTACCTTTTAAATCTTCTTGATGTGATTTTAATAAATGTTTCATTTGATATAAATTTAATAATTCTGGAAAGTTTAATTCAATAAATGATTGATAACTTTCATCATCATTTGAAATATCATCTAAATCAATCAAATAATAATTACTCACTTCTTATACCTCCAAAGTAAGTAAATATTATCACTTATTTACATATTTGTCAAAATTTAAACTAAACTTTCTTTTTTTATACTGTCAATATTTATATTTTTATTATCATCTAGAATATTATCTATGATAATACTTAACACATCATCTTTTATTATTTTGTCTATTTTTCTAGCTCCATAATTTTTAAAGTCAGATTTTTCTTTTATTTCATCTATAACTTTATTGTTAATTTTTAAATTATATTCTTTATATTCATCTTTCAATTTTTTTAATTTTTTATTAATTAATTTTTCAATATCTTTATCACATAATTTATTAAAAATAATAGTGTTATCTATTCTATTTAAAAATGATGTATTAAAATGATCTTTTAGTTTATTCATAATTACACTATTTTGTTTTTCGTTAAATCCTATATGAATATCATCAAATCCAATATTAGATGTCATTATAACAACAACATTATCAAATCTAACTAATCTACCACTACTGTCTTTTACTTTTCCTTCATCTAAAATGTTAAAAAATAAATTAATAACATTAGGATGCGCTCTTTCGATTTCATCTAATATTAAAACAGAATATGGATTACATCTTATATCTTCCAAAATATTATTATAGTCATCATAACCAACATAACCAGGTGGCGAACCTATAATTTTACTTACAGAATGTGCCTCTGAATATTCTCCCATATCTAATTTTATAACATTATTACCAACCAACAATTCTCCAAACTTTTTAGCTAATAAAGTTTTACCCACGCCACTTGGTCCCACAAACATCATAGAGTAACATTTGTTATCTTTAAAACCTAATTTAATTTTTTTTGCTAGCGCAGTTACTTCATTTAAGGCTTTATCTTGACCAACTAATATATTTTTTAAATTATTTTCAACATTTTTTACTATTTCTTTATTATTTTTAAGTAGTTCATATACAGGTATTTTTGTCTTTGAAGAAATAACATACGCCACATCTTCTTTGGTAACTGTTTTATTTTTTTTCTTATACATATTGAATTCAAAATTATTAATTTTATCCATAATAATATTTTCTTCATCTTTATATTTTGTAGCCATTTTGAAATTATTATTTAAAACAGCTTCTTTTTTTATTTTAATAATATTTTCATATTCATTTTTTAGTTTTTTATAATCTTTTATCTCTTTATTTTCATTAATGCTTACCTTAGCGCATACCTCGTCTAATATATCAAGTGATTTATCTGGTTGATTTCTGTCATATACATATTTTTCTGATAAATCAACAATTAAATCTATAATATTATCATCAATATTAACTAGATGGTATTTTTCATATAGAGGTTTTATTTTCCTAATAATTGTTTTTGTTTCTTCTTTGGTAGGAATTTCTATGTTTACCTTTTGAAATCTTCTATCTAAGGCACTATCTTTTTCTATAAATTGTTTATATTCTTTAATTGTTGTAGCGCCTATACATCTAAATTTATTTCTAGCTAAGGCAGGTTTAAAAATATTAGAAGCATCTATTGCTCCTTCTGCTCCACCTGCGCCTACTAGGGTATGAATCTCGTCTATAAATAAAATAATATCTTCATTTTCTTCTACTTCATCAAGTATTTTTTTTACTCTTTCTTCAAATTCTCCACGATATTTTGTACCAGCTACAAGGGAAGCCATATCCAAACTTATTATCTTTTTATTTTTAAGACTGAGAGGAGCTTCACCATAAGCTATCATACGACTTAATTCTTCTACAATAGCTGTTTTACCAACACCAGCTTCTCCTATTAAAATAGGATTGTTTTTTGTTCTTCTAGATAAAATTTCTAGTATTCTTTTTAATTCTTTTTCTCTTCCAATAACAGGATCTAACTCATTATTTAAAGCTTTTTGATTTAAATTAACGCCTATTTTTTCTATTAATAAGTTTTCTTTATTTTTTTTAGAATGAATTACTTTATACATAAAATCACTGTATAATTCATCTATATTTATATCCATCCCCATAAGAATTCTAATTGCTATACCTTCACCTTCTTCTAATAAACTAGAAAATAAATGATTTATAGTAACTTCACCATTATTATTTTCTTTACTGTCAATAATAGCTGTTTCTAAAATTCTTTTTAGTAAGGGTGTATATAGAAATAAATTACTTTCTTTTGATCCTATACCAACTACATCGATTAATTCCTTTTTGAATCTATCATATGTTAAATCATATTTTTTTAATTTATCACTAACACTATTTTTATCTTTTAAAATAGCTAAAAGTAGATGTTCGCTTCCTATATATGGATGTTTTAATTTTTGCATTTCCATTTTAGCATTTACAATTATAACTCTAGCTTCTTCATTAAAATTACTAAACATTTTATCACCCATTTTTATTCTATGCGATAGAGTTATAAAAATAAGTCGAATTAGTTAAAAAAAATAGACAATATTTTTTTATGATTTATAAATTATCATAGCTGAAAAAGAATATATTTGTTCTTCACTAAAAACACTTAAAGCTACTTGATATTTTATATCTATTACTTCTACCTCTTTGATAAATTTATTAATATCTTCTTCTAAATCTAGTTCACTTTCTTCATCAAATATTTTTACTTTCACAAAAATCACCAAATAAATAATAGCAATATATAATTAAATATTATGTCAAAAAAAAAGAACTCAAAAGAGTTCTTACCAAGTGTATCCATAAGTATTAGGAATACCTATATAAAGTGCTGGATTAATAGATGATTTTTGATAAGTATCATATGTACATCCACCACCCGTGTGCCAATCACATTTTGTTAATTCAAGATGAAGGTGAGGTCCTGTTGAGCATCCAGTTGTTCCCATATAACCTATAATAGTTGAAGTTGTAACTAATTGACCTTCTTTGATATTACCAAATGAACTAAAATGTGCATATGTTGAGTAAATATAACGTCCACCAATATTATGTCTTATCTTTACTACAAGAGCATTTCCATTACAACTATGTCCTATAGCTGAACACCAATTACCAGATGTACAATTATCATAATAAATTTTAAATACTTGTCCATTTGCAACTGGATAAATTGGAATACTTTTATTTGAAGTTGTACTTACAATATCATAACCTAAATGACTAATTCCTCTATATGCTTGTGAAATTTTACCTTGATCTGTTGGCTTTCTAAATCCTTCTGCTGCTGGAATAGAAACAGAACTATGAGATTGTTCGATACGATATTGACAGGCTTGAATATCTTCGCTTTTTCCACAACCTAATTTTTTATAATATTCAAGGTTTGTTTTTGCTTCTTTAATTCTTTCTTCAATTGATGGCATTGATTCTCTAATAGCATCTGTATCCGCTTCAATACGTGATTTTTCATCAGATAATTTATCTTTTAATTTATCTAAATCTGATTGTTTATTTTTTAATTCTTCTTTTTTTTCATTATTTGCTTTTATTAATTCTTGTAATTCATTTGTTACTTTTTTATCATAATCTGCTAACTGTTCAATAACAGATAATCTAAATATTAAATCAGTAAATGATTCTGCTCCAAAAATATATTCTAAGTATGAATTTTTACTATCAACAACTTGGGAATATTTAATTAAATTTTTTATTTCTTTATTTTTTTCTTTAATTTTTTCATTTCCATCATCAATATCTTTTTGAAGTCTAATCATGTCAGCTTCTATCTCAGCCATTTGATTTTGTATTTCATTTATCTTTGCTTTAACTTCTGCTACTTCCTTATCATTTTTAGCTATTTTATTTTGTTTTTCAGTAAGCTCATCAGTATATTTCTTTACTTGTTGTTCAAACTCATTAATTGTTATCGCACTTACATTAAATGGGATTAGTAGCAATAAAAATAATAAAAAGCTTATTTTTTTCTTCATATTTTACCTCTTTAATCTCTTAATTCTTTTCTTATTCTCTTATATTCAGGACAATACTTTGAAACAACATTCCAAAAATATTTAGAATGATCAAAATGAACTAGATGCGATAATTCATGAATAATGACATAATCTAATTTTTCAATGTCATATCTCATTAAATTAGAATTTAATGTAATAGTCATATTACTTCTATTACACACGCCCCATCTTGTTTTCATTAATCTAATTCTAAGTTTAGGATATGGAATATTTTCTTTAAACAAGTTATAGTTATAATCTAAACGTTCTTTAAATAAACTTTTCATTTTTTTATTATACCATCTATTTAAATAGTCATAACTTTTAACATATATTCTATCGCCTATAATTTCTATATCTTTATTTCTATATATTATTATATCATATTTATGTCCTAAATAATAGAACATTTCTTCCTTAGCATTTTTTTCTTTTAATTTATTCAATGTTTTTCTTAAATAATTTAAATTATCTTCGAGTAGTCTTTCTATTTGTCTAGTAGAAACTAAATAGTTTGTTGTAACATAGATATTTAAATCCTCTTTTATTTTAATATAAGTATTTTTATTGTTTTTTCTAACAATTATAACCTTATAATCTTCATCATCTATTTTAAAATTCATATAATCACCTAATTTATTTTTCTTTTATATTTATTAGGATAAATTTTTGTTATTAAAGAATAAATTTCAAAATTTAAATATTCATTGCTAAATACTTTGGTTTGGTCTATAAAATAATTTCCATCTATAAACCTTTCATAATATTTATTTTTATTTTCAATTATCTTTTCTAAAATTGAATCTATATTTTCATCCATAAATAATTTTTTTTCTTTTAATTCTGATATGTCACTTTTAATCTTATATATATATTCTTCTTGGATATTTTTGATTAGTTTATATTCTAAATGTTTAATTAATATTTCATCTTTTAAATTTAATACTTTTATATATTCTAAATATATATTACATCTTTCAATATATAAATTGTATTGTTCTATTAAATGATTATATTTTAACAAAATATAATTATATTTTTGAATTTCAATTCTGTATTCTTCTGTGTTGACATTTTTTTCATTTAAAAGTTCAGTTGCTTTCCTAGAGGTATTTTTTATATTATTATTGATTTTTTCAATGTTTTGCCTAGAAAAATCGATAGCCATATTTATTTTTTCTATAAAATCTCCCATAATATATACCTCCTATTCTAATGAATAGTATAACATATTTTTTTATAACAAAAAAGAAGATTTTAATATCTTCTTAAATAATACTCATTATAATTATAATAACTAAAATAGCTAATAATAAAAGAATAAATAGTTTCCATAAATTTTTTAGCCATTCTTTATAATCAATATTAAACAATGTCAATCCAGCTACTAAAACAACACTTGTAGGCGCTACTAACTGAACTAACCCATGCATCGATTGAGCTATAAATCCAATAACAGAATAACTTTCGTATAAAGTTGTAATTGGAGAATACATAGAACTTAGCATATATGGAAAATCATTATAGAAAATACTTCCAATTATTGATGTTATAGACATTGTTACAACATTTAAATTTTTAGTTAAATTTAATAAGTAATTGCTTATTGGTGCGAATATTGTATATCCACTAGTATTAGAATTCATAAGTAAGAATATAATATTTGCTATAATAGCTACAAGGGCAACAGGAACTACTTCTTTCATTCCATCTACCATTCCATCTAATATTTCATTAAATTTCATTTTATAAATTTTTCCAATAACAAATGATAAGATAATTAATATTAGAGCTAATTCATAATTTGTCCACGATCCAATAGCAGGTAATGTTCCAATTAAATTACCAAATAATGTATATCCACCTATTTCAAACTCTGTAATAGATTTATGAATATTTTCAAATAATTCAATTCCAAATACAGCGTTCCAATTTATCATTCCAACTAATACTAAAATAAATGAAATAATTGATAAGATAACTATTGGTTTAGTATTTGCATTTTTATCAATATTTTTTTCATATAATGGAATATTTTCTTCTTTTTTCTTATTAATTTTAGATGTTTTAAGTAATGTATAAATTAAGACACCTGATACAACTACTAATAATAAAACTCTAAAAATTATAGAATCATTAATGTTTTCAGTTAAATAAGATATATAACCTGCAACATTAAATCCATAAGTTGAAGCTAAATTACCAATCAAAATACCACCTATTGTTGAAAGACAAGATGTAAATTTACTATAACCTAATAACATCAATACAGTTGCCATAAATGGAACTAACATAAACATTGGCAAAGTTAACCCTGTAAAAGATGTTAAAATAACAAAGAATAAAGTAATAAATACTAAAACTCTTTTTTCTTTACCTTTGAATTTTTTTGCTATACCTTCTGTTATTTTTGAATAAGCACCTGTCTTATTTAAAACACCATATAATCCACCCATAAGTAGAATAACTATGGCTGTAAGTAAGAAAACAGAACTTGTTCCAGCTATAATTGGATAAAGTATTAAATCAAATATTCCAACAGGTGAAGTTGCATCAGTAACTAATTTACCACTGCTAAAATATCCAACTGGAATTATCCAACTAAGAACAACATAAACTAAAAAAACAATTACTAGTGCTTTTAAAAAGCTATTTTTTTTCATATTATTACCTCCTCTATAATTATATCAAAATTATTTGTTTTTATAAAGTTTTTTCACAAAAACTTCAATTTATATATTATAATAAATATGTGGTGATTTTATGACTTTTATTTATAGTAATTCTAATAAAAGATATCATACCTTAGATTATTTTTATAAAAACAAATTTAATTCTAAGGTATTTAAAGTTAGTCTTAATGCTGGATTTTCTTGTCCAAACATTGATGGCACTGTTGGAAGTGGTGGCTGTATTTATTGCTCTAATGGTAGTGGTGAATTTGCAGGCAATAAAAATGATAGTTTAATCAAACAATTCAATGATATTAAAAATATGATGAAAAATAAATGGGATAGCAATAAATATATAGCCTATTTTCAAGCTAATACTAATACATATGCCCCTGTTGATATTTTAAAAGAAAAGTTTGAGAGTGTTATTAAACTAGAAGGAGTTGTTGGAATTAATATTGCTACAAGACCTGATGCTATAACGCCTGAATGTTATGATTACTTAGAAGATCTTAGTAAAAGAACTTATTTAACTATTGAACTTGGTCTTCAAACAATTCACGAGCAAACTTCCATTTTAATTAATAGATGTCACTCTTTAAAATGTTTTTATGATTGCGTTTTAGAACTTAGAAAAAGAAATATTAATGTTGTTGTTCATATCATTAATGGGCTTCCTTATGAAACAAAAGAAATGATGATTGAAACAGTTAAATATTTAAATAAATTAGATATTCAAGGAATTAAAATACATATGTTATCTATTGTTAAAAAAACTAAATTAGAAAAGATGTACAAAGAAAACCCCTTTCATGTTCTAACAATTGATGAATATGTAGATATTGTTTGCACACAACTAGAATATCTAAGGCCTGAAATTGTTATTAATAGAATAACAGGCGATCCAAAAAAAGAAGATTTAATTGAACCTAATTGGTTAGTTAAAAAGTTTTGTGTCCTAAATAATATTGATAAGGAAATGGTTAAAAGAAATATTTATCAAGGTGATAAAGTTAGTTAGAAAATATTTTTACTAACTTTATAAGTTTTAAGTTATGTGTTAAAATATGTGTAGGTGATAGTATGGTTAATGTTGGAATTATTTGTGAATATAATCCATTTCATAATGGACATTTATTTCATCTAAAAAAAATAAAAGAAATGTTTCCTAAATCTAATATAATACTTGTAATGAGTGGTAATTTTACTGAAAGAGGAGATGTTAGCGTTATTAATAAATGGGATAAAACAGCTATCGCACTTCATTATGGAGTTGATTTAGTTGTTGAATTACCTTTTGTTTTTGCTGTTCAAAGTGCGGATGTTTTTGCAAAAGCGAGTATTGAAATTTTAGATACATTAAATATTGATTATTTAGTATTTGGAAGTGAATCAAATGATGTAGAAAAATTAACTAATTTAGCTAAAATTCAACTAGAAAATAAAAAATATAATTATCTTGTAAAAGAATATTTAAATGAGGGTATTAATTATCCTACTGCTTTATCTAAGGCTTTAACCGATTTAACTGGAACTAGTATATCTAAACCTAATGATATATTAGGTATAACTTATATTAGAGAAATTTTAAAAAGAAAAAGTAAAATAAAACCTATAACTATTAAAAGAAACGATAACTATAATTGTACTGAATTATCTGACTTTATGAGTAGTGCGACAAGTATAAGATATGCATTAAAAAATAATGAAAATGTTGAAAATCAAGTTCCTATTTATACACTAAATTTTTTAAATCAAAAACTTCATTTTACAGATGATTATTTTCCACTAATAAAATATAATATTTTAATTAATAGAGATAATCTTGATAAATTTCTAACTGTTGACGAAGGAATTGATAATAGAATTAACAAATTTATTGTTAAAGCTAAATCATTAGATGAACTTATTTTAAAAATTAAAACAAAAAGATATACTTATAATAAATTAAATAGAATGTTTATTCATATAATGTGTAATATAACAAAAGAAGAAATAAAAAATTTTGATCATATTGAATATATTAGGATACTAGGTTTTTCAAATAACGGTCGTTTATTTTTAAAGAATATCAAAGATTCTATCAATATACCTATTATAACTAATTTCTCAACTATTAAAAATAAAATGCTTGATATTGAATTTAGAAGTACTTGTTGTTATGCTTCTATATTAAATGAACAAGATAAAGTTAAATTGATTGAAAGTGAATATAAAAACTATCCAATTCAAGGATAGTTTTTTTATTCAGCATCTATTTCTTCATCATCAACTATTGATAAATCTGATAAATCATCGTCATCATCTAATTCACTTTCATCATCATAAAGAGTGTCATCATCAGTTTCTTCTTCTACTACATCTTCTTCGTCTTCTACTTCTTCTGGCTCCTCTTCATCTTCTTCTACTACAATTTGAACAGAATGATTGTCTCTAATATCCCATTCGTTATTAGGAAGTAAAACAAATCTTTTATCAATTGTTAATGATGTATAATAATCTCCTATTTTATTTGCATAATCTTCATCTGTATATTCTAATAATTTACAAATTTCTTTAAAAACAGTTGCTGTATTCATTGATTTTTTATTTTCTTTTAATAACATATAAGTTAAGTCTGTATAAGACATTAGTTCTAATTCTTCTGGGGTTAAATTTGCTAAATCCATAATAATCCTCCTATAACATTATTGAGTATTATACTCGTGATTAATTTTACCATATTATATCTACATGTCAATACATAATATGCTATTATATAAAATTTTTACATAATTGATGGAATTTCAATAATAATTAAATCTAAAAGTTGTTGAATCATATTGTTAGTTAAATTTAAAATAAATAACCAATCATTTTTCTTAATTTGATTTTCCTCATTACTAACATGGTTAGTTTGATAAAAATTATTTGCTAAAACAGCTAAATTATATATATAATCAGCTATATAATGTGGTTTTCTCTCTATAAAGGCATTATTTAAAGCAATATTAAATTCTGTTAATTTAATTCTTAAATTACGATCAACATCATTATATATGTCATTACTAATTTTGTTATCAAATTTTTCTTTTTCTAATATTTTATTAATTCTAACATATGTATATAAAATATATGGTCCTGTTTTACCAACAACATTTGAAAATTTATTTATATCAAATATATAATCTCTTTCTCTTGCATTACTTAGATCAGCAAATTTTAATATTGAATTAACAATTTTATCTAAGTCAGTATCCGTCATATTTTTATTTTCTTCTTTCTTTGACATAAAAATATCTTTTACTTCTTTAAATAAATTATCTAATTTAGGAGCATCACCACTTCTTGTTTTATATGGTTTACCATCTAATCCATTTACTGTACCATATCCTAAAAATTCTAACTTTGTATTTTTAGTTAAATCAGACATTTCGCATACTCTAAATACTTGTTCAAAATGTAATGATTGTCTATTATCAACAATATATAAAATATAATCTGGATTATATTTATTAACACGTTCATAAATAGTCGCTAAATCAGTTGTTGAATATAAATAAGCGCCATTACTTTTTTCAAATATAAAAGGTGGTATTTCTTTTGTATCATCTTCTTTTTTTACATCAACAATTAAAGCTCCTTCACTCTCTTTTAACATTTCTTTTTGCTTTAAATATTTTTTTGTATCTTCTATATATTTATATGCATCACTTTCACCTTGCCATACATCAAAAGATACACCTAAATAACTATATAATCTTTTTATATCATTCCCTGAAATTTCTAAAATTATCTTCCAAAGATCTTGATATTCTTTATCACCATCTTGTAATTTTTTAGTTATTAAAGCACACTTTTCTTTTATTTCTTCATTAGTTTTACACAAACCACTTATTTTAGGATAAATATTTTCTAAATATTCTAATGTAATATCTTCTTTTTTTAAGTTATCTTTTTCTATTCCGTATATAACTTGTCCTATTTGAAGCCCGTAGTCACCTAGATGAACATCTGATATTGTTTTATGCCCCATATAATTAATAATTCTTTTAATGGATTCACCTACTATTGCTGTTCTCATATGCCCAACATGTAATGGTTTAGCTACATTAGGTCCACCATAATCTAAAAAGAATGTTTTACTCTCTTCTTTTTTTAAACCAAACTTTTCATTATTTGCCATATAATATAAAGTCTCATTTAATAATTTGTCTGAGATAGTTATATTAATAAATCCTGGTTTTACAAAAGTTACTTCTTTAAAATAATAACAATTTTGTTCATTTATTTTGTTTACTATTTCTTCGCCAAGTTGAATAGGATTCTTACCTATTTTTTTACATAGTTTAAAAACATCATCACATTGATAATCACATAATTCTGGTCTATTAGATTTTATAACACTAAATTCATAGTCATAATCTAATATTTCATTTAGTTTTTTGGAAAGTAAATCTATAATCATTCTACCACCTCTATATTAAATTTAAATGTTTGTCCATTAAGTTCATAAATAATTGTCAAAGTATCTAAATTATCATATTTTATTAATTTAGGTTCTAAAATAAAATTTCCCTCTATTGTTTTATAAAAACCTGTATTATTTTTTAAATTAAGTTCTATTTCATATTCATCATTATTTCTTCTTATTATTTTATTTTCTATATCAATTTCTGTTTTTATTTTTTGATCATAAAATATTAATTTATTTTTTCTTTTTATACCTTTTAAATGTTCTTCTTTTTCATTTAGAATATAATGAATTTTTACCTTTGACATTTAATCACTCATTTCCTTTCGTAATTATACCATACTTTACTATTTTTTGTTATATTTTTAACTTTTTTTCTAATAATAATTATAGCGAGGTGACTACCTTTTGAAAAAGATATTCAAATTTTTAATTATTTTTATTATACTTTTAATTGTTTTTTATTTATGCTTATTAGGATACGCTAAAATGGCGAGTAAACTTCCTATAAAAAGTGCGAATAGTTATTATATGTATGATGATAAAGAAAATTTATTTAGTGGAAAAAATGAATGGACTAGTTTAAATAATATGTCTGATTATATAATTGATGCTACTATTTCTATCGAAGATAAAAATTTTTATAAGCATCATGGATTTGATTATTTTAGAATTATTAAAGCTTTATTTACTAATATTAAAAAGAAAGAAAATAGTCAAGGAGCATCTACTATAACTCAACAATATGCTAAAAACTTATTTTTATCTTTTGATAAAAAATGGTCTAGAAAAGCTGAAGAAGCTATTTTAACACTAAGACTTGAAGCCCATTATTCTAAAAAAGAAATTTTAGAGGGTTATTTAAATACTATTAACTATGGTGGTATTTTTGGAATTGAAAATGCAGCTAATTATTATTTTGGCAAAAAAGCGAGTGAACTTGATTTAGCAGAAGCATCAATTTTAGCTGGAATTCCTAAATCACCTAGTAATTATTCACCAATATCTAATTATAAAAAAGCGAAAGAAAGACAAAAATTAATTTTAAATTCTATGGTAAATAATGGATATATAACTAAAAGAGAGATGAATGATGCTTATAAGGAAGATTTAAAATTTGTAGGATCTTTAAATGAAAATAATTCTAATTTAATTAAATATTTTGAAGATGCTGTATATAAAGAATTAAAAGGTATTTCTTCTATTCCAGACTCTTTAATTGAAACTGGTGGACTTAAAATATATACTACATTGGATAAAAATGCCTTAAATATTTTAGAAAATAACATTAAAAAATATGTAACTAATAACTTACAAGTTGCAGCTGTTATAATGAACCCAAATAATGGAGAAATTAAGGCTATTGCTGGTGGTACAGATTACAGCAAAAGTGAATTCAATCGTGTTACTGATAGTAAAAGACAAGTTGGTTCTACAATAAAACCTATTCTATATTATGCTGCCTTAGAAAATGGTTTTACCGCATCTAGTGTTTTTACAAGTGAAAAAACTACTTTCAATCTTGGTTCTAAAACATATAGTCCAAAAAATTATAATGATATTTATGGCAATAAAAATATAAGTATGTCAGCTGCTATTGCTTATTCTGATAATATATATGCCGTAAAAACTCATATTTTTTTAGGAGAACAAACATTAGTTGATACTGCAAATAGACTTGGTATAACATCTAAAATGTCTGCTATTCCTTCTCTTGCACTTGGAACAGAAGAAATAAACATTTTAGAAATGATGAAAGCATATAGTACATTTGCTAATGAAGGTTATTCTATAAATCCTCATTTTATAAAAAAAGTTGAGGATATAAATGGTAATACTTTATATAAATATAAAGAAAAGAAAAAAAGTATTTTAAATAAAAGTGATGTTTACATCTTAAATGAATTATTAACAAGTAGTTATGATTCAAACTTAGTTGATTATAATACTCCAACTTGTCTTTCAATAGCTGCTAAAATGAGTAAAAGATATGCAGTTAAAACTGGTACTACTGATACAGACCATTTGATATTTGGATATAATAAAGATGCCATTACAGGAATATGGATAGGATATGATGATAATAGAGATACTAGTGTTAATATAGGGTCTAATATGAAAAATTTATGGGTTGACACAATGGAAGAATATTTGAAAGATAAAAAGGATAATTGGTATAAAAAACCCGAAAATGTAGTTGGTGTTTTAACTAATCCTATAACTGGAGAATTAGCAAATGAAAATGATACTAAAACAAAAATTTTATATTATATAAAAGGTACACAACCTTTTAGTGAACACAAGGAAGATTCAATACCTACTATTAAAGAACAATAATTTATTTATAAAAATTATTGGTTTTTTATTCATTTTTGCATATAATAAGTTTAGAGAAATACCTAATGAGTATTAGGTTATTTCCTATTTTTGTTTTTGAAAATCCCTAATGACCCTGTGATATTAGGGATTATTTTTATTTAATTACTTTATGATTATTATTAATGCTATTAAATAGAATTAAAGTTAAATTTATTTTATCTCTTCTCATAAAAACCTTACTCCTCCCGTAAGGAAATAATCCGTAACACTTTACGGTATCTTTCTAATATTAATATACTTTTTTTCCTTCTTATTAAAAAAAACATTGATAAGTTTCAATATTTTTTTATTTATACATAATATCTATATCAACAGTTTTATCTATACCATCTATTTTACCATTATCACATATTTGCCACATTTTGACAGCACCAGTATATGTTATTTTATTATTGTATTGTGCTAACCAAATATCATAATCATTTTCCAGCCAAATATTATCTAGATAAGTTTTACTACTATAAAGCATACCATCATATCCATTTTTTTCTATTTCTTTTATAAAAACATCAGCCATGTTTGTAAGTCCAAAGAATGATAAATTATATTCATTAAAATTAGCCCATTCTTCCCAGTCAAAGGCAATTGGTAAATCAACTTTATATTTTTTTATTTGTTTTAAAACCCATTTAGCATCATTAATTGCTTCTTTATTAGTTTTAGCATATGAATAAAAATAGATTCCAACTTTAATATTATTTTTGTTTGCTTCTTCTATATTTTTTTTGAAATTTTTATCAAGTGTATATTTAGAATTATAGCCATAGCCAACTCTAATCATAACAAATTCAACACCTTGTTCTTTTAATTTTTTAAAATCTATTTCACCTTGGTGTGAAGATATATCTAACCCTACTACTGTTTTATCATTTTTATAATTTTCTTTTACTTCATTAAAATTAGTATAAACAGGCTCTATTTTGTTATCATTTTGAACTGGTTCATATACATTTAAAGTAAAAGCTTTTTCTTCAATATTGCCACTATTATCTTCTGCTTTAAATACTAGATCATAACTACCTTCTTTATTTAAATCATAGACTCCTTCAATATAACATTTAGGTTTTGAATCATAATTATCGCCACATAATATTTTTTTTGTTAAATCAATATCACTACCAACCTTAACATTATAATTATTTCCTAACCATATAAGTGGACTTACCGTATCAACAACTTCTATTTGAAAAGTATATTGTAACTTTATATTATCATTGTTTATAAATTCAAATTTTACATCTTTTTTACCTAATTTACTTGAATCAATAATATAGTCATCAGTTATTTTACCATTTATTGATTTTATAAAATCAGATACTTTCTTTTTTTCATTAAATTCTAATTTTAAATCATCAACTAAAACAATTTCTATTTTAGCTGTTTTTATTCTAATGTAACTATATATTTTATATATAGAAAAACTTAAAAGTACGGCTATTAAAATAATAATTATTTTTTTTCGCATTTTATCACCAATTTCATTATACAAAAAAAGAAGAATTTTTTCAATTCTTCATTATCCATTCTTCATATCCACCTTCTAGATTTATTGTTTTATAACCATAATTATTTAATATTTGGCATAATCTTTTACTAGTAAAACCTTTTTGACAATATAATATATATTTTTGATTTGAAGATAGATATTCTCTAAAATTTATTAATAATTTCTCGTATGGGATATTAATTGCATTTGGAATATGATTATTATTATAACTTTGTATACTTCTAATATCAATTATATTAATTCCATTAATTTTATCTATTTCATCAACAGATATATTGGATACCATATAATCACCCTAAAATATTATATGTTAAATACTAAAATTTGTTACTATTCTTCATCATTAAAGAAATCATCAAAGAATTGATCATCAGTAACTTCTTCAAGATTAATTTTTTTAGGTTGTTCTTTTTGTTCAGGTGTGACTTGTTTTTTAGCTTGTCTTTTTTCTTGTTCTTTTCTTTCTTCAGCTTCCATTTCAGCTATTTTAGCATCTATCCTTTTTACTATGCTATCTAAATCAGGTGCACCTGGTTTAGGTCCGAATATATTTGGCATAGAAGGAATCTTAGAAGAATTTCCACCTAACATGTCATTTATTTTCTTATCTCTTTTTTTATTAACATATCCTTTTAAATCAAAAGTAGTTACTTTAATCTTTTCTCTATTTGGGTATTTAGCTTTTTCGTATTTTTTACCCCAATCAATTTTATAATCAAATTTTAATTTTGTCTTATAAGGATTCATTCTTGATCTTAAAATTATAGCTTCTTCTTCTTTTAGTTTTTGAAGATCAGAAACAGTAACTAATGGCCTCGAATCAGTCTTATCATCTTTTTTAGATTTTACATCTCCACACATCTTACTAATTTCTTCTAATGCTGAAAGTTCTGTTGATAAAATATAAATTGTATTACCACAGTTACCTCTTATTGTTTCTGCCTTTTCTTTACCATAAACATCATTCAATTGTGAGAAGTTTTGTATGATAAATGATAATTTAATATTTCTAGAACGCGCTGCTGAAACCATTGCATCAACATCTGTTAAAGGAGGCATATTAGCAAATTCATCTAGTAAGAAATTAGTTCTATATTTAAGTTTACTGCCATTTTCTTGAGCTACTCTAACTAATGTTTCATAACATTGTTTTAAGAAAATTGTAACTAATGGATGATATGTCTTTTTTTCATCTTGAATAACAATAAAAACAGCTGTTTTTTCACGTCCAATATCTTCAATATCAAAATCACTATGTGATAACATTTCAGACAAATTTTCACGTGATGAGAATAATTTTATTTTTTGTTTAAATACTGATAAAATACTTCCTTTTGTATCACTAGGAGCCATCAAAGTACTTGAAACGTTTACATAAGCACCGCTAGATTGATCTTTATCACTAAAATATTCTTTTATATAAGTTGTACCACCTATTTTATCTTCACCAACTGTACTCATTAAATTTATACTATTAATATTTATTTCATCTTCCTTAGCATCATCAAATAAAGCAAGTGATAATCCTGTAAAATAATCAGCTGATGTATTTTCCCAAAATGGGTCTTGACCTTTGCTTGATTCATCATATAGAATATTTTTTGCTAAATCTTCTAGTAATTCAGTTGCCTTATCAATGTTTCCTTCTTTGTATAATTTATATGGTAAGGAAAATGGATTCCAACAATTACCTTTTTGAGGATCACGGAAGTTTAAAACAATTATGTTATATCCTCTTGCTTTTAATTCAAGTGAAGTATCTTCGTAAAGTTCTCCTTTTGGATCGGTTACAATCATTGATTCTCCTGCCTTGGCCATAACTCTAATAAATGGCTTTGATATAGCTTGTGATTTACCTGATCCTGTTGATCCTATAATCATATTATGATATCCACTTGGATCAACCCAAATTTCTTTTCCACTATTAATTAAAGGAATACCACCTTTTTCACATTTTTCTTGATCGGGTAATATTTTTTCTAGATCCTTTTTAAATTCTTTATCAGTAGCCCATCTTGAGTATCCTTTTTCCTTTTTTGCTCCTACACTAAATCCAATTCCTTTTTCTCTCTCAAAAAAATGATTTTGAACACTAACAAATGAAGCTATTAAAGCACCAAGGTAAAATACCATTGTTGGTCCAATATAATCTCTTTGAAATGCTAAGAAAGGATTAAATCCTGAAAATCTTGATTCAGTTGCAAACGTTCCTAAATTTACAACAGCAACACAAATCAAGAAAAATAGAAAAACGGCATATATAACGAAAATAATCCAATCTCTTGCTTCTGCTTTTAATTTTAATTTCATAAAAACCTCCTATATTTCATTATCAGCTCTTTTTATTTTATAACTAATATATAAAATAATAATACCAATAAATATTCCTATTCCAATAATAATCAAATAATAATTTTTTGATTGTTTTTTTATTTGACTATTAGAAGTATCAAATGTAATTTTAATTTTTTTATCTTTTGTATCTTTATTAATATACCATGTATATTTATTACCACTTACTTGATCAGCGTTATTAGATATAACTTTAAATGGTACTACTATATTAATTTTAGTAGATTCGATAGCAAACTTTTCTGGATCTTGTTCATTATATGGATAAAACTCACCTTTTGTTTCTAGTGTTATTTGATTTTGTTTTTTTGTATAATCAATTTTTTCAAAAAACTGATTATATATTTTATTTTTATTAACAAATTCGTCTATATTTTTATAACTAGTTTTTACATATATTCCTGTTTCACTACTATTATGTGTGTATGTATAACTATTATCTTTGTATTTATCACTAAATTGATCCCATAAAAGATCTAAAACTTCACTGCTATGATAATATGTATAATTTTCTTCAAAATAGTAATATGTTTCTTCAATGGAAGCTTTTTCATCTACTGATAAATCATTATTTACATTAATAGTATAATCAGTATTACAGCCTGTTAACATTATGATAAAAATACTACACATTAATAATTTTATTTTTTTCATCTAATCACCCACTTATAATCCAGAATTTAACGATATGTCCTTGTGTTGGATTTATTAAGAAATCTAATGTATATGTTTTTTCTGTTTTCTTTCTACTTGCAGGATCTGCTACTGAAATATTACCACTTGCATCAACTCCTGTCAAAACAAGGAAGTGACCACTATTTGTAAATTCTCCTGACTTAGCTAAAACAACAACTAACGAATTACCACTTGCTAGGGCATCGACAACTGGTTGTAAATTAGAACTTGAAGATATTTCATTAGTACTATTTAATCCATATTGTGCTGCAAGTCCTGGAATTACAGAGTGAGAAGATCCACTAGAAGTACAATAACCATTTGAACATGCCCAATTAGTAGTTTCAACAGGACTTACTTCTCTTCCTAAAAAACTAGAAATAACAATTGCCATTGATGTTGTACCACAACCATGAGATGCTATAGTACCATAGCTACCATATGGATAACTTTTATAATCATTTTGATTATAATAAACAACTTTATTTTTAAAACTACCATTTACATATGTAACATTTGCCGTATATGCACTAGCGCCTATTTTTCCATCAGAATATTCACCTGTCGTTGTAAATATACTTTTTATAATGGAATTTATATTTTCATCTATTTTTTCAGTAACTGTTTTTTCTGTTACTTTTAAGGCATTATTTTTTTGTGTTTTATAAATATATCCTTCTTTTACATCTCCACTATATGTTGTTTTAAAATCACTAACTCCATTTAAATTAGATGAAGATGATGTATCAATAGTAGGAGTTGATCCTGTATAAACGGCATCTGTACAAGTCTCTGCATATGCCGGTTTAACTCCACTTTGATACACATTATCATATTTAGTTAAATTATTTGGAATTATTATTTTTTGATATATATGTTGGTCATATCTAAGACCACCGATAGTTGTAATATTACCACTACCATCAACAGCATACCCTGACTTAGCAATAGTATAAAGTTGAACTTCTGGATTAGGTGATGCAAAAACACCATTTTTTATATATCTACCACTAGTATTACACCAAAAATTTCTAGAATGATCTTTAATTGAATTTAAAACACTATCATAAACTCTAAACCATGATCCCCCACCTTCTGATGCAGATAAACAAACAGCATATCCACCCCAAAAGGAATTTTGATTATTAGATTTACCAATAACTTTTCTATTACTAGAGTCACATTTTGTTTTAATACCATTTACATATATATCTCCTCCAGCTTTCATACCGAAATAGTTATTATAAGTTGTTGAAATTTCATCTTTTCCCCAACCAGACTCAACTGCTGCTTGTCCAATTGTAACACTAGCAAATACACCTGTTTCTTTCATATCTTGTACGGCAGCTTCTGACATTTGGCTTATGAATGAATTTTTATCTAAATATATTTTTTTTGAAATGACTATATTTTTAGGTAGAAAATATGAAAAAGAGAATATGAAAAGAAAAACAAATAATGATATATTTATTTTATCTATTATTTTATAAAATCTTTTCATACTACCACCTCGATTATAGCTCTATTTTATATGGATTATAATTTAACTTTTTGAAATAATCTTCATCAGATGCTGCTGATATAACCTTAATTGAAACATAAATATATAGTTTATTATCTTTAACGTATAAACTATAAATATCTTCTATATTTTCAATTCCTCTATAATAAGATTTATAACATTCAAAGTCACATTCATTTTTTTCTACAAATCCTTCTTTTATCTCATCTTGATATAAATCTTCTAGTCTTTTATTTATTGCTTTAAAAATATCATCTAATGAATACCCAAATGAATTAGCAACCTCTTCATTATTCATAACTTTTTTTGTTTTTATATTTATGTTATATGATAAATAGTTATTTGATTTTATATCTTCATCACTATCTTCCATTACAACAAGAATTGAATATATATCTTTATTTTTTGCTTTTTCACTTACAAAATCAATATTTTTTTCTTTTAAATTACTTTCTAAATTAATTAGAAAATTATCAATATAATCAACATTTTCACTATTAACATCAAATGTATTCATTTTATTTTTTTTATTGTTTAAAATTATAAAGAAAAGGAATATAACAGTAAGTAGTAAAAAAGAAATAATAAGAATTTTTCTTTTTAATGTTTCATTCATTTAATCACCTAGTTCCAATATCTAACAATTCCTTTTATTTTAGAATATGAAGCATTCTTAGAAACAATAATACCATGTTTTTCATCTGCCGCATGGACTATTTGATTATTACCCATATATATAGCAACATGTCCATTATAAATAATCAAGTCCCCTGGCAAAGCTAAGGTAATATCTGTTCCAACATTTGTACCACCTGCTGTAAGCTGAGCTTTAGCACTATGAGGTAATTTTATTCCAAAATGTTCCATAACTTTCATAGTAAATCCTGAACAGTCAACACCTTTATTTAAATCTGTACCACCCCATACATATTTACCCCCAACAAATTGTAAGGCATAATTAACAATTTCGGTACCAACGCCTGACCCTGTTATTGATGTTATATTAGTATTTCCATCTTGATTATATGATGTTTGTATATAATCATTTTTAGGTCCAGAACAAGTATCAACAGAAACTGAATTACCACTATAATTTGGATGTGTACTCGTATTTCCATATTTTAAATATGAAATATATTTATTAAAACTTATTTGATAGTATTTATTACCGCATTTATTTTCTACATATTCAGCTTGTGCTAGAGCAAGATTATCAATATCATCAAGTAAACTATTTAATTCACTTTTTCTCTTAAAATATGTTTTTACATTTCCTATCATTTTTTTCAAAACATTTTCATCTTGTTCTTCTTCATCTGTTAATTCTACTAAATCAAATTGATCAGATGAATTACGATAATAATTAATTGTTTCAATAATTAATCCTGTATTTAAATTAACACCACATGGTTTATTATTTGAAACATTACTACAAGGCTTTTTGTATTCTTCTGATAGATTTTTTAATTTTGTAAATACTTTATAAACACCTTTTTTCTTACATGAACTTTTATCTTTACAGTAACCATAATAACTTAATTCATCATATAATTCATCATCAGTCATTTGCCCAGTAATATAACTATTAGTATCCTTACCTAAACCACTATCACTGCTTGCTCCAAATGAAAGTATAATTAATAATATAAATACAATAACAGAAATAGCAGCTATAAGCATAATTTTTAATTTAAAATTTTTTTTAATAGCTTCTTTAAAAAATCCTGATAGTTTTTCCGCTTGCTTTCCCCTTACAGCGCCACCAGTAGCAGCTGTTAAAGCCGCTCCACCAATTTTTTTGTCTATATTTTCTTTAACTTCTTCTTTAGAATCGTTATTTTCAGTACTTTGATTACTTAAAGTTTGACTATTAATTGGCGGTATAACTCTATTTGTATTTCTAATATTATTTAATTTATTTATGGTATTTTTTTCAGTATTATTATTTTTATTTAAAAAATTATTACCTAATGGATTTTTTCTATTATTTAAATTACTATTTTCTTTATTTAAATTATTATTTCCGTTATCTAAATTATCTTTTTTTTGATTTAAAGAATTATCATTTTTACCTCTATTTATTTTAGGTAAATTAAAATTATGATATTCTTCTTTTTTTGGTTTTTCTTTTGGTTGCTCCTTAGATTCTTCCTTTTTAGGTAATGTTGCTTCATCTATGACAATATTATCTTTTTCAGGTTCTTCTTCTAAATCAATTATTTCTAAATCATCTAAATCTTCATTCATAGCAACACCACCTTACTTTATATTAAAATCCTCCGCCACTTCCAAATGAATCTAATTCTTGCTCAGTAGCAATAATATTAATACGCATTCTTCTAGAACCACAAACAAGTAATGCTTCTCCTTGACTAAATCCTTTAATATTCTCTTTTTCATTATCATTTAAATCAACTAATTTAGCTAAGTCTTCAACAGCTTGTTTTTTAAGACCCATAACTAAATAGTATGATGCATTATCAAATATAGCTTTACCTTGTGTTATAACATGTGGATCACAGAAATCACTTGGTTGTTGAGTTATAATAATTGTTCCAGTATTATATTTTCTAGAACGTCTTTGAATTTGCGCTAAAAAGTCAGCCCCAAGAGTATTATTTCCTGACAATAATACATGAGCTTCATCTACTTGTAAAATAGTATTAACATTTTTATTTAAAGTTAATCCCCATGCATATTTTAATATATTAAAGAATAAAGCATTACGAATATTTTCATCAGCATTCATAATTTCTCTAATATTAAATGTTATAAAATCACTAGAACTTGTTATAGTTGTATGGCCATCAAAGTAATATTTTAATTCTTTTACTATTGGTCTTATTTTAAGTTCTAGTCTTTCCATTACATCTCTTTCTTGTGTTTTTTCTGTCATTGATGTAAGACGACCACGAATTGTTGCATAAACATCTTTAAAAGTTGGATAATCTCTTGAAGTAAACTTAGTAAAATCAGCTTCGAAGCTAATTCCAAATCTTCTATATGTTTCTTGTAAAACTTCACTAAACATATTAAGTACATCTTCTTCAATTGATGGATCATAATATTTCATAAAAGCTTTTACACTTTGAAGAGTTCTAGTTAAAACAGTATAACCTAAACCATTTTCTATTTCATCTTCATCAGCATCGATTACAACTTCAAGTGGATTTATCATTCCGAATTCTCCACCTTTACCTAAATCAATAAAATCTCCACCAAAACGTTTTGTCATTTCTTCTAATTCACCTTCTGGGTCAATTAAAACTAGTTGACAATTGTTTCTAATATGTGTTCTAAGTAATATTTTAGCTGCTGTTGATTTACCACTACCAGATGTACCTAAAATAATCATGTTAGCATTATTACGATTGTGTTCTTTTTTTATTTGATATAAGAATTGGTTAAATAAAATAACTCCACCAGAGAAATCAACTCCAAGTAAAGTTGAAAGTCCTGGATCTTTGATACTATCAAATATAAAAGGATACATTGCTGCTAGTGTTGGTGATGGAATTGGTGTACCTATTCTATCTTCAATATCTTGTTTTTCATATATTGGTAATATAGATTTTAAAACTTTTTCTTGTTCAAATCTAAGTGGTAAAGCTCTAATTTCCATCGCTTCTAAATAATTTTTTACTTGAAATTTTTTACTATTTAATTCTTCTTCACTATTAGCCGTAATCATGATATGCATTTGAAAGTCATAAATTTTTGATTGTGAAGCAGCTAATTGTTGAATAAATTGTTCAAGTGATTCATAATCTTGTCTAATTCTTTCTTGAAGTGTTCTATCATGTTCTTCTTGATATCTTTGCTTTAAGTCAGCTATTTCTTTGTTTAACATTTTACTAATTGAACTAAATGGAAGTGGTATATGTTTTATAACAACTTTGATACCTGACATACTAGTTAAAGATGATAAATATCCTGGATTTATATATCTTGGATAAGATATAGCTGTTAAAATAGTTGCATATTTATCACTAATAATAAAACTACTTGGTTTAAATTCTAGTCCCTTAGGCGCTATTTGAGCTTTTATATCCATTATCCAATCACCGTCCCAAATGTAGTAGTTTGTCCACCATTTAAGAAGTTATCTAATATAATTCTTAAATCTTCATTAGACACTTGATGAGAATTTAATCCAGCACTTGCAAAAGCATTAATAAGTTGTCTAATTCTCTTTTGTATTGTATCTTGATTTTTTTCTTTAAATAGTAAGAAATATTCAGTATCAACAATATTGTTATTCATAAATAAATTAGCTTTATTTATATCTTCCATTATTAGTTTTCTTTTAGCTTGATCACTAACTGAATTATATAAAAGTTGAAGTTGTGATAAGAAAACATTGATATCAACTGGTCTATCAGCTGCAATAATCCAGAATTCATAATCTATCATATTATAAACATTTTTTAAATTAGCTATTATAGCATTTTGTGTATCATAATCTGCTATAAAAATATTTCTTGGCATTATTTTAATACCACAAACTTTTTCGTTATTATCTAAAATTATCATACCATTCGTAATACTTTTAACTGGTACAAAACTTTCATTTGTATATTTACTTTTTATCGCTTTCGCCATTATTCACACACCAACCTTTCCATACATATCTTTGCCTTGTTGTAAAAAATATCCAAATTTCCATTAAAACAGTTAATAGATTATGGTAGTTAGGGACTGGAAAAACAAGTAATCCAGTAACTAACCCAGGAGCTATGGCAATAATAGACATTGTTAAACTTTCAAGTGGAAGTACCATAAGTAAAAGTAATGTTATACCTAGTCCTGTACCAAATAGCATTAAATCAAATGGATAAAATAATCCAAATATCATTAATGATTTTTTACTATTAGCTGGTATTAAATATGTATTATTCATTTATTTCATCCCCTTTTTATTTTTTTACATCTTCACGAGCTGCCATCATTTCTTTATAATTAGCTCTCTCTGCTTTAAATTGTTTAGTTTGTTCATCAACTGTATCAATATTATTTAATGTTGTTTCAACACTAGCATAGGAATTCTTAAGCTTATCGCTATCAATATTATGCTTAGTACTTATTTCTGTATAAGCTTGTGCTATCATATTTGCTTTTATAGTAGCGTTACTTTCGGTTCTAGCATCAACCAATTTCTTATGTAATTCTTCAATTGCAAGTTGATCAATTGAATTTGAAACACAGAATTGTGATAAAGATGTCCTAAATGCTGCTTCTCTTTGATCATTATTTTCAATATCCTTATTTAATTTTTCAATCTTTTTGTTGTAATATCCATAACCACCAAAATCATTTTTAACTCCTGAATTTTTGTCAAGATTTTCTGTAATATTTCTTTCAACCCAACCATAACGTGCATTATCATAATTATTTTTATTTTTAATAATTTTTTCAGCTATATTATTTAATTTTTCTTTTCTTTGCTCAGATGTTAAACTACTATCATTTAAAATAGCTTCTCTTTCCTCATTCAATTCTTTACTTGTTTTATCAAATTGCCATCTTGCTTCTCTATTGTAATCACTAATATTTTGTCTATTATTTCTACTTGTATTTCCCTTCTTTAAATCATCTTTAACATTTTTAAATACATTTCCACTTCCTTTGGCTCCAGTTGCATAACCAGACTTAGCACCATTTAAAGCTCCACCAGCAAGTCCACCAAATGTTGTTCCAACAAATTTTCTAGCATTCATTGAATCATATTGTCGTTGCAATTTTGCTTTTTTTCCTTCGTCTTTTTCTAAATCTATAGCTTTCTTTAAATTTTGCTTATTTCTTGCAAAATTATACCCATTTGATGCAGCTTGTGAAATACCACTAGCACCACTTCCAAGTGCTGCTGCTCCAAGTCCAGCGGCTACTGTTCCTCCTAATGCTTGTTCACTTATTTTCTTAAATGGATTTAATTGAACTGTATGATCGAATTTAATTCCAAATAAGTTTTCAATAAGTGGTATAGCATTTTTAGCAAATATTAATATACCGATAAGTAAGAATAATGAAACCCATATACCATTTTCATCTTTGGCTTCTTCAAGTGCGGATGGAATTAATTTTATTGCATATATTGCAAAATAAACAATGGCTAAACGAATAAATAAACTAGCCCATGTTTTTCCTACTTCTGATAACCATTTTTTAAATGGTCCATCTTTTGCTGATTTAGGATCTATATAAGACAAAATTGGAATAGGAGCAATAATCTCTAAGAATCCTAATTTGATTGTCCTTGCAGCTATATCAAATGCAAAGTTCAAAAGTAATAAAAAGACTAAAATACCACATGCTGTTGATAAAAGTATTTGATAATTAATTAAATATTGACCACTATTATGAGTTCCTGATTCAGCATTATAAATATCCGAAGTTAATAAGTTTGAAACACTATTAGCAGAACAATAATCATTTTTAATGCTTGAAATATCAGCATCTTTATATGTTTGATAAAATGGTCTAAAAGCCAAATAAGCCATTAAATCGCCATCACTATTAATGGTTGTTGTAACGAATGTATCACCATCTTTACAAGCATTAGGATCCATTGTATAAGATTCATTAACATTACTTCCATCACCCTTAGTACCAAGAATAACTCTTGGAATTAAATTATCACTTATAATAGCATTTTGAGCTTCATATAATAAATCAAATCCAAAAGGTACAATAATAATTAAAAATAAGGTAATAACAACATTTTTAGCAACATTGCCTATTCCATTAGTTTTATCCCCCATAGAATCGGGATCAACTAAATATGTAATTAATGAAATTGTAACTTTAAATAACATAAAAACAGCTAAGAATACATAAATTCTATCCCTAAATTCTCTTATATTAGCTTCTGAGAAAAAAGTTATATTAGATAATTTAATGATTAATTCGTAAACTATTGATATTAAATTATATATTCCAGAATCGATTAAACCAAATAAATTTCTGACCCCGTCCATAAAGAAAGATGCATTCATATTATTACCTCCATTTTTAATTACAATATTACCCTTATATTATAACATAAAAAAAAGCAATATAAAATATTAATTGCTTTTATTTTGTAAATATACAGAATAAATTATTTTTGTCTAATCCTTCTTCATTAATTACTCCACTTATATTTATTAAAAATTCTAATATTACTGGCAAAATAAGAATTATAACTCCTACAATTATTCTCTTCATCAATTTATTCCAAGCTTCTTTAAATACTTTTTCATCATCACTTGTTATAGCTTTTATAAAATCTAACATTCCAAGTCCTATTATTATAACTGGGACCATATATTTTAGAAAATTATATATCTTCTTTAACAATTCCATTGTCTTAGGCAAAGAATCACAAGAAGTTATCGGATCAGCAGTCGATGGAGTTGAATTTGAAGAATTATCTTTATTAATAATATCCTCTTTAGTATCCACCTTATGTTGACCATTGTTAATAACTGTTGCATCAGTATCACTCTTACTTTCTTCCGTTACAAGAGTATAAGTGTTGTATTGATTGCTTTCACATTTTCTAATATCTAACCAAGTCCATCCTTTTGACGAACCATCTTTAAAAATTCCTTTTCCACAGTCTTCCTTAACATAGTATACTTTCGTACGACAATCATCACCTGGAAAAGTCAATTGATTTTTTTTAGAAGCTTCTGCTTCTTTTCCATCCTGGTTAATTAATTTCTTAACACCTTTTGAATTTTGAGTAAACGTCCATTTTACGTTATTACTTCCTTCTTTTTTATATACACAAGTCAATTCTAAATATCCTTTACAATTAGCTTTTGTTTTATTAGCAGTACCAAAATAACCAGCTGTATTGGATTTTAAAACATTTATATCATCCCAAGATAATTTTCCATTACTATCAATTAAGCAAGCTTTTGTTGCAGCCTTTGCGTTAATTCCAAATCCAAAGCATATTATGAATAAAAATAAAATTTTTGATAGTTTTTTAATATTTTTCATATTATCACCTACAACAATTATAACATATAAAGTCTTTTATTTTCAATTAAAATGGCTTTTTTATAAAAAAAATAAGACAATTTAATGTCTTATCTACCACAGCTATTTGCTGCACCTGTTTTACCATTAATTAAACATGATACACATTTCATAGAACCACTTTGTCCTGTTTCACTATCTTTATCAGCATTTCCTAAGAAAGTAAATACCATTTGAACTAATGAAATAATTAAGAAAACTAATACAGCATAAATAATTCTACTAATTAATCTTTTTTGTGATTCTTTCATTATTTTGTCATCTTGTGCCATAACAGCTTTTGCTAAATCCATCATACCAAAAACAATTAAAACTAATGGTACAAATATTTTTATAGCTAAAATAGCATAATAAACTAAGTTTACAATTAATCCTGGGATTGTTAATCCTTCACAAGTTAAATCAGTTAATATATTTAACATAAACAAAACCTCCTATTTCAATAAATAATTTTATTGCTTTCTATAAATAATATACTTTATTTTCCTTATTTTGTCAACTATTTTCCAAAAAGACCTAATATACTAAACTTTTTTTGTTCTTCTTCTGTAGTTTGTTGTTTTGAGAATCCCATCATAAATAAAAATTTATTTAAAATATGAATACTTCTTTCTCTTTCATCTAAAGGTGGCATATTAAAGAATACCTTTGAATTGGATTCATATTCAAATTCTAATACATCCTTAGTACTTAATATACTTTGATTTAATATTATTTTTTTGCCCTTTAAATCTTTAAATACTTTATTATTTGTAAGCATAAGTTTATTTAATTTAATCATTGATGGTTCAACTAAATAAAGCATTTCATGGCATAAATTTTCAGCTGATTGACTATCATTTACATCAACTAATATCACATCTTGATCATTATATTTAGCTACTAAATTTCCTATTTCAACACTTGTTGTTGAATACATATTTTTGTCATTAAAAAATTTAAAATCATTTTTATCTACTTCAATAGCAACAACACTATAATGTTTTTCTAATTGTTTTTTCATCATATAAATGAGTGTTGTAGCACCACTTTGTTTAGTAACGTTTTTAACACCTATAACTCTAACACCTTTTTGAATAGCTGCATTTTCATAGTGTTCTACAACAACTTGTCCACCACTTGTTTGATCAAGTTGTTGAATATGCGCTACATCACGATATGAATTAGGGTTATTATATAAATACATTATTCCTTCAACATTTTTAGTGAAGTTGTATATACCCATTGATATTAATTTTGATAAAAAGTCACCTGACCCATCATCAACTGAATCATCTAAAAGTAATATTACTTTATCCATATCTAATGATATAGACAACTTTTGTAGTGTTTTAATATCTTTATATCCTTTAATAGCTGTTATATCTAAAATCATTCTTTGAAAGAAAAAATTTTGAAATTGATTTATTATGTCATCTACATCAAATTCACCATTCAATGTTTTTATAACATCAATGTCTAGTTGTTCTAAAACAGATTGATATCTATTAGAAATAATTACGTTCATCTAATCACCCCTTTTATAATTTAATAAATGTTCTCGTTTCACCATATATTGGAAGTTCTAATTTAGCACCTATAATTGGCACTTCAAAATACATATATGTTACAACTCCATAATATGTTCCTCTATTTTCTTTAAATTTATATATACAATATCTATAATTAGAATTACCTTTATTAACTATTTGACCACCTTTATCCGTAAATCTATTATTATCACAATTATTTTGATTGTTATTAGCTATTCTATATCCTATTGATCCTAATTTATTATTAATATCAGTAAGTGGTCCTGATTTTAAACTATTAGATCCATCTACTACCTCACCATCATAATATTCAATTATATCTATTATTTTATTTTTTACTTTAAAAGCTTTTGTATATACCATGCTACCAACAAAAAAAGCAATGAATATTACAAAAAATACAATAATAAAATTTAGTACATATGTTGTTCCTATTGCTTCTCTCATAAATTCACCACTCTAACTTGAAAATTTAAAAATCTTTTCAGATTCAGTATATACTGGGATTTTAAAGGTACCTCCTATAAGAGGAATATCTAAATAGATATATGTAATTATCCCATAATTAAAATATGCACTATCTTTTCTAGTTATTTCATAAATACAAATAGGATAATTAATTCCTGATGTACCTATTCTATTTCCTTGTTTAACAGGACAATCATTAGTACTACCAACGCGATATCCTAATGTTCCCAAATTTTTATTAATTTCCTTAGAAGATAAATCATTATACCCTTCATATTTTTCTAAGGAATAAGCTATTTTACTATTTAACTTGAAAGCTTTGTAGTACATAAGTGTAGCAGATAAAAAGCCAAAGGTAATGACTATAAATATAATTATAAAATTGTATAATGGAATACTACCTATCGCTTCTTTCATATTTTATACCTCATTTTATGAATTTTTACATGTGTTATTTTCCCAAACACCACCATTACTCATGCATTCCGCTTTTTGTTTTGTGCTATTCATCATATTAGTTATTAATGGTGTAGCGATTGCAACAATTGCCGCAATTAAGATAATTGTTACTACTGTCATGTTTGCTTCTCCTGTAGCTTCTTTCATTATTTCACCACCTTTACGATTTTATATTACATTTTTAGTATAACACCAAAATTTATAATTATCAAACATTATTAATTTTTGTTGACAATTATTTACATTTAATCATAATCCTAATAAAAACTAGGTATTAAAGCCTAGTATTTTTTTAACAATTTTTTATTCTTCAATTAAACTTAAAGAAACCTTTTCTTTTTCTTGATTTATATCTATTACATAGCAATCAACTATATCACCAACACTAACTACATCAGTTGGATCTTTAATATATTGTTTTGACATTTTCGATATATGAACAAGTCCATCATCATGAAGTCCAATATCTATAAATGCTCCAAAAGGTGTTACATTACGAACAGTACCTTGTAACTTCATTCCTAATTTTAAATCTTTTAATTCTAAAACATCACTCTTCAAAATTGGAGCATCTATTAAATCACGTGGATCTCTATTTGGTTTTTTTAAATCTTCTATAATATCTGTTAAAGTATATATATCTATATTTAATTTTTTAGTATATTCTTCTAAATCAATATTATCTAATTTATTTATTAATTCTTTTGTTCCTATATGAGAGATATTTAAGTCTAGAAGTTTTAAAAATTCCATAACTGTTTCATATCTTTCTGGATGGATAGCTGTTTGATCTAAGATGTTATCCCCATTTGTAATTCTTAAAAAACCAATTGCTTGTTCATATACTTTATCACTTAATATTTTTTTCTTTTTTATTTCATCTCTTGATTTTATTTCACCAGCATCTTCTCTATATGAAATAATTTTGTCAATATTTTTTTTAGTGATACCAGATATATATTTTAAAATGGAAGGGGATGCTGTATTAATATTAACTCCTACACTATTTACTACCTTAGAAACAACAAAATCTAAACTTTCTGATAATTTTTTACCTGCTATATCATGTTGATATAATCCAACTCCTATTCCATCAGGAGGTATTTTAACAAGCTCTGAAAGTGGATCTTGTAATCTTCTTCCAATACTAACAGCACTTCTTTTTTCAACAGCTAAGTCTGGAAATTCTTTTATAGCAAGTTCTGATGCACTATAAATAGAGGCTCCTGCTTCTGATACAATAACATATTTTGTATTTAAATTATTTTCTTTAATTAATTCTGAGCAAAATTTTTCTGATTCACGAGAAGCTGTCCCATTCCCAATTGCTATAATATCAACATTATATTTTTTTATTAATTTAACAATTTCTTCTTTATCTTTTGTTAAATCTGTTTTATTTTTTAAAAATGGTTTTATTACCGTAGAATCAAGATATTTACCTGTTTTATCAATTACAGCTATTTTACATCCATTTACATACCCTGGATCAAAAGCTAATACTATCTTTTCTTTTATTGGTGGTGTTAATAATAAAGATTCTAAATTTTGTCCAAAATTTTCGATAGCTTTTTCCACAGCTTTTTCAGTTAAATAACTTCTAATTTCTCTTTCAATTGATGGAAATATTAATCTTTTATAGCTATCTTTTATAGCATCCACAATAATTTGATATGAAGCATTTTTTTCTTTAACAAGTTTACTTTCTAAATATGTAAATATGTCTTCTTTATTTACATCTATATTTACAGTTATAACTTTCTCTTTTTCTGCTCTATTAATTGCTAAAACTCTATGATGTTTTATTCTTTTTATTTCTTCTTCATAAGAATAGTACATTTCATAAACTTTATTTATATCATTATTATCTTTTTTTACTTTGGTAACTATTTTGCCATTTCTAAATGTATAATTTCTTATCCATTTTCTATAATAAGCATTATCACTAATCCATTCAGCAATAATATATGTTGCCCCCACTATAGCATCACTAATAGTTTTTACTTTATCATTAACAAATCTTTTAGCAACTTCTTCTATGTTTTTTTCTTTACCAGACATGATTATCTTAGCAAGTGGTTCTAGTCCATTATTAATAGCATCGGTTGCTTTGGTCTTTTTCTTTTCTTTATATGGTCTATATAAGTCTTCTACTTCAACTAGATTAAAACAAGACATTATTTTATCTTCTAACTCTTTTGTAAGTAGTCCTTTCTCATCAATTAATCTTATAACATCTTCTTTTCTCTTTAACAAATTAACTTGATATTCGTATACTTCGTTAATACTTCTAATTTCATCTTCACTTAATGCTCCTGTTACTTCTTTTCTATATCTTGCTATAAAAGGAATTGTATTTCCTTCCATTAGTAAATTAAGTGTTTTTTCAACTTGACTAACCTTTAAATTTAAATTTTTACTTATTTCTACAATTATATCTTGATTCATCTTCTCACGTCTTTTCTATCTTTTAGGGATGCTCTTCCTATAACTTTCATCCCATATTTTTCTTTTAATTTATCAACTGTTTTTTCTAAATTTAAATTATCTTCTTTTATTTCATCATCAAAAAGAGATTTTTGAATAACAATTTTATCAGTTAATTTATCAAGTCTAATACCTATTAATCTAACTGAATCATCATTCCACATCTCATCTAATATTTTTTTAGCATTTTCATATATTGCCTCAGTTGTATTAGCAGGTTTATCAATCTTTTTTTGATGACTTCTTCTTTTAAAGTATTTATCTTTTAATGTTACCGATATTACTGTTGCATATTTATTTTCTTTTCTTATTCTAAGCGCTAATTTATCTGACAAAAATAATAGGTGTTCATATAGTTTAGTTTTTTCTGTTATATCACTTTGTAAAGTTATTTCATTACTCATACCTTTATATGCCACTTCTTTTGTTATAACTTTTCTATCATCTATTCCATTAGCCCAATCGATCATTAACCTAGATTGATTTTTAAAATAGGGAATTAATTTTTTTATATCGGCATTAGCTAAATCAGAAATTGTTTTAATATTCAATTTTAAAAGTTTTTCTGTGGATTTTTTTCCTATTCCAAATAATTCATTAATAGGAAGAGGCCACATTTTTTCTTTTACTTCATAATTATATAAGGTATGAATTTTATTGGGCTTTTCAAAATCGCTAGCCATTTTAGCACATAGTTTATTATTAGCAATTCCAATATTAATTGTAAAACCCAATTTTTCATTTACCTCTTTTTTCAATCTTTGAGCAAATTCATATGGATTCCCATATAAATTTCTTACATTAGTATAATCTAGATAACATTCATCTATAGAAGCTTGTTCTATGTCTGGTGAATAATTTCTTATTAAATCAAATAATGACTTAGACATTTTTTGATAAAAAGAATAATTCATAGGGTAAGTCTTTAATGCTTTGCATTTTTTTCTTGCAGTATATAATGTTTCACCTGTTTTAATACCAAGTTTTTTTGCAGGCATTGACTTAGCTAAAACTACACCTCTTCTAGCTTTTTCATCACCACCTATAACAGCATAACTATTTCTAATATCATATTTTGAACCATTTTGAAGTAGATAAACTGCTGTCCAAGATAAAAAAGCATTATTAACATCTATATGCATAATTATTCTATCCATCATATTCACCTATCTATAATTTTATCATAAATTTTAATTCTTATAAAGAAAAAAGTCTAGCAAAAACTAGACTAATTTTTCTATGTAGATTTCATAGTTTTTTATTTTTGACATTTAGGACAATAATAAGTTCCTCTACCACCAATTCTGGTTTTCACAATTTCACTACCACACTTTTTACACACTTGTTGATTATGAACTAACAACTTATCTTGAAACATTCCATGAACACCTTCACTTGATTCATATGTTCTAATAGTAGTACCACCCATTTTTATAGCTTTTTCTAAAACTATTTTTGAATTATCAATAATTTTTTCTAAATCAGCATCTGTTAATTCATTATATTTTAAATTAGGATTAAGTGATGATAAAAATAAAACTTCATCAACATATATATTACCAAGTCCTACCATTATACTTTGATCTAAAAGTAATGTTTTTATAGGTAATCTTTTTTTAGCCATTTTCTTTCTTAAATAATTAATCGTTAAATTAGAGTCCCATGGTTCTAGTCCAAGTTCATTTAAAGGTTTATTATTTAAAACTTCATCTTTTTTATATAAATACATTCTTCCAAATTTTCTTGTATCTTTATATCTTAAAGTTTTATTATCAGAGAAAACAAATTCTACATGTTCATGCTTATCATAAACATCATCTTTATTTCTAATAACGTACTTACCTTCCATCCTTAGATGACTTAATAGATAATAATCATTAAGTTCAAACATTAACCATTTTCCTCTTCTTTTTATATCTTTTATAGTTTGTTTTTCTAGTTGTTTCTTAAATTTAGAAACATCTGGATATTCTATAATTTTTGGGTATAATACATTAACTTTAACTATTTGTTTATTTAATACTAATTGTTTTAATTTATTTTTTACAGTTTCTACTTCTGGTAATTCTGGCATAATTAAGACTCCTTTGTTGGATTAACATGAATATTTATATATCTAGCTCTTGAATCTATATCTTTTAATTTTTGTTCAATATTATCAACAACATCATGAACTTCTTTAAGTTTTAAATTCGGATTCATACTAACTTCACCTGTTATTTGAAAATATGGTCCATTTTTTATAACAATAAAATTATCAATGGAATCTATATTTTGATCTTGATTTATAACTTCTATCATATCATCAACACTAATTTCTCTTTCTCCTAATATAGTACTTATATTTTCATTTAAAATAATTATTCCTGTTTTTACAATAAATGCTCCAACAATTATAGTAGCTATAATATTGGAATAATTTAAAATTTTGTTATCAAATTGCATTAAAATACTAGATATTAAAACAAATATAGAACTAATTACATCTGCACTACTTTCTTTGCCACTTGTAATTAAAATAGCATTATTATATTTATAGCCTATTTTTAATAGATATTTATACAAAAAAACCTTAACAATAATTGTAAATATACTAACTAAAATAACTATATAACTAGGTTTTACAATATCTATTTTAAATGATGATAAAATTATATTTATTCCTAAAATTAAAATAACTGTTCCTATAATTAAACAAGTTAAATATTCTATTTTACCATGTCCAAATGGATGTTCTTTATCTGCTGGTTTTAAAGCATATTTATTTCCAAAAATGGCAACTGCATCTGTAGATAAATCACTAAAAGAATGAATTCCATCAGCTATTAAAGCACTAGATTTACCACATATTCCTGAAATTACTTTGACAATTGATAAAAAAAGGTTAACTATAAAACTTTTAAGCAGTGATTTTGTTGTAATATTCATAAATCTCGCCTCTTTTATATTATATTCATGAATGTTTCTAAATTATATCAATAATTATTTATTTTTTCAAGATATGTGTTATAATATCTATTCATAAACGGAAGGAACATTTGTTATGGAAACATTTAAAACGGATAATTTAAAGTATATAGGGTCAGGTTCATATGGAAAAGTGTATAAATCCGGAAACCAAGCATTTAAAATATATTATAAAGAATGGGAAAAAGATTATCACAGATGTACTTTTTATGTCAATAAATATAAATTAAACAAATTAAAATCAAGAATAAATAAAATAGATGGATGTTATCACATAAATAACTTTATTTATATTAACGATAAAATAGCGGCAACTAATTATGATTTTGTAGAAGGAGAAACTTTAGATAAAGTCATGAATAAATATAATAAGAAAGAAAAAATAAAAATTTCTAGGAATATAGTAAAAGCTTCTAAAAACTTAACTGATAAAAAAATTTATCCCCTTGATTACAAACTAAATAATATTATATGTCGTCCTAATGGTGATATTGTAATAATTGATTTAGATGATCCTTTTACTAAATTAACTAATTTTAAAAATTCTATTTATCTAAATATATGTTTTAATAAACTTAGCAATACTATATTATCTTTTGTTGAAAACAATAATAGCTTATACCTATATCCAAAATTAGATAAATATAAAGCAGCAATAGAATTAAAAGAAAGTCTTTTAAAAAATTATAAAAAAATTAATACCTTTCTAGATAGTATTGACATTAATAGTCCTATTATTATTTTAAATGTCAAAGACATAAATTTAACAAATATGTTATATATTAAAAACCTTGTTAATTTGACTGATTCTAAAATTATAATTGAAATAAATAAAAGCTTATATAATGAAGAATTAGAATCCATATATAGTTTTTTTGATAATTTAAGTCTACCTTTATATGATATTTATAAAAACTATGATAGTATTACTAACATGATTAAATATTTAGAAGCAGAAAGCATAGAGAATTATTTATTCTTCGAGCAAAGCAAAAATATAGAAGCTAATTTAAATCACGATGTAAAAATTTTAACAAAAAAAAGATAAATTAATATCTTTTTTTTGATGTCAAATAATAATCTCTTACGAATTTTTATCTATTTAACATATTATACTTTATTTTATAACCTCTATTCCTCCCATATAAGGTTGTAATACTTTTGGAACTTTTATAGATCCATCACTTTGATAATTGTTTTCAATAACAGCAATTAACCCTCTTGGAGTTGCTACAACAGTATTGTTTAAGGTATTTACATAATAATTTCCATCTTTACCTTTAGCTCTTATTCCAAGTCTTCTAGCTTGTGCATCACCTAATGTAGAACAAGATCCAACTTCAAAATATTTTTGTTGTCTTGGGCTCCATGCTTCAACATCACAAGATTTTACTTTAAGATCAGCAAGATCACCACTACAACATTCAAGTGTTCTAACAGGAACATCTAAGCTTCTGAAAAAGTCAACTGTATATTTCCACATCTTATTATAAAAATTCATTGCATCTTCTTCTTTACATAAAACAATCATTTCTTGTTTTTCAAATTGGTGAACTCTATAAAGTCCTCTTTCTTCAAGTCCATGAGATCCACCTTCTTTTCTAAAGCATGGAGAATATGAAGTCATAGCAATAGGAAGTTCTTCCTCTTTTATTATTTGATCTTTAAATTTACCAATCATAGAATGTTCACTAGTACCAATTAAATATAAATCTTCACCTTCAATTTTGTACATCATAGCATCCATTTCTTCAAAACTCATAACGCCTTCTACAACATTTTTTCTAATCATAAATGGTGGTATTGCATACGTAAATCCCTTATCAATCATAAAATCTCTAGCATAAGCAAGCATTGCTTCATGAAGTCTTGCTATATTTCCTAGTAAATAATAAAAACCTTGACCACTTGTTCTTCCAGCAGCATCCTTATCCATTCCATTTAATGCATTTATAATATCAGCATGATATGGAATTTCGTAGTCTGGAACAACTGGCTCACCAAATTTTTCAATTTCGACATTCTTAGTATCATCTTCACCAATTGGTACAGAAGAGTCAATTATATTTGGAATAACCATCATTTTTTCTTTTATTTCTTTTTCAAGTGAAACTTGTTTTTCATCTAATTCATTAATTTTTTCATTATAAGCTACTATTTCTTCTTTTATTTTATTTGCCTCGTCTTTTTTTCCTTCACGCATTAAAGATCCTATTTCGCTACTTTTGTTATTTTTATCACTTTTTAATTTTTCCACTTCTTGTTTAACTTTTCTAAATTCTAAATCTAAATCATATATTTCATCAACAAGAACTAATTTATGATTTTGAAATTTTTTCTTTATATTTTCTTTTACTAATTCCTTATTTTCTCTAATTAACTTTATGTCTATCATTTTCTTTCTTCCTTTCTTTTTCAATTACAAATTCATATAATTTTATATTTTTCATTTCTTGATCTATTTTAGGTGATATTAAATTATCTGGAACAAGACCTTCATATATTAATTTACCACCACACTCGGTTGCCACATTTAAATAGTCATCATTATATGTAGTTGATGCAACATATAAAGGTTCATCAAACTTTGTATTATACTTCAAAATATTAAGCATAATTTTTAAAGCTCTTTTAGCGTAACCATGTCCTCTTTCTTTTTCTATAATCCGGTAATTAATATTACCTCCATAATCAATATAATGTAAGTCACCATGATATCTATAAGAGATAACACCAACAAATTTATTACCAACCATAATATCAAAACATTCTGCTTGACTAATAGATAAATCATCATTTTCAGATAATGTACTATTTCTAATTAAGGTTACTATTCCATCACTCATAATTTCCTCCTACAAAAAAGCTATCAGTATAGGAGCATAAAAAATGCGGTACCATCCTACTAATAGCTTAATTTAGATAACGGTTTTACCCGGAAATGATTAATTTCACTAGAAAGTAGATTTCATAAATTATTACTATTAGTTTCCACCTAACACTAACTCTCTATTAAATAACATATTTATTACTTATCTTTCATAATTGCTTTACAAAGTAATTTTAACATTTTTTTAAGATTAAATCAATTATTATTTAGCAAAATAACCATTATGAACATATTTAGTTTCATTTACAACAATAAAAGCATTATTGTCTAAATTTTTTATTAATTTAGTTAATTCATTATACCTATCACTTTCTATTTCAATAAAAAGCATATATTTTGAATCTAATAAATTTTGTCCTTTAACATCTATAACGCTAACAGCAAAGCCATTTTTTCTAATCATTTTAACTAATTCATTATCTTTTTTTGATAATATAGCTGTAATACCAAGTTTAATTTTTATAAAACGATTAGATATTAAACCACCAATATATGTTCCTGTTGCAAAGCCAAAAGCATATGATATAGCTATAAAAATACTATTATTTGTTGTGCTCAAAGCTTCTTTTACAACTACAAACCATACAAAGACTTCAATAAAACCAATTATACTAGCTACTTTAATTTGTCCTTTTATAGTTACAATTGATCTTACTGTTCCAAGTGATACATCTAAAATTCTTACAAAAAATATTTTTATACATAAAAAAATTAAATTCATATTTTTCACCTATTCATATTATGGCTTTATTTATAAAATTTATTGTATTATTTTAAATATTTGTTATAATTAAATTAGGTGATACTATGAAAAAAAGAAGATTAAAAAAATCATTTTATATTTTAATTGGACTTATTATTTTTATCATAATAGCAAGTATTGGATGTTTTAAATACATAAAATATATAAATAGTTATGAATATAAATTAGGTAAAATTGGTTATGATGATAGTGAAATAAAAATAATACTTAAACTTAAAGATAAAGAAATTGATGACGTTTTAACAAAAAAATATAGTAAATCACTAGTTTCTTTTGTAAAACAAAAATACTTTTTATATAAAAATTTAGATAGATATTTGGCTTATTATAAAGAAAATAAAAATGATAAAATGTCACATGTTGTAAGTATTGTTAATGTAGGAGCAGACTATGAATGGTATGATGAAGACGCTATTAAAGAAACTGATACAAGTTTAGGAAACTTAATGTTAATAAATAAATTTTATCATTTAGATAAATCTTATGAAGCTACTGACATAATAAATATTGGTACAACTTATGCTTTTGCTGATAATAAAGCGAATAAAGAAGTTGTTGATGCTTTTATAGAAATGTATAAAGCAGCTAAATTAAAAGGTCTTAATTTAATTGTTAATGCTTCTTATAGGTCTTATGAAGACCAAGATAGTATATGGAACAGATATGCTACTAAAAATGGTGAAAAATGGGCTGATTTATATGCAGCTCGTCCTGGATATTCTGAACATCAAACAGGTTTAGCGCTTGATATTGTAACTTATAATAGTACAATGGATAATTTTGATGATTCAAATGAAAGTAAATGGTTAAAAGAAAATGCTTATAAATACGGTTTTATTTTAAGATATCCAAAAGGAAAAGAGGACATAACTGGATATGATTATGAACCTTGGCATTATAGATATGTTGGAAAAGATATGGCTTTGAAAATACATAAAGAAAATATCACTTACGATGAATACTATGCATATTATATTGAAAAAAGTTAATAAATAATTAACTTTTTTTGTGACCTTCTAGATTTTATTAATATTATAGACATAATTTCTAAATTTTTTTATTTTGTTTAATATATTTATTTAACATTTTTTATTATACGTGTTATAATTTAATATGAGGATAAGTGATAAAATGAAAAAAAGAAAACTAAAGAAAAGTGTATTTATTATTCCAGTTATTATATTAATTATTTTAATTATCATCTTTTTAATTTCTAATAAACCTATATCTTTAAACGATAAATTTAAAAATGTAGGTTATTCTAATAGTGATATTAAAATTATAAATAATTTAAAAGATCCAGAGAAATTATTAAATTATGATTATAATAAAAAATATATTGAACTGATAAAAAATAAAGATTTTAAGGAAGATAATTTAGATAAATATATTGAATTTATGAATGTATATAATTTTAATTTAGATGATATTATTTATGTTGTTAATAATAACTTTTTTGATAAAAATATAACTTATACTGATAAAACCATTTCTTTAATGAAAAGCAAATATTTTAAAATGGATAATTTAGATAGATATTTAGCTTATGATAGTGATGATGTAAGTAATATTATTACAATGGTTAATAGTGGTAGAGATTATAATTATTATACTAACGTTAAAAAGACTGATTTATCTAAGGGCTTTTTAATTCTAGTTAATAAATATAACAAGTTAGATGATGACTATATTCCTAGTGATTTAGTTGAAATAGAATCCACTTATGGAGTTAGTGGTAAGTATTTAAATAGTACTGTATATGACGCTTATAAAAAAATGTGGAAAGACGCTAAAAATAAAAATTTAAATCTATATATTAGATCACCTTACAGAAGTTTTAAAACACAAAATTCATTATATGAAAATTATGCTTCTGTTGATGGTTATAATAAAGCTGATACTTATTCAGCTCGTCCTGGTTATTCTGAACATCAAACAGGTCTTGCTTTTGATGTTACTACTCCTACTACAACTCTTGGAAATTTTGAAACAACTAAGGAATTTACTTGGTTAAAAGAGAATGCTTATAAATATGGTTTTATTTTAAGATATCCTAAGGATAAAGTTAATATAACAGGATATATATATGAGTCATGGCATTATAGATACGTTGGAATTGAAGCTGCTAAAATGATATTTGAAAAGAATTTAACTTTTGAAGAGTATTATGAATATTATGTTAAGTAAACTACTTAACATTTTTTCATATAATATAGTGGTGAGATTATGAGTTTAAAATTTTTTAAATTTTGTTTTTATTTTATTCTCATTTTACTTATTTTGTTTTTTTATACTAAGGATTTAAATATTTTTGGGCCTAAATTTTATAAAAATGTTAAGACAATTGATAACCCTAATAAAATTGATGTTTTAGTTAATAAAAATAATAAATTAAATAGTAATTATAAACCTGATGATTTAATAAAATTAGATGTTATATACTCCAATCAAAATAAGTTTTTGAGAAGATGTGCTGCTATTAATTTTGAAGCTTTAAGTAGAGATGCTAAAAAAAAGGAATATAATATTACTGCTGTATCCGCTTATAGAAGTTATGAATATCAAGATGAATTATTTAATTATTATGTAAAAGAAAAAGGCTTAGATTATGCTTTAAAAGCATCTGCTAAACCAGGTCACTCTGAGCATCAAACAGGTTTAGCAGTTGATGTAATGGGGTCTAATGATGATTATAATTTATTTGAAGAATCAAAAGAATTTAATTGGATGATAAAAAATGCTCATAAGTATGGTTTTATTTTAAGGTATCCTAAAAATAAAGAAAGAATTACAGGGTTTAAATATGAACCTTGGCATTATAGATATGTTGGAAAGAAATTAGCTAAATATTTACATGAAAATAATAAAACATTAGAAGAATATAAAAAAATGGAAAAATAATTTCCATTTTTTTCTATTTTTTTCCATTAATAATTCTAACATTTGGAATATTTTTTTCATAATTTTCCATTGAAGTTAAAGAATAATATAACTTTAATCTTTCATCAGGTTCTACATCTAAAAATTCTAAAATCCCAAGTACTGTTGACATATCAAGATAAAAAAATATATCTTCATGTTTAATAATTTCTTTTATATGATTATATTTTTCTAAATCTAAATCTGTATTTATTTTGCCTTTTTTACGCTCTAAAAGTTCAATTATTTTATCCATAAATTATCATCCCTATCATCATCTTGAAATATTATTTGAATGAAGAAAATTATCAAAATCTATAAAATTATCAAATATTTTCTTTCCAATTGAATTATTACATACCATATAATTATTATTTTCGGTAAGTATTGTTGTAAACTCGTAATTATTACCATTTTTGAAAAATCCATAATTTATATTTGCAGTACTATTTCCAGTAATTTCTTTCATCTTGTTCAAATAACCAAATAAGCTATAACCATCTGATTTATCTGGAATATCTAGTTTAAATAAACTAGTATCATTGTTTGAATTATTTTTTCCAAATAATTCTCTTGATTTTTCAACAATGTCTTCTAAATAAGCCCCATTATTATTATATTCAATTTTACTATCAACTTTTTTCCATTGGCTCTTAACCGCCTCTTCAACTCCTGGATTATTATCATACATATTTTTTAATCTTGTATTTGACATACCTTTATGTGTCTTAACAAACCCCAATGTTGAAAATCCATTCTTGCAATTACTTAAATCCGGTCCACCAATACCTAAAGCATCTGTTGCATCAGCAATTATTATACTATCTTCTAAATTAATTTCAACCCAATAATGCGATTTTTTAGATGTAGAAACGATTTTAGAATCAATACCATTATCTTTTAAAAGTTCATTAAATAAATCTGACCAACCCTTACATACAACCTCGTTATTTTTCATATTATCAAATGTAACTTTTCTATTTAAAAGTTCTTGTTGTACTTCCTTATTACCCTTAATATAATTAAAATCATAGGAAACTCTTTTATTCAATTCAACATATAATTTTCTAGCTTTTGTTTCAACATCATCAGTTTTATTTATCAAAGAATTGATTTCATCTTTTAATGTTTTTTCTATTTTTTTAGAAATAGGATTACTCGCTAATTTGGTCTCAATTGAAGCTATTTCTTTATCTATATTGTCAAAATCAGGTCTTAAAACTTGAGCTTCATGTTGTTTATTTCTTTCAGTATACCTTCTATATTCATCAGTATCAATTATTTTTCTTAATTTATCAAGTCTTTCTTGTAAAGATTTAACATCAACTTCTTTTTTCATATTTTGATATTCTTCAAATGTTATTGTATTTTTATTTTGACCACTATCAACTGATTTTATTTTTACATCATTATCAATTTTATTAGGTTTTGTTTTACCTTCATTTTTAAGTTGTTTGACTCCACCTGATACTTCACCAAGTGCAGACATAACAGATCCCATTATAAATCCTTGACGAACACTATTCCATCCACCATTATCATCATATAATTCTTTTACTTTGTCAACATAATTATCTTCTTCATCAAATTCTACATAAATATCATTTTCATCATAATATCCTTTTTGATATATTGAATTAATAACTGGTTGTGTGAATCCTTCCACACCACCATCTATACCATCTAAAACAATTCTTGATAAACTATTTAATACTTTATGAGACTCACCAGCAATGTTAGAGCCACCAATTTTACCACCAATAAACCATTGAAATCCTTCCCAAGCACCAGTAGCTGCACCAGTAGCTAATCCCTCAGCTATACCAGCACCATCAGACCATGCTTTTTCTGATCCTTTACCAAATCCTACTGCACCGGCTGTTACTCCAAGTTGCGCTGCACTACTTCCAAAAACACCAGCAGATCCAGCTGCACCTGCACCTCCTATTGCTGCACCACCTGCTCCAAATGTTAAAGCAGATATAGCTATTACACCAATAGCTTCCCCAAATCCTTTACCAAATTCACGCGTATTATCAAAAGCATAGGAACTTTTCTTTAAATAATTTCCAACTTTTGTATTATCATAAAATTTATCAAATGCTCCACCAACAAAGTCATTTGAAACAAAATCTTTTGTATTATTCCACATTTTAGCTGTTTCAGATTCAAACTCTTGATTAGTTACTTTACATCCAACGTATTTTCCTAAATCAATAGCCAAGGTTTGAAGGGAATCACATGCTGTTGCAACTATAGCGCCTCCATCTACAACCCACTCTCCCACTTTAAAAATACCTTCACCAACTGATAATACTGCTGTCGCTGCTGTACTATCAACTCTAGTTTGAATAGCAGCTGACTCTATGTATGCCTTTTCAATATTTTTTGCGGCTTTATCAAAGAATGGCTTTGCTTCATTGTTCCACCAATCATTAGCTTCTTTTTGATAAGAATCCAGTTTTCTAAGCATTTCACCTATTTTACTTTCTGCCTTATCAGCTATTTTAGTAGCCGTCTCATCATAAGAAACAGAGAATTTTTGAAATGCATCAGTAATATTTTCTTTAACATCTACAAAAGATGACAAATCCACTGTTGAAGTTACTTGGTCTTGAGGCATGCCTTGTAAGCCTGTAACACTATTAGATATTGACTTTTTAACTATATTACCAAAATTGTTCAAATTTGGTGTTATATTACCTGATATCTTACTTACATCAGACATAACTCACTTCCTTTTCTATTTTATTATAAATCAATGATATTTTCTTAATTTATATTATTAGATTGATTTGTTATATTATTTATTTGTTGATTATTATTTGAAATATCACTCTTAGTATTATTTATAATTTCATTTAATTTCAATTTAAATTGTTTTTCCTCATCATCAATAAAACCTAAATGATAAAGTTTATCTATTTGATTATGATTAAACATCAAAGTTTGATTAGATGATAAAACTCCTTCTGGATATAAAACACCGCAATAATCATACATGTTTTCATCTTTATCACCAGTTACGCAAAAACCGGTAATCATACACCTTTTAGAACCTCCTTTCAATATAACAACAGTTCCTATTGGTAAAAATTTTTCATAAGTCATAAAATTTCTCCTCTTCTATATAATATTTTTTATACTTTTGACACTAATATTAATTCGGTACTATTTCTAATATCTGTATTTATAACAACATCATTATTATTATAAAAATTACCATTACTTTTATTTACTAAATAATATTCTTCTTTTATATCTAATGGATAACAGGTAATATCTGAAACACATTTAATTATCAATTTTTTTATTTTCCAAACTAATTCATTAACTGGAATAAAAATATCAAATGTTAAATCCATTTCTGGCATCATTACTTTTACTAAAACTTTATTTTTCATTGTTATCCTCCGTTATAAAATCTATAAATCTAACTTTAACGCCTACTCCTTCGCTGACATAATATCCCATGTCATTTTTAATATCAACTGTCATGTCTTTTGTTATTGAAGCTAAATGAAGTAAATTTTGATCAGCTATTCCTCTTCCAATCCATATACCATCATTAACATTAAAATATGTTGAAAACCAAGTATCAAAATTATATTTTTTAATTTTTAAAACATTTTCAATTATAATCACACTCATATGTTCATAATTTTTAACTGTTTCAAGTAATTTATCTAATAAAGATTTATCTTGTAGCTTAGTCATAAATTTATCTAATCCATAAATAACAATAACGCCTTCTTTGCTAGATCCGCTATTAATTTCTTTTTCCACATAATCAACTACAACATTCATCATTTTATCAACATCTTTTACAAAATAATTAGGATAATTTTGATTATTTAATTTTAAACTATTACTTACATCAAAAATAATTGTGTCAAAATTATTTATATTGTGGAAAACATTTAAAAGACTTTTAACAAATTTTTCCATATTTACAAGTTTATTTGAAGTAATAATATTACCAATATTAGATGTGTAATCAACTAAGCTAACGTTTAATTCATTTTTTTCGATACCAATAGGAATACAATTTAATCCCCTTATATAATTAGAAATATCATTATATCTAACAATATCTGGTAATGTAGGTATTTTATTAATACTGTTTTTATTTTTAATTCTCTCATTATTTATGAAATCATTAATAAATTTATTTAAATCCATGTCTTTATTTACTATGCTAGCAGTTTGAAATTCGTGAATATTATCCAACATAACTAATCCTCTACCATTAATATTTCTTGGTATTATTTTTGTATTCTTACCAAATACCATACTATAATCAGATGAATCTTTTAATTTTAAAGCATATGAATTATTAATATTTTGCGTTAATTTAGTTTGAACAGAATTAACAGCATTACAAGTAATAATAAAGATAATTCCATATCTTTCTGAATCTCTCATAAGATCAGGAAGTTCATCATATATTTCAGGATTACTATCATAAATTGAATCATAGTTATTTAGTATTATTGTATATATTGGTAATTTAGTTTCACTATTTTGGATAAAGTTAGTATATTCACCACCAAAATCAGCAAATAATTTTTTTCTTTTTTGTAATTCTTCTCTTATCAATTTAAATAAATTATGATATTTTTCATCTTCTGATGCAAATACTATTCCACCTAAATGAGGTAATTTTGAATATTTTCTAAATGATTCTGATCCATAATCAACAATATAGTAATTTATTTCATCAGCACTAAAATTTTTAGTAGATGAATAAATTATTGTATTAATTAATGACTCTCTTTCGGAACCATCCATACCATAAATTACAGTATTACCATTAGAAAGCAAATTATAAGTTACAACACCTTGTTCTTGATTTTCAGGTGCATCATATTCTCCAATTATAGCTGTTGGATTATATCTTTCATAATTTACATTGTATTTCTTTTCTAAATCATCAGCAATAATAATCTCAGGTATATTTTCAAGCCATAATTTAGTAGCTTTTTTATTAGTAATATTAGATACTTCAATTATATTATTAACAATAGCTGATAATTGTTCACCATTACTTTGAACAACTTGATTACTACCAGCCTCAGCACTTCTGATAATATTACCACAATCATTAATAAAATTAATACTTTTATCAACTTGCTTTACTATTTTATCGGATGGGTAATATTTAGCGCCACACCACCCTGATTGTCCTAATAAGAATAATTCATCATATCCAACTTGTAAATAAAATCTACCTGTTTGTTTTAAACTAGCAGCTTCTGGTCTTTTTAACATTTCTTTACTATCTGATTCATCTTGAACTTTTAGACAAACTCTAAATTTAGTATTTGACCAAATTTGATCATTAACAACACCACTTGGTTTTTGAGTGGCTAAAATCAAATGCACTCCAAGTGATCTACCAATACGAGCTACACTAATTAAATTATCCATAAAATCAGGTTGTTGTGTTTTTAGTTCGGCAAATTCATCACAAATAATAAATAAATGTGGCACTGGTAAATCCAATTTACCTTCTTTATAAAATCTTTGATATTTATATATATCAATTGTACTTTCACCTAATTTATCTCTAGCATCATTAAATACTTTTTGTCTTCTTTTTATTTCACTATCAATACTTACTAATGTTCTATCCATTTCAGCTTTATCTAAGTTTGTAATAGTCCCAGCTAAATGTGGTAAACACATACCAGTAGTTTTATTTTCAAATGCAAAAGCTAAACCACCACCTTTATAATCTATCAATATAAATTCAACATCATCAGGACTATAATTTATAGCTAAAGATAAAATATAAGTAATAATAAATTCTGATTTACCTGATCCTGTCATACCTGCTATCAAACCATGTGGGCCATGAAATTTTTCATGCAAGTCAAGATATATCAATTCATTATTTTCATCCACACCTACTTCTGCCTTTAGTGATGATGTAGCGTCATTGGTATTCCAACGGTTTAGTATATTCAATTGTTCAACTTTACCAACTTTCTCCATTTCTAAAAATGATATAGCATTTGGTAACTGTTTAATTCCTTCTTCAAATTCAATTGGAATATTAGCTAAATATTTTGATATATCTAACATATTAAAGGTGTTATTTACTTCATCTATGAAATCTATTTTTTCTTGTTTTTCGTATGAGTTTTTAAGTAGTCCTGATGTTTTTTGACCAATAGTTATAAAGTTACTACATTTACTTGGTAAATTACCTATTTTTTGTTCAATAATTACCAAAGTAAATCCTAGATTTTTATCTGTTTCTGTTAATTGTTTTATAAAATCAAATTGTTTTACACGATCATAACCATCAACAACTATGAAATAATGTGGCTTATATAATGTAGCGCCTTCAACACTAAGTCTATTATTTAGTTCAAAAGTTAAATATTCCATTATTGTTTTTGCCGATTCATAGTCTGATGAAAAGAATCTAAAATCTCTTTCATTATCAAAATTGTGATTTAAATATTTTATATATTCCCATCTATCTTTTTTAAATGAATCTGTAAACAAAACAATTTTTAAGTCTTCATATGTGTAAAAAGATAATAGTTGTAATAATAAATTATCCACAAAAGACATACATTTATTTCTATTTCCCATAATAGCTGTTATAGGATTATCGTAAAATGAATAACCTATTGGAACATTTTCAATATATTTAAATTCTTCAATCATTTTATCTATTTTTTCTCTAAGCGTGTTATTTTCTAAAATAAAATCATCTTCTTGATAATCAAGTTTAATATCTAAAAGTTGATTACCTTTACCAATTCTAACATTCAAAAAATCATTTTGATCAATTCTTTTATTCCAAAAATTAATATTTTTATTTTTTATAATATTGAAACATTCCTCTGTTGAAAGTAAATTTTCATTTAAAATATCTCTTTGAATTTTTTCTTCTTTTTCAAAACTTTTTCTTTTTTCTTCTAAGTATGTTTCATATTTATCTACTGATTCTTTTAACTTTTTAGATTTAATTTTTTTATTATAAAAATTTGTTAACAGGGGCCAAAGTAACATAGATAATAACATAGCACCTGCTGTAATTAATGATGTAATTGACTCCGCGATAGTAGCTTCTTTTGAAATTATTTTTGATATACTACTTATTAGTGTAACAACGGAGATAATACCCATAGTAAACATTGGTCCTAAGGTTAAAATTAAAGGCATATCTTTTTCTTCTTCTGTCTTTGGAGGTGACGTTAATTTTATATTTTTTGTTTCTATCAATCTTCTAATTCTAGGAGACTTTAAAAAATAATCATCTTTATTATATAAATCAATATCTTTTATTTCTATATTTTTAGGTTCTTGAAACTCTGGCATAAAATAATTAGTTAAGAAACAAGCTTGAACATTTATTTTTACTCTATTTGCCGGATTGTTTATTAAAACCATATTATTAAATATATATATTCTAAGACCATAAATATCAATTTCTGTACCGCAATTAAGTCTCACAGAAGCTAAATTAAAGGCATTTTTATTGATATAAATTAATCTATTTCCTGTTTTTTCTAGGACTAAAACATTATTCACATAGTGTATTTTTATTAAACAGTCGTTTAATAAACCTATTTGATAATTTATGTTACATTCATTACTATTCCCTACAATCAAATTCAATTTTTCATCAAATTTATAAAGTGTATTGTTATTATTAAAACTACTTGTTGTATAAATCAAATAGTTTTTATTATTTCTTTTTAGAACATAAAAATTATCAGGCTTTAAAACAATATTTTGAATAATATTATTTCCATTTAAAATTTGTGAATTTTTAGTTGAATATAAAATCCAATTATTATCTTTAGCATCTATATTGATTAGTTTATCTTCTTCTTCATCATATTCATCAAAAGAATAACTTCCTAATATTTGATTAGGTAATCTAAAAGTTAATAGTTTATCTTCTAAATATAAATAAATTATCACAATTACCACCCTTTCTATTTCCAATTAAAAACAATATTTATAATAAATTTAAAATTTTTTAATATATTTTATTTTTAATAGATGGAATAACTATATTTGTTAATTCATTAGTTATCTTTATATTGTCATTATTTATATAATTTAAATTATCTTCATTTATTGTATGATTATCAATAAAAATTGAAGCCTTTAAATTATTTATAACTTCTGGATATTTATTATTCAATTCATTAAATTTAACTCTTATATAGTTTAAATCAACAGCTAATTTGTTATAGTTGTCATAATTAATGCTTTTTGTAGGTGTTGATATATTATATTTTGTTTTAGACACAGTTTTTGAAATATACTTTTTCTTTTTTACTTTTTTCATATGCTACCCCACTATATTGTTAAATTTACTTTCAACTTGTATTTTAATATTTTGATATTTAAATATATTATGCTTTAAAACATAAATATTGTTATAATGTATATTTTTGATAGTTGTAATTTTTTTACTCATATTTAAATTAATTTCATCTATTTTTCTTGTATTTTGTGACAAATAAAAATATCCAATACCATCCATAATATTTTTAATATTCGATAGTTGATTATTTTCATCATTTTGATATATATGAATTTTTTCAATACTTTGTCTTAAATTTTCTTCATTTAAAATACTTTTCATTATAATACCCCGCTATAATTAGTTTCTTTTAAATATTCAATATTAATTCTAGATAATTGTAAATTTACTTCTCGTTCAATATTCTCTATTCTTTCAAAATAATATTTAACATTGTTTCTTATGCTTTGCATATTACTATAATTATTTTCTAATATATTTTTATGATTATATAAATAACTAGCTTCCTTAGGATTAAAAGATAAATTTAATCTATTATATAAGTTAATAATTTCTCTAATTCTATTGATATAGTCATCAATATGATTTAAAACCATATTTTTATTTTCTATAACGCAACTAATATTATTACCAATTTGACTATATTCGTTTAAAAGTAACCCAAAAATATCCTTTATATTATTTAATTCTGAAATCATATTTAAATTTTTTCTTTTTTCCACTTTTACATTGTCAAAAAAAGTTAAAGAGTGTTTATCATACCAATAATTTTCTGAAAAAGACAATTCATTATATAAATTTAGAATTGAAAAATTATAGTCTTCTATTAATCTATTTAATTTTTCATATTCAGTCTTTAATATACTAACTTTTATATTCATAAAATCACCCTTTATATAATTTAAGAACTACCAAGGTAGTTCTTAGATTATTCAGCTTGAAAAGCTTTTGAAACTTGACCTTCAGTATCTGTATAAGTAGAAACGGTTTGTTCCATAGCACTTTTAGCTTCATTAGTTAAATCTGTTACAGCCGAATTAATTCTTGATTTTATAGTTCCAAGTGATGAAATTAAATTACTTGCTTGATTTCCACCAATAAAACCACAATTTTGAACTGCTTGTTGAGCACTAGTTAAAGCTTGTCCAGCAGATGTAGCTATTACAGGTAATTGATTAATTACTGAATTTGTTGATTGTAAATCAATACCTCTAACTCCACCAATATTTTCCCTAATATTTCCAATATCCATTTTTTTATCAATTACTGAAAATGAAACTTGAGAATATGAAGAACCAGTACTACTAGCCCAAGCTCTTCCAGCACTATTCATAGCTTGAATAACACTTTCAAATACTCTATTTGAATTATTAATTAATTCATCAACAGATGGTTTGAAAGCATCTCTAAAAAATGTTTGTGCATTAACACATGCCCACTTATCAGCCATCCCATTTACAAATTTTGTTTGCATTTCATTACCTAATTGGTTAACTAATTCTTTATATGCATTATCTACTGCTTTAATTGATGTTCCAACAACACTTGGATCAAATCCTGTCATTGCCATTTTTTTACCTCCCTTTAATAAGTAAGTAGTTCTCCTACTATATTCAAATTATAACCCCCCCCCGGTTTCATTGTCAAGACAAAAGTGCCTAATTAGCCAATACCTTTACATTTCGTAAATTACGCGTAATACTTTTACATCGTAAATCAAGTAATTTATTTACAACTAAAAAAGATAGAATGTTCTATCTTTTTTCAATTTCTTCAATCATTTTACTTCTTGTTATCGAAGGATTAGCTTTTCCTTTTGTTTTTTTCATAACCTGTCCAACTAAATAATCAACTATATTAGTACGTCCATTTTTATATGTTTTTATAGCATCTTCATTTTCATCTAATACTTCTACTATTACGTTTAATATTTCATCAACGGATTCTATTTGTTTTAATCCTTCTTCATCGACTATGTCAGTAGGAGTTTTATTTTCTGTCAATGATTTATCTAAAACTAATTTAGCTTGTTTAGAAGAAATTGTACCATTTTCTACTAAAAGGATTAATTCTGTCAGCATTTTTGGTGTTGTAAATATTTTATCAATCTTAATTTCATATTTATTTATAAATCCTAAAATAACACTTGTTATCCAATTCGAAGCCACCTTTGGTGTTGAACCAAATTTTATACATTCTTCAAAATAATCAGAAATACTTTTATCTTTAACTAATATTGTTGCATCATAATTTGACAAATTATATTCATTCATATATTTTTTCTTTCTATCATATGCAAGTTCTGGAATTTCTTTTTTTATACTTTGAACCCAATTTGGATCAATTTTTATTTTAGGAATGTTTGGTTCTACAAAATACTTATAGTCTATGGCATCAACTTTTCCTCTCATATAAATTGTACTATTTGTTTCTTCATCATATCTTCTAGTTTGTTGTTCCATAGCATCATAAGTACCATTTTCTTTTAATTCAATTTGTCTTTTTATCTCAGAATTAATAGCTTCTCTAACGCCTCCAAATGAATTGACATTTTTTATTTCAACTTTAGTTCCCCAATTATTAGGATCTTTTTCATCTAAAGCACTATCCATTATAGAAACATTAACATCACATCTAATTTGTCCTTTTTTACTATCTGCTTCACTTATATTAGTATATTGATAAATAGAACGCATCGTTTCTAAAAAAGCAACTGCTTCATCAGCGCTTCTAAAATCTGGTTCTGTTACAAGTTCTAAAAGTGGTACTCCTGATCTGTTATAGTCAATTAAAGAAAAATCATCATAATGATCTGTACTTGCTGAATCTTCTTCTAAGTGAAGATTATTAATTCTAGCCAATTTATTTTCACCATTACATTCATAATTTAAATATCCATATATACCAATTGGCGCTGGTTTTGTTTCTTGAGTAATTTGATATCCTTTTGGTAAATCAGGATAATAATAATTTTTTCTTTCAAAATATAAATATTCTGGTTGCTTACAATTTAAAATTAGACTCATCATAAGAGATTTTTTTACAGCTTCTTTATTAACAACTGGAAGTGTTCCAGGAAATCCCATATCCAAAGGATTAATATTTCCGTTAGGTAATGTACTATAACTATTTCTAGCTCTTGAAAAAACTTTTGTATTTGTATTACTTATTTCACAGTGCATTTCAAGGCCGATTAATACTTTATATTTTTCCATTTTAATTCTCCTTTGCTATTTGATTTTTATAATCCATTTGTTTTTCTAAACTATAAGCTATATTTAAAACATTAGCATCATCATAACATTTACCTGTTATATTTAAAGCAACTGGCATTTTATTTACAAATCCATCTGGAATTGTAATTGATGGAAAGCCACCAAAATTGCCAACTTGTAAATGTTCTTCTAAAGCTGATTCTTCTAAAATTTCATTTGCTTCATCTAGTTTTTTTGCAGGGCCACTTCCAACTGGTAATATAACAGCGTCATATTTTTCAAATAATTTATTCCATTCATCAACTAGCATTCTTCTAACTCTTTGAGCATTATGGAAGTATCTATCTTTATTTTCAGCTTGTAAAACATATGACCCTATTATAAATCTTCTTTTTATAAGTGGCGAAAAGTTTTTAGTTCTATATTCCTTCATCATATCAATATAGTTATTTTTATTTTCTCTTGGTCCAAAAATAATTCCTGTTAAATTAGACATATTTGATGTTGCTTCAGCACAAGAAATTACAACATAACTTGATGAAATAGCATTTAATAATTTTTTATCAACGCTGACTTCATCTATTTGAATTCCAAGTTTTTTAAATTCTTCTATCTTATTTTGAAAGTTGATTAAATGTTCTTTTAATTCTTGGCTTGCATTTGGATAATTATCTAAATTACAAATTTCTTTTATATAACATAATTTTTTACCTTCAATACTTTCAGTTAAAGAGTTAGTTAAATTAATATTACTTGAATCCCAAGAAGTCATATCGTTTTTATCTTTTCCTTTCATAGCATCTACGACAATAGCAGCATCTTTAACTGAACGAGTTAATACTCCACAGTGGTCTAGACTTGATGCGAATGGGAAAAGTCCATATCTTGAAATCATTCCGTAAGTTGGTTTATACCCTACAATACCACAGTAAGCTGCTGGCTTTCTTATAGAATCCCCTGTATCAGATCCTGTTGCGAATGGATAAACTCCTGCCGCAACAGCACAAGCAGATCCAGCACTTGATCCAGCACACATACGTGTTTTATCCCAAGGATTTAAAACTACACCTGTATGACATGTTGTACCTGTACCACCCATTCCAAATTCATCCATAGCTGTTTTATTAACCATAACAGCGCCTTTTTTATTAATATTTTCTATAGCTGTTGCTGTAAAGAATGGTATATAATCTTTTAAAGTATTTGAAGATCCTGTTGATAAAATGCCTTTTGTCGAATAATTATCTTTTACCCCATAAGGTATTCCTGATAAAAGTTCATTTGTAATTTCTACATCTTCTACATTATCTAAAATTGTAACGAATGCATTATATTTTTCTTCTACTTCTTTTGATTTTTCTAATGACTCATTTATTAATTCTTCAACGCTAACTTTTTTATTAATTAAGTCATCGTGTATTTCGGAAATACTCTTATTCATATACATATTAATCAACCACCTTTGGAACTTTTATTTCATCGCTTATATAGTCATCACAGTTTGAAAGTAAATCATCTATATCAACAGATTCTTCTACTATATCTTCACCCATCACGCACTCAAAATTATCTAGGCAATGTGTCATTGGTTCTACTGTATTAATATTTTCAATATCATTAATTAAATCTATATTTTGATCTATAATATCAAATTCATCCAAAACCATATTTATCTCTTCTTCTGTTAATCCGATTAATAATTTATCAGCATAATCTACTACCATTTCTTTTGTAAATTTGTTCATAAATGCCTCCTATAAAAAAAATCAGTAATAGAAGTCTAAAATTACTGATTCGTTGACTTTTCATTACTAATTAATTATAAAACAATTTAATTTTCATGTCAATTAATACCAAATATATAGAATATAAATTCATATAAATTAAAAGTCTTTTAATTTATAAATATCGTCATTAGTATTTTTAATAATGCTATCATGAATTTAAAAAGATTTTTAGTTTTTTATTTCTAAGTTTAACATATATACATTATATTATTACTTATTAAAATTGAATTTCTAATTTTAATTTTCAAGTATGTTATTAAACTTTCATCTGTTCGCTTGTTTTATGAATTTACTTATTATATAATTTTAACAGGAACATTTGATGTGAGTGTCGTCCTCCAATCTTGAGAAAGAAAGGAGGGATACAATGAAGAAAAGAACTTTTATAATAAAAGTCCTTCGTCTTATTGCTATCATTTTATTACTCCTTACCTTATTGGTAATAGCAATAAAAATATGACACTCTTTCATCTTTGATTGAGTGTCAATACTAAGTTTTTTAGAGGCGACATTCACTTGTAGAATCGAATGTTCCTCTTTTTTATTTTATGCAAGTTCTCTTGCTTACATACTGATAATAGCATAAATTATTTAAATTGTCAAAAAATTGACACCAATCTATAATTGACATAAATCTTCTTTTTAAATATAATGTTTCATCAATTCATCCAAAGCTTCCATTTATTATTGTTGGAGTAGTATTAAAAAATCACATATTACTCTTAACCTCGATTCTAGAGATTCTTCAATTTCAATTTCTTCTTTAAAAATTCCTTTATATGATTTTTTAGCACTAAAAAGTCAATCATTTCTGATTGACTTATATATAGAAGTCGATTAGTTCGACTAATTTTTCAATGGTGCCTTAAGGGAAGAAGTAGAACAACCTTTAATTTCTAAATAATATTAAAGTTTTTTCTTTACCATATTTTTCATAATCAAGTTTAGATTTAGTTTCAATATATCTTTCAAATTCATCTTTTTCAAAATGAAGTATTTGCAATATAAAATACTCATCATGCAAAAAATTTTTAAAACCATCACTATATACTGCTATTATATCACCATCTGATATTTCAAATTGTCCAGTTTTTATAAATTCTATAGCCGATTTTTCACCCGTAATAGCTCCATAAGATACACATTTATTATCTTGGATATTATTTGGATTATTTCTATAATCTCTTCTAACTATTACTCGTGATTCTGGTAAATTCCAAGAAATACCAATTTTATTAATATATGGATCACTATATAATTCTTTATCATCTTTCGTTTGGAATTTAATATTTCCTAATTTATCATATATAGTTATTCCACAATCACAAACATAAGCATAATTTAAAATGTATTTTTCAATACTAATACATGAAGCAACAGCTCCGTAATAATCATTTTCAAGATAATCACATTTTGAAATATATTTATTATTTAATTTTCTAACACTTTCATTACATTTAATCAATTTTTCCATTAGTGAACCATTGGTTTTTGAAAAAGTATCACATATCGCTTTTGCGGCTAATTCAGCACCACTAGGTCTTGGATATCTTTCTAAAAAATCTTTAGGAGAACAAGTCGATAAATTACTAATCCCAATAGGATCTCTAGTTATTCCATCAGCAACAATTGCTTCTGTTTCGGATGCATAGAATTGATCTTCGATAGGAAATTCAAAGCCAATTGTTTTCACATTATCAAATGTATTCTTATATATTAACATATTTATCACTACTTTCTAAACATATAATAATTTTGTCACTATAAAAGTGTGTTTTTAAAATTGTCAAAACAAATTAATTTATATAATATATTTTATCATTAATTCTTGTATTTTAAAACTCAAAAAAACTCAAACTTTTATGGTTTGAGTTTACTATCAATCTGGTGGGCCTAGATGGACTTGAACCATCGACCTCACGCTTATCAGGCGTGCGCTCTAACCAGCTGAGCTATAGGCCCAAATAGTCTTAATGACTATTAAAGTATACATTATTTTTTTAATTTTATCAATACTTTTTTGATATTTTATAAATATTTTTATTATTTTTATCTAATTAAACGCTATTTCAGTTTGAATTTCATCATCAACAATAGCAATATATAAAAAGATAATTCCACTTATTAAAATTAAAAATGATCCTATAAATGATAAATTAATTAGAGTTTTCTTTTTCTCATTATCATATATTGTTAATTTTTTTATATCATCATAACTAGTTTTAGTAAAATAAATATATATTATCAATAAGATAGTAAAAATTAAAATCAATAAATTTTGATATTCTTTTTTACTTTTTTCATCATTATATAGTAAATACTTTTTTTCTTTATCATTTGCATACCAACTAAGTACTATAATTATAATATATATTATCCATACTTTATTTTCAACTTCAATTTGTTTTAGTTTATCAAACTTATCATCCATATTAAATCATATTAAATTGTTTTATTTTCTTGATCAAAAGAAACTAACTTTGTTACAAATTGACCAGTTTTAGGATCAAAAGCAAATTGTTTTGAATTTTCTAAATTAGAATTTAAACATTCATTCCCTTCTTTGTCAACAATTTGATAACACTCATCAGAAATTTCCATATCAATTGAATTAATATTAATAATCTTAATTCTTTTAAGTTGTTCTACTATATAATCAGTAAACTCTTTATTATATTCAAATTCTTCTACCGATTTACTAGCACCTTCTATTATTTTTAAATCAAAATTTTTATGCATTAATTCATTATCACAAATAAGATAATATAAATCATGAAAATAGGGATGAAGAGAATTATTACCAATCGTACTAACAGAAAAGCTATTAGATACATGTCCAACTATCGCTACCATATCTTCTTTGTCATAAAGAATGTATCCTACGCATGACATTAGCCCCTTTGTACCAATAAATTCATCATATGAAATATTTACTTCACCTGATTTAACATTTAGATAATTCATTTAATCACCTTATAAATTTCATTATGAATATCATCTATACTACGCATTTTTAAACCATCATCACATTTAATTTTTTCCCAAGATAAGTAATCAGCAACAAACATAGCATTATCATAAACTTTCTTCATAAATTCAATATTTCTTTCATGTATATCATTTTCTAAGCCATCATTATTTTTTCTATCATCACGCATTTTTGTAACTAAATCAAATGATGCATATAAAAATATAATCTTATCAGGTTTTTTTATTCCTAATTTATTGTATTCAAAATCTATTATCCAATCAATAAATTTTTTCTTTTCATCCAAATTTTCAATAAGAGCTGACTGATAAATAATACTTGATGTTGTATATCTATCTAAAAGTAATATATCATTAGTTTCACACTTTTCTTTTAAATAAGTATACCAAGTAATAGCTCTATCGCTAGCATACAAATTATTAATAAAATATGGTGATAGAGAATCTATATTTCCATATTCACCACTTAAATATTTTTCTATTGAAACCCCTTGATAAGTATTATATGATGGAAAATGATGACTAAAAACTTTCATATTATCTTTTTTTAAATGTTCTATTAATCTTTTGTATTGTGTTGTTTTACCAATACCATCACAAGCACCTTCAATAACAATTAATTCTCCCATAATAACTCCTATATATATTTAATATTATCTTCTACATTTACTAATTTTGATTTTTTAATCAATCTCTTTTTCAAAATTGATTCCTCTTTTTCTTCTGTAAAATCTTCTGTTTTTAATTGAAGTTCACTTAAAAGTAAATCATGCATTTTATTAATTTTTTCTATTTGTTTTTCTTCTTCAAATGTTATACTTCTGCTCTCTAAACTATCAATCATCTTTTTACAGTTGCTTATTTCTTTAACATGATTAAATTCCCAAGTTGAATATGAAGTTCCATAAACGCCTATCAAATAATCTTCATAAGGATTTTTTTCTTTTTTTAATTTTTGCAACTTATTTATAAGTCTATTTATTTCCATTTTTCTTAAATCTTTTCCATCTACAACCATAGATAGTTCAATATTTCCAACACATGGATTTTCCATAAATATATTTTTTTCATTACCAAATTCAAATAAAGGTATTTTCTCATCATTTAAAATAGTATACAAGCTTAAATATTTAGATTCATCATCTAATTTTAAAATTTGTTCATTTTGACCCAAAATATTTAAAACTCTATTACAAATATTATATACAACTATTTTTTTATATAAATCAAGGTTCAATAATACATCTTTATCAAAAGAGCCATCAAATGCTGATATTTCTAATTCTATTAAAGAATCTAGATAATCTATAGTAGAATTATTTAATATTTTTTTGTACAATTTTAATAGGTTTTTTAATTCTTGTTTATTACTTATGTTCTCCATTTTCTAATTCCCCCTCCGATTAATTATATCATAAATACCTATAAATTTAAAAAGATATCATATGATATCTTAAATTTTTTTATCTTTTTTTGTTGGGGTCATGCCATAATGTTCACGTACTAATTTTTCAAGTTCATCGCATAATTTTGTATTAGTTTTTAAAATAGCTTTTACATTTTCTTTACCTTGACCTAATTTTTCACCTTTATAAGCATACCAAGCACCTGATTTATCCAAAATTTTTGCTTCTGTTGCTAAATCAATTAAATCTGCTTCCTTAGAAACTCCTTCACCATACATTATATCAACTGTACAAGTTTTAAATGGTGGAGCCATTTTATTTTTAACTACTTTTATATTTGTTTTATTTCCAATAACTTCTGTTCCATCCTTTATTTGTTCGGATCTTCTAATTTCAAGTCTAACAGATGAATAAAATTTTAATGCTCTACCTCCGGTTGTTGTTTCTGGATTACCAAACATAACACCTACTTTTTCTCTTAATTGATTTATAAAAATAGCAATAGTATTTGTTTTATTAATAATTCCTGATAATTTTCTTAATGCTTTACTCATAAGTCTTGCTTGAAGGCCAACTTGTAAATCACCCATTTCACCTTCTATTTCAGCTTGTGGCACTAATGCGGCAACTGAATCAATTACAATTACACTAATAGCTCCACTACGAACTAAGGCCTCTGTTATTTCTAATGCTTGTTCACCATTATCTGGTTGCGAAAGTAAAAGTTCATCTATATTTACACCTATTTTAGCAGCATATGTTGGATCAAGAGCATGTTCAGCATCTATAAAAGCAGCTCTACCTCCTAATTTTTGAGCTTCTGCTATAGCATGAAGAGCAAATGTGGTTTTACCACTTGATTCAGGTCCATAAATTTCTATTATTCTTCCTTTTGGATATCCCCCTATACCAAGAGCAGCATCTAGTGATAAACACCCACTAGGTATTGTTTCAATATCCATATGTTCATTTTCACCAAGTTTCATTACTGAACCTTTTCCAAATTGTTTTTCTATATCGGCTAAAACTTGATCTAAAGTTTTGTCTGTTGTTTGTTTTGTCATTTTATCCTCCTCGTATGATTACAAAAACATTATATAATATTCAAAATTTTATGTCAATACTTTTTGCGAACTTTTGTTCGAAAATATTTTTTAAATTTTAATACTTTATATTTAACTACATTTAACAAACTAAAACAAGCTTTTTTTTGTTACATTTTTTTCCATTTTTAAGTCTCCTTTCTTTAAATGTTTTCTATGTTAACATTTGCTTTTTAAAAAATTTGTCAAAAAAAAGAACAAAATAATTGTTCTTAAATATTATCACTAAATATATATTTTTTATTCATAGAATAGTATTGAATTGCTGATGTTATAGAAAAAATACAAGCTATTATAAGTAAAGCATCAGATACTTTTATATTCCAAATTTCAAAAGGTAAATTATAGAATAAAGTTAAAACAATTCCCGTCATTAAACATGCTGTTTTAATTTTACCTGACTTAATAGCTGCAACAACATTCCCTTTACTTCCAGCAATCATTTTAATAGAATTAACAATACTATCTCTTACAATAATAACAACTGGAATAATTGGAGAAATAAAACCAGATGATGCCAAAATAATTAAAACAGAATTAACTAAAATCTTATCAGCTATAGCATCTAGCATTTTTCCAAAATCAGTTACCATATTATATTTTCTAGCAAGCTTACCATCAACAAAATCAGTAAGTGATGCTATTATAAATAAAATACCTGCAACAATATATTTTAAATCAATAACAATTGCTTCATCAACAAACAATTTAGGAAATTCGATCCCAGCTGTATCAAATGGAAAAAGTAAAATTATTATAACTACAAATGATAATATAATTCTACTTATAGTAATTTTATTTGGTAAATTCATATAATCCTCCTACCTTATTGTATTATCTATCTTTGTATTACTTTCTTTATTAGTATTAATTTCTTTTACTACAAGTGTTGTCACTAGTGAAAATAATATTATTATAAGAATAGCCAAAACAATTTTTAAATTAATAGTCTTTTTATGTTCAATTGTATATGGCGACGCAATTCTTTTTTGTTTTTTTTCATTTTTTATAGCTTTCTTTTTTGCTTTTTTTATATCATCTAAAGATATTTTAGAAGTGTAATCAAATAAATATTCGTTAAATTCATCTATCATATCTTCATATGATAGTCCTAAATATTTAGAATAATCTCTAATAAAGTATTTCAAATAAAAAACATCTTTAAAGGCATCAATATTTCCTGCTTCTATATTTTCTATTTGACTTGGTCTTAACTTTAAATCTGTTGCAACTTCCTCTATTGTAAGTCCAATATTTTCCCGTGCATCTTTTAAAGCTTCACCAATTTCTTTCATAATACACCTCTTTTCAACAATAATATAATATTTTATAAGCCATGTTCTGTTCCTGACATGCAGGCGACAAACATTTATCTATTGAATAAATCAATCCCATAGAAAATTCTTATTCTCTTCTATTAGGCTCCCCTACCAAAATTTGGGTTTCTCGCTCGTGGGGTTTACCGCGTTCCATTTCCACCATTTCTAGTTTCTTCGTCACTATGGCACTTTTAAACTTACTAAGACCATATTTTAAAAACTTAGGGCTTTTCAGAGCCGTTTGAGTTACCTCAACCACAGGTTATTTTTTCCCTGAGCACGAACACTAAAGTCATCACAGACTTTGCGAGCATGGACTTTCCTCAATATCACTAGGATACCGCGTTTGTCAAAATATTATTTATTATCACCATAAATTATGTTTTCAAGATTAGATAATCTTCTAAGTAAATCAGAATTATTTACTTCTCTATTAGTATTTTGATTTACAATATCTAATTTTGTCCTTAAATTTCTAATTTCTTGTTTTAATTTTAGATTATCTTCGATAAGTTCTTTTTTATCGCTTTCAATTTCTCTAATAATTTTAAAGAATTCTTCATAATCTCTTATGATAGCATCTAAAAACTTATCTACCTCTTGAGGTCTATATCCTCTAGTATCAATCTTAAATTCTTTTTCTAAAATATCTTTACATGTAAGAAGTATTCTATCTTGATACATAAACAGCACCTCACAATTCTTACTTCATTTTATAAAAAAAAAAGGCTTTTGTCAATCACATAGTCTCTTTATTTATTGTGTTTAAAAAAGTTTCTTTTTTTATGTAATTAATATCATCAACCATACTGTCTAAAAGCTTATTTATCCTATTATAATAATTCATTAGTATCACCTCAAATATAATCTATCAAATTATTCTATCAAAAACATTAGTTTCGACAAAACTAGATATATTTAGAAATATTAATATTTTGTATGGTAAAAAAAAATTTTTTATAGTATAATTTATTAAAGGTGGTAATATGAGATATCAAGGTGGTATTGTTAAAAATAACAGTACAACAATTTATGGTAACCGTGGTATGATGTTTGAAGCAGAAATCAATTTAACAAATGAATATTATTTAAACAATGATATTGCTGTTATATATAAAAAACCAACTCCTATTACTATAAATAAAGTTGACTATCATTCAAGATATGATGCTACAATCAAAGAAGCACATTTCAAAATTCCGTCAACAACAGATTATAATGGTATATATAAAGGAAAGTATATTGATTTTGAGGCTAAGGAAACAAAACAAAAATATTTTCCACTAGCAAACATTCATAATCATCAGATAGAACATTTAAAAAGGATAATCAATCATGGAGGAATCGGATTTATCCTAGTTAATTTTAAAACATTAGATAAAGTATATTTACTTTTTGGTAATGATTTATTTAATTTTTTAAAAAATTATGATAGAAAGTCTATTCCAATTGATTTTTTTGAACAATATGGTTATTTAATTAAACCAAAGTATAATCCTAGAATTGATTATTTAGGAGTTATCGATAAAATTTATTTTAAAGGAGAAGATGTATGAAAAATTTTTTAAGTAATAAAGATAATATTGTTATACTAATAGTTAGCTTAGTTGCCTTAATAATAGGCTGTCTAGCGATAAATCCAATCATATCTATAATTATAGTAATGATTGCTGATATTTTATTCTTTTTACCTGATATATTAAAGGTTAAAGATAGTATTGTTAGTAAAAATCCTAAAAAAGTTTCTAACAATAAAACTAGAAAAGTAAAAAAAGATAATAATGAAAAGAAAACCTTAAAGAAAAAAATATTAATGGTTTTATTATTCTTTGTTATTGCTTTTATTTCATTAATGATTATTTTTGCGTTATATATTGTTATATCAGCGCCTAAATTTGATCCTAATGAATTGTATGCTCAAGAACCATCTATTTTATATGATAATAAGGGTGAAGAAATAGGTAAAATTGGAGCTGAAAAAAGAAAAAATATTACTTATGATGATTTACCTGAGGTATTAGTAGATGCCATAGTTGCTACTGAGGATTCCAAATTTTTCCAACATAATGGTTTTGATTTATCAAGATTTTTAGTTGCTAGTATTAAACAAGTATTTACAAGTGGTGGTGGTGGTGCTTCTACCTTAACAATGCAAGTTGTAAAAAATACATTTACTTCTACTACATCTTCTGGTTTTGAAGGAATTAAAAGAAAATTTACTGATATATATATGTCTGTATTCCAAGTTGAGAAAAAATATACAAAAAAAGAAATATTAGAATTCTATGTTAATTCTTATTACTTAGGTAGTGGAGCCTATGGTGTTGAACAAGCTAGTAAAACTTATTTTGGAAAGTCAGCCAAAGATTTAAGTTTAAATGAAGCTGCTGTTATAGCTGGATTATTCCAAGCTCCAAATGCTTATGACCCATATAAACATCCTGAAAAGGCTGAGGCTAGACGTAATCAAGTTTTAGCTTTAATGAAAAGACATGGATATATAACTGATGAAGAATACAAGGCTGCCAAATCTATTAAAGTTGAAGATATGTTAGTAAAAAGTGATGGTACTGATAGTTCTTCTAATGGAGAATGGCAAGGATTTATAGATTTAGTTGTTGCTGATATTGTTGAAAATACTAAATATGATCCTTATACAACTTCAATGAAAATTTATACTACTATGGATAGAGAAAAACAATCATGGATTAATGATGTTATGAGTGGTAAAACTTATACATGGCAAAATGATGTTGTTGATGCTGGTATTACTGTTGAAGATGTAAATACAGGTGCTATCGTTGCTATTGGGGCTGGACGTCATAGAGTTGGAGAAAGACAATACAATAATGCAACACAAATAAATAAACAAATTGGTTCAACAGCTAAACCTTTATATGATTATGCTCCTGGTATTGAATATGAAAACTGGTCTACTTATACTTTATTTGATGACTCTGCTTATTCATATTCTGATGGAACAGCTATTAATGACTGGGATAGAAAATATAATGGTCTTATGACAATGCGTACTGCATTAGCTCAATCAAGAAATATTCCAGCACTTAAAGCATTCCAAAATAATAAAAATTCAAATATTTTAAAATTTGTAAAAAGTGTAGGGCTTCACCCAGAAGAATCTAATGGCGTTATTCATGAAGCTCACTCAATTGGTGGTTATACTGGTGAAAGCCCTCGTGATATGGCTGCCGCTTATGCTTCTTTTGGAAATGGTGGATATTATATAAAACCTTATAGCTATACTAAATTAGTTATAAATGCAACTAATGAAGAAATTGAAACAGAAGTTAACAAAACACGTGTTATGAGTGAAGAAACAGCTTATATGATGACTAGTTTACTTCAATCAGCAGCTCAACAAGGTTTAGGAAATCAATATAATATTGGTGGCGCTGTATATGGTGCTAAAACTGGTACAACAAATTATGATGCAAAAGTTCAAGCTAAATTTGGAGATAATGCTGTTAATGATTTATGGGTAGATGGAGTATCTCCTGATTATTCAATCTCTGTATGGTATGGATATAAAGACTTAAATCGTACATATACTAGTACAGCATTTACAATTGCTCATAGAACACTATTCCAAGCAGTTGCAAAGGGAATCTTTAAAAATGGTAGTAATTGGTCTAAACCAAGTGGTGTTTCAGAAGTTGCCGTTGAATTTGGTACATGGCCTGCTAAATTACCAAGTGAATATACTCCAAGTGATAGAATTGTAACTGAACTATTTAAATCAGGAACAGAGCCTACTGAGGTATCAGATAGATATTCTAAATTAGAAAATGTCACTAATTTAACTAGTAACATAAGTGATAATAAACTAACTCTTAAATGGAATGCTATTAAAACACCAAATGCTATTAGTAGTGGTTCTATGAATGGAATTTATGGTGGATATAGTGGTAACTCAGCTGGTGAAAATCAATCTATTTTAGGAAGTATTATTTATAAAATTTATGCTAAGGATTCATCAGGTAATTTAAGTCTTGTAACTGAAACTTCTGGTACAAGTGCTACATTTGATATAACAACCTCTTCACCTACTACATATGTTGTTAAAACTTCTTATACAAACTCCACAGCTAATATGAGTGATGGGGTTTCAACTAATATATCTTTATCAAATGTTAAAGCAAATATTCAAGTTAGTTTGAATGTTAAAGACAATTTAGAAATAGCTCAAAATAGTTCTTATACATTAAGTTCATCTGATGTTAAAGTTACAGCTGATTCAAAAGATGTAACTAATAAAGCTAGTATTAGTATTACTGTTGATAATAAAACAACAACATCTATTGATACAACTACATTAGGAACTCATGTTATTAATTACAAAATTACTTATGATGGAAAAACATATAATTTATCAAGAACTGTTAAAGTAGTTGATAGTATTAAAAAAGTTAATGGATAATTAACTTTTTTTGTTTTGTTAAAATTAAAAAAATTCGATATTAATCGAATTTATTTTTGCATATATCTTTCATTTTACATGTATCACAAAGTGGTTTTTGTGATTTACAATAATATCTACCAAATAAAACCATTTGATGATGAGCTTTATTTATTCTATCCTTAGGAATTAATTTAGTTATCTTTTTTTCTACTTTATAAACATCATCTTTTTTAGAAGCAAATCCTAATCTTTTACTAACTCTATCTACATGCGTATCAACAGCTATACATGGTTCATTATATAAAATACTTAAAACAACATTAGTTGTTTTTCTACCTACACCACTTAATGATTCTAAATATAATCTATCATTTGGAACCATACCTTTATCAAGCAAATTAATAGCTATTTCTTTAACATTTTTTGCTTTCTTAGTATAAGTACCTAAAGGATAAATTATTCTTTCTAAATCCTTTATATTTGCCTTAGACAATTCTTCCAAACTCTTATATTTATTAAATAATACTTTTGTTACTTCATTAACTCTTTTATCTGTTGTTTGGGCAGATAACATAACGGCTATTAATAATTCATAATCTTTATTATAATTTAATTCACACTTAGCGTCAGGTAATATTTCATCTAAATAATCTAAAAATCTATTCATATTCTTCAAGCCAATTGTAGTCATATAATTCTTTTTTTTCTTCCTTTTTCTTAGTATACTTTTCTTTATCTTTTTCAATATCTTTACTAGTTTTTATTCCCTTTTTATTCCACTCATATAATATTTTATCAATATAATTTAATTTAAATACTCCATTATATACAGCTTCTTTTAAAGCACTTAATATTAGTTCTTTTTCATACCCAGAATCTAACCAACTATTTATTATTTCATATTCCATAGGAGCTAGAGTACGACCAAATTCTGTTTCAAAAGAAGAAAATATATTATTGTCTTCTTTTTTTTCTGTTTCTTTATTTACAATTAAGTATAATAATTTTTCATATATATTATCTATATTTATTCTTTCTTGTCTGATACCATCTATTTTTTTATTTTGTAATTTTAAAATATTTAATTCTGTTAAATGTTCTATATTAAGTAAAACATCATTAATAGGTATATCTAAATCTTTACTTATTACAGCTGGATTAAATTCTTGATTATTTTTTGGAATAAGATAAATTAATAATATTAAATCTATCTCATTCATATTTAATTTTTTATAATTATAAAGCAGGATTTTAGGTATTGTTATAACACCATCTTTTATTATATTCATTATTTCTTCTTGCATAATATCGCTTCCCATTCTTTTTTTCCAAATTCATTCATTTTAGCTAACTCTTTATTAAGTAAATTATTACTTATTTTATTTATTTTAATATTTGAAATTGCATCTTCTAATTTAGGGTCATATTTAAAACCTAAATTATTTTTAAATCTAATAGCTCTAATAATTCTAATATTATCTTCTTTTAAACTTATATATGGATCTTTTACCGTTTTAAGGATTTTATTTTTAAGATCTTCTTTTGCATTCAATAAATCAATAATATTACCTTCACTATCAATACATATAGTATTAATAGTGAAATCACGTCTTTTTAAATCAGTTAAAAGATCGTCTACAAACTCAATTTGTGGATATCTTGAATCTTTATAATAATCTTTTCTAAATGTTGTTATTTCAAATAAATTATTATTATATTTTATTTTTAAAGACCCATATTTACTATTATCAGATACTACTTCAAAAAAATCTTTGATATCTTCTGGTGTAGCACTTGTACATATATCAATATCTAATGATTTTCTATTTAACAATAAGTCTCTAGGATATCCACCTACAATATAGGATATATATCCTAAACTATTTATTTTTTTTAAAATAGAAATTGCATCTTGATACATTTTACCACCATATATATGATAACAAAAATTAGATTTTTTTTCTATATATAATTAAAATAATTAGGTTTGGTTTACAGAAAAAATAAAAAAGATATTTTTAAAATATCTTTAAGCAAAAATCATCATATCTATAATAACATATTTTTTAATATGCTTTAAGGTATCCACATTGTTCACTACAATTTCCTGCATTATCACACGCTTTTGCATGCATTCCAAATCCAGCTGGCGAAGCTATTTGAAAACAATTAAGTACATAATAAGCACCTCCGTTTGGATCTTGTCCTGTTACTATAGCACTATAGTTTCTCGCATCGAGTCCTTGGTAATCACAACTATAAGATGATGTTGATTTAACATGATCTCCTGTCGCATAACACCATCTACCACTTCCATTTTTTAATCCACTTCCCCCTCTTTCATCAAAATAAAATTTAAAACAATGTTTTGGTGGATTATCATTATAGTAATTACCGGCATCCCCTATAAAACTAGTACATTTTGGTGGTGTTTTATCTATTCTTACTGTTTGATTTGCCGGACATGTAACTGAGTTGCCAACCTTATCATATACTGTTCCTGGGCTTAAATTAGTCTTATTTTCTTCCCAGTCTATATACTTACTAGCATTACCTTTGCAGCCACTTCCACTATCACTACATGTACCAGTTAATGTTCTTGAAGTGTTTGTCCATGCATCACTTCCACCACTTGATACACACGTTGGCGCATCTTTATCTACATATATATTTGCTGTTTTTGAACATATTTTTGTATTACCTGCATTATCTTTTATTGTATATGACAATGAGGCTGTTTTAGTTGTCCCTGATGTATAATTCCATGATTTCTCTTTATATTTTTCGTTTATTCCAGATTCACTATCTGTACCTTTTACTTTTATTGTCCTATTACTTTTTGTCCATGTTGTGCTTTCTCCTGACCAACTACATGTAGGTTTAGTTTTATCTATTCTTATGTATGTACTACTACTTTTTGAACAGTTTCCTAGTTTATCACATGCTCTTATATATACTTCTTGATTTCTTTCTTTTGTAAAATTTGTTGTTGTAAATGGACTTTTCCCTGTTGAATTATTATATTTTGTCCAATTACTATTATCATATGAGTAATACCAATCTCCTAATCCACTTCTTTTATCACTTGAACTTACTGTTAACGCAAAATCATAATTTACCCAGTTCCCATTCGTTGGATTTGTTATATTTGGTTTATCTGGTCCTGTCACATCTACTTT
>CAKPGR010000002.1 GCA_934155005.1 uncultured Bacilli bacterium | reverse complement strand
AGATAAAAAATGAATAAGAAGATAATACTAGGAATAATAATAAGTGGAATAATATTTGGAAGTGTAGGAGTATATGCTGGAAGTAATTTTTACGCAAATGGAATATCAGTGAATGCCCCAACAGGGTCTAGTTTAGGAAGTGATGCGACACTTCAAAACTCACTAGATGAGTTATATAGTATAGCTGATAAATATGATGAAATAAATAAAAAAATAAATTCGTTAAAAAATGATATGTTAGATGAAATGTATCCTGTTGGAAGTATATATCTTTCAACAAGTATAACAACGGCCTCAGATGTAGCCAAGAAATTTGGTGGAACATGGGAAGCTTATGGAAGTGGTAGAACATTAGTTGGAGTAAATACAAGTGATACAAATTTTAATACTGTAAGTAAAACAGGAGGAAATAGCACAACAACACTTACAACTTCAAATCTTCCAAGTCATAATCATAGTATTCCAGCATTAAAAGGAACAGCAGCAGCGACAGGATCAGGATATACTATTGGATATGGTGCAGAATGGAGAAATACAACAACAAATGGTGAACATAATCATGTGTTCAGTGCGGCAAATGAAACAGGTGGAGGTACTGCTGTATCTAATACATTTGTATATAGAAATGGTAATACATCTTTTTTAGGGACATTGGGTTCAACAAACGCAGGAAATCATTATCATCAATCAGCAGATTATTATGCAAATAGTATAAGTGGAGTAGCAAACCATTCACATAGTGTAACAACAACAGCGTCAACATCAGGTTCAACAGGATCAGGAACAGCATTCTCTAATTTACAACCATATATAACAGTTTATATGTATAAGAGAACAAAATAGTTTTGAAAAAAATAGATAATATTAAGTAGGAATACAAATAAATATGTTATTTTTCAAATTATATCTGTCTCAAAATAAATAATAAAGTAAATCTAGTATTTTAACTAGATTTTTTACTTTTATTTTACAAAAAAATTTTTATATTTATTTTATTATATAAAAAAAAATGTTATAATGAATTAGGTGATTATATATGTTAATCAAGATTAAGGATATAAATATTAATTATGTTAGATATGGGAATTCAAAAAAAGATACATTAGTTTTTTTACATGGATGGGGTCAAAATATAGCAATGATGGAACCTATTGCTAAGCCTTTTTATGATACAAATGATGTTATTATTATCGATTTACCTGGATATGGTTTAAGTGAAGAACCAAAATATCCATTTCAAGTAGATGACTATGTTGAATGTATAAAAGAACTATTAGATAAATTAAAAGTTAAAAATCCAACTTTAATTGGTCATTCATTTGGCGGTAAAATAACTTTAATGTATGCTAGTAAATATCAAACCAAAAAAATTGTTTTACTTGCTAGTCCATTCAAAAAAGAAATAGAAAAAGAATCTTTAAAATTAAAAATATTAAAAACAGCAAAAAAAATACCTGTTTTAAACAAATTTGAAGAATTTGCTAAAAAGCATATTGGTTCAACAGACTATAAAAATGCATCACCAATGATGCGAAAAATATTGGTTAATACTGTTAATCTTGATATAACAGAAGATGTAAAAAAAATAAAGTGTCCAGCTTTAATAATTTGGGGAACATTAGATGAAGCTGTTCCTTATGAAAGAGCTTATGAATTAGAAGATTTAATAGAAGATGCTGGTGTTGTAATATATGAAGATTGTACACATTATGCATATTTAGAAAGACTTGGGCAAACTATAAATGTCCTAAAAAGTTTTATAGAGGAGTGATAAAATGTTAACTAAATTTATAATTTCATTAATAATGATATATATATATGCTTATATGAAAACTAAAAAATCTTTTCATATGCTACAACAAAATTGGTATAACGAAGGAAATAGGTATTTAAAATGGTTACTTAAAAATAAAAAAATTATTAATATTGATTTATTATTTTTAATTTTTATATTATTTAAATTCATAAAAATAAGTACTATTTATGTAATGATAATTGCAGTAATTATATATACAGTAACATCGCTTATTTACATTCGAAACAAAAAAAGTGAGCAAACTAAATTATCATTAAAAGTTACAGCCAGAGTTAAAAGATTATTTATAACACAAATAGTATTATATATTTTACCAGTTGTATTTATGGTTTTAAATTTTAAAGAACAAAATATTGTTAATTATTATATTATAATTGGATTAATGGTTTATTTAAACTCTGTTATAACCCTTTTAACAGCTACTATTAATTTTCCAATTGAAAAATTATTATCCCTAAAATTTAAAATTAAAGCTATGAATAAATTAAAAAGTATGCCTAATTTAAAAGTTATTGGAATTACAGGAAGTTATGGTAAAACTAGCAGTAAAAATATATTAAATGATATATTAGATGTTAAATATAATGTACTACCAACACCAAAGAACTTCAATACACCTGTTGGACTTACAATTACAATTAATAATTACATGGATAAATTTAATGATATTTTTATAGCAGAGATGGGAGCTTTTAAAAGAGGAGAGATAAAATATCTTTGTGATTTTGTTAAACCAACGTATGGTATTTTAACTAAAGTTGGTACAGCTCATTTAGAAAGCTTTGGATCACAAGAAAATATTCAAAAAGGTAAATTTGAACTTATTGAATCATTACCACATGATGGAATAGGAATCTTAAATGGCGATGATGAACTTCAATTAAATTACAAATTAAAAAATGATTGTAAAATTGTTTGGATTGGTATTGATAATAAAAAAGTTGATGTTAGAGCTGAAAATATTAAATTAAGTAAAGATGGTACAACTTTTGATTGTGTATTTAAAGGTGATAAGAAAAAATATAAATTTGAAACTAAATTACTTGGACAAGCAAATGTTTATAATATACTAGCTGGTATAGCGCTTGGACATGAGCTTGGTCTTTCTATAAAACAATTACAAATGGGAGTAAAAAAAGTAAATTCAATAGAACACCGTTTAGAACTTAAAAAATATGGTAATATTAATATTATAGATGATGCTTATAATTCAAATCCTGTTGGAGCTAAAATGGCACTTGATGTTTTAAAGATGATGCCAGGTAAAAAAATTGTTGTAACACCAGGAATGATTGAATTAGGACCTAAGCAAAAAGAATTAAATAAAGAGTTTGGTACTCAAATAGCTGATGCTGCTGATGAAGTAATATTAGTTGGAAAAAATCAAACAAAAGATATATATGATGGAATTATATCTAAAAAATTTAAAAAAGAAAAAATTCATATAATAAATGATGTTAAAGAAGCATTTCCAATGATGAATAAATTAGCTGATAAAGAAACTTATGCATTACTTGAAAATGACCTACCTGACATCTTTAATGAGAAGTAGAAAGAGTGATAAAATGAAAATAAAAGTTGGAGTTATATATGGTGGTGAAACAGTTGAACATGAAGTAAGTATTATATCAGCTGTTCAAGCTATGAATAATATGGATAAAGAAAAATATGAAATAATACCTATATATATTGATAAAAATAAAACTTGGTATACAGGTAAAATGTTAATGGAAATGGATGTCTATAAAGATTTTGACACTTTGAAAAGATACGCTAAAAAAGTAACGTTAGTCAAAACAGATGAAGGCTTCTTCTTACAATCAACAAAAGGTTTATTTAGAAGAAATGTTGCTGAATTAGATATTGCTTTTCCAATTGTACATGGTAAAGGTGCTGAGGATGGTTCTATTGCTGGATTCTTAGATACAGTTGGTATTCCATATGTTGGTCCTAATATTTTAGGCGCAGCGCTAGGACAAGATAAAGTTGTTATGAAACAAGTAATGGAAGCAGAAAATATCCCAACACCAAAGTATACATGGTTCTATGATACAGAATATTTAAATGATGAAAAAGATATCAATAAAAAAATAAAAGAACTAGGTTATCCAGTTATTATTAAACCTGCTAATTTAGGAAGTAGTGTTGGAATAAGCGTTGTAAAAACAGAAAAAGATTTAGAAAAGGCTATTAGAGAAGCAATTAAATATGATAACAAAATAGTAGTTGAAAAAATGATTAATAACTTATTAGAAGTAAATTGCTCAGTACTTGGTAATTATGAATTTGCTGAAACAAGTGCAATTGCTGAAATGGTTACTAAAAATGATTTTTTAACTTATGAAGATAAATATGTTGGAAATGGTAAAAAAGGTGCAAAAAAAGTAAGTGGCAAAATGTCTAATAGTGATATGATTATACCTGCTAGATTAGATAAAAAAGTAGAAGAAAAAGTTAGAGAATACTCATTAAAAACATTTAAAGCTTTAAATTTAAGTGGTGTAGCTAGAATAGATTTTTTAATTGATAAAGAAACAAAAGAAGTGTATGTAAATGAACCTAATACAATTCCAGGAAGTTTATCATTCTATCTATGGAATAAAGTAGGTAAGTCTTATCCTAATTTATTAGATGAAATGATTACATCAGCTGTTAAGAATTATAAAAAAATGTCTAAGAAAACAACTAGCTTTGATACTAATATATTAAGTACTTATAATGGTGCTAAAGGTGTAAAAGGGTTAAAAAATAAAACAGGAATGTAAAAACCTGTTTTTTTAATTACTTTTTATCATAAAATTAATAGAGATGATAATATGCGTTTAATTCCTGATGTTGATCCCAAATTATTTACCTTATCAGCTGTTGCTATTGGCTATTTACTTATAGACGATACGACTGCTAATGAACAAAATGCCTTAGGAAACTGGCTTATGTTAGTAGCGCAGGTTTTATGTACGAATGCATATTATAAACAAGTTCAAGGAGAAAGAATGAACGACATGTCATTTAATACAACAGAAGAGACAGTGAATATGTTAAAAAAAATGGTTGAAGCATTAAAAAAAGAGATAGAAAATATTGAAAAAGAAAATTAATTGTGTTATACTGATTAAGTAATAAATGTCTTGTTAGCTCAGTTGGTAGAGCAACTGACTCTTAATCAGTGGGTCTAGGGTTCGAGTCCCTAACAGGACACCATATTGATATTAACCGTTGAAATTCAGCGGTTTTAATTTTTAAAATAAAAAAACTATGAAATTTATATAAATGATATCAAAAAATAAAATAAAAATAGAAAATAGAAGTAGCAAAAAAAATGTTAAATGAAAAAATGGATATTTCTTTAATCGAAAAGATAACCGGTTATCAAATAAAGAAATAAAAGACTTGAAAAAAGAGTGTTAATTTGTTAAAATAAGTATGTAAAACAAAATAATAATATTGACTGAGAGATAAAAAAATTTCAAAGTCGGGGGGGGGGATACAAAACCCTCTTTTTTAATGTTTTGAAAGGAATGATAGAATGAATAAAAAAGGTTTTACTTTAATAGAGTTACTAGCTGTAATAGTAATACTAGCTATAATTGCTTTAATCGCAACACCAACAATATTAGGTGTAATAGAAAAGGCTAAAAAAGGAGCAGCAGAGTCATCAGCTCTAGGTTATATAGATGCTATAGAAAAACAAGTAATGATAAATGAAGTTGATACAAATGCCTCTAAGGTTAAAGATAGAGCTTATTCAGTAGAAGAATTAAAAAAATTAGGAATATCAGTAAAAGGAAGTACTCCAAGTAATGGAGTTGTAGTAATAAGTAAAGGTAATGTAACAAGATATGATTTAACGTTTGATAACTATATAGTAACAAATGGAAAAGCAATAAAATCAAGTGTTAAAAAGAAATATGAAAATGGAACAGCTATATACTATAATCCAACAACAGGAGAAAAATGTAGTGAAAGTGAAGCAGTGAGTTTAACAGGAACAAAGACAGGGTGTATGAAATGGTATACATTTAATGATGAAGAAGCAAATAGTTCAGTAAACTTAATATTAGACCATAATACAACAGCTCGTGTAGCATGGAATTCAAGTGGAAACAATAGCGAAATGAAAGAAGTAGCTATAGCTTTAGAAAATGATACAAAAGACTGGAAAAATGCTGCTAGATTAATCACAGCAAATGAAGTAGCTAAAATATCAAATAATGCGAACTGGGATTCAAGTGAAAAAGGGCAACCATGGTTTTATTTTGGAAGTAATAACCAAAATGATACAAGTAAAAGAAGTAAATATGGATGGTTATATGATAGAACAAGAAGTGATTGTACAACTTATGGCTGTTTAAATAATGCAGATCAAGATATATGGGGCTACTGGACAAGTAATGCGAATATAAGCGGCTCTACTCATGCGTGGTATGTGTATAGGCACGGTGGCTTGAACGGCGCCACTGTTAGCGATCCTGGCAGCGGTATGCGCCCAGTAATAACAATATCAAAATCAATTATTGACTAAATAATCTTTCAAGGTGATAACAATTTTGTTATCACTTTTTTGATATATATTTTAACAATTTAATATTTTGTAACTATTGACACATTATCTTTTTACAATATATAATTAGAAAGATAATGGAAGTGATATTTTGAATTTAGAAGATACATTTAAATACTTAGTTGGTGGATATTATGGGATAAGTGAAATGGATAACTATCCATTAAAAGAATTTGCTTTAAAAGACGTAGAAATTTATATTACTAATTTTGTTAAAGAAAACTATATTAAAGATTATAATTATAAAGAAGAAGCAATGCAATATAAAGAAAAGACACCATTAAAAACTAAATTACAAGATAGTTTAATTGTTCTAAATAAAATGAATTACAATATAGAACTTATTTTATTAATTAAGGAAAAACTAAGAGATTTAAATTGATAATATAGATAATATGTGATATCATATTTCGAATAGAAAAGAGATGCTTATGGATACAAAAATAATATTATTAGATTATACTAGCTTTTTAAATAATGATTTATATAAAAATAATATAGAAGAATTTAATAGAACACTAAAAGAAAATAATTATAAACTAGTAGGACTTATTAACGAGAATAAAAAAGATATAATTTTAAATAGTGAAGTGCAATTTTTTGTAACTTTTAATGACAATGTTTTAAAAAATCATAATTTATTTATTGAAAAAATAAAAAATTGTTGTAATAGTTCACTTAGTGAAAATTATATTTTATTATCTGATAATCAATCATTAATCTATATTTTTCAAATGTATGGATTTAAAACTTATTCAGTTATGGATAGAATGTGTGTTTTAAAAGATGAAAAACAAAAAATAAAAACAAAATAAATTGTGGTATACTAATAGTAGGTGATTATATGTCAAGAATACATCAAATGGATGAAATATTAGCAAATAAAATAGCTGCAGGAGAAGTAGTTGAAAGATGTGCTAGTGTTGTTAAAGAATTAGTAGAAAATAGTATAGATGCTAAGAGCAAAGAAATTAAAATTGATTTAATAGAGGCAGGTACCAAAGAAATTAAGGTAACTGATGATGGAATAGGAATGGATAAGGAAGATGCTGTTTTAGCTTTTAATAGACATGCAACTAGTAAACTTAAAACAGAAGAAGAATTATTTCATATTAATACTTTAGGGTTTAGAGGTGAGGCCTTGGCTTCTATTTCTTCAGTATCAGAAATTACTTTAAAAACATCAGAAGGTTCTGTTGGAACTATGGTTGAAATAAATGGGGGTAAATTAATTAATGTTTCTTCTTGTGAAGCAAGACGTGGTACACAAATTACAGTTAGTAATTTATTCTATAATACTCCAGCTAGATTAAAGCATATGAAAAGCTTATATACAGAACTTGCAAGTATAACAGACTATGTTAATAAAATAGCCTTATCACATCCAGAAATAAAATTTATTTTAACTAATAATAATGGCGTTTTACTTAATACAGATGGCAATGGTAATCAACTTAAAGTAATAAAAGCCATTTATGGAATTAATACAGTAAAAAAAATGGTTGAAATTAATAATAGTGATGATGACTATGATATATCGGGGTATATATCTCTTCCAGAAGTTCATAGATCAAGTAGAAATACTATGATAACATTAGTAAATGGTCGTGTAGTTAGAAATCAAGATTTAAATAGAGTTATAAATGAAAGTTATCACTCATATAAACCAGATAATAGATACCCAATAGTAGTTATTAATATTGAAGTTGATCCAATACTTGTTGACGTAAATGTTCATCCAACTAAAATGGATATTAAATTTTCTAAATTAAATGAACTTCTAGATTTAATATCTAAAACTATAAAAGAAAAAATAAGAAATAAAGTTTTAATACCACATATTGAAGAAGAAAGTCCTATCATTTTAAATGATAACTTTACTACAAAAACATATGAAAAAAGTGAAAATAAATTTGAAGAACAACGTCTTGTTTTTGATAAAGAAGAGCCATATGAAGTAAAAAAAGAAAACTTAATAGAAGAGTTAGATGAAGAACCAGAAACAGAAGATATAAAAGAAAAATTTCCTGAATTATCTTATGTTGGCGTTGTCCATGGTACATATATAATTTGTCAAAACGAAGATGGAATGTATATGATTGATCAACATGCAGCCAAAGAAAGAATTAATTATGAGTTTTATAAAAAGAAACTAGGTACTCCAAATAGTGAAATAACTTCTTTATTATTTCCTATTACCATAGAACTTTCAACAAATGATTATATTATTTTAAGAGAAAATTTTAAATTGTTAGATGATATGGGGTTTGAGGTAGAAGAATTTGGAATTAATTCAATTATTATTAAAGCTCATCCAACATGGTTACCAAAAGGCTATGAAAATGAAGCTATAAATAGAATTGTTGAACTTATAGTTAGTTTTGAAAATAAATTTAGTATTGAAAAATTTAATGAATCTTTAGCAACTATGATGAGTTGTAAATTAGCTATTAAAGCTAATGAATATGTTAGTGAAGAAGAAATAGATGAGTTATTAGAAAGACTTAAAAATTGTGATAATCCATTTAATTGTCCACATGGAAGACCAACTATTATCTTTCATTCAAACTATGATTTAGAAAAAATGTTTAAAAGAAGTGGTTTCGAAAATTTTGTTACTAGAAATTAAATTTTTATTGAAGGATTTGATGATATGAATGATATAAGTGATTTTTATGATTCTATTTTAAATATTGGAAATATAGATAAATTTGAAAAGATAAAAGAAATAGTAAATATTGAAAGAAAAAAGCTTTTAAATCAAGTAAATGAATTAGATGGTTTTTGTAAATTTATAGCTAATCAAATAGAATGTGATATAAAAGAAAATATAAGTGGTGTTAAAACAACTTTAATTGATTTAAATGATATATCAAATATAGATCACGTCTTTTTAATTGCAGAATATAGATTTAATAATGAAATTAAAAAAATATTAATCGATCCTACATTTGTACAATTTGCTAAACAAAAAAATAAGGCATTAGTAAACTTAAAATATTGGCCAAGTGAAAAATTAGACTCTAATTTTGTTGATATATTATTAAAAGATGGATTAATAAAAGTAAATGAAGAAGATTTAAAAAAATATTTAAGAGCTTTTAATAATATAAAAAAAGAAGATTATAAAAAAAATATTCAAAAATAATTTTTTGGAGTATAATTAGATGGGTGAGTAAAATGAATAAAAGAGTAGTAGTTTTAGGGGGCGGAACAGGAATGTCCACTCTCCTTAGAGGTTTAAAACAATTTCCACTTGATATAACTGCTGTTGTATCTGTCTCAGATGATGGAAAATCAACAGGACGATTAAGAGAAGAGTTTAATATACTAGCTGTTGGTGATATAAGAAAAGTAATCATATCTTTGTCTGAAACAGAGCCATTAGTAAAAGACCTTTTAAATTATCGCTTTAAAACAACAAGCGATTTAAATGGACATCCTGTTGGTAATTTGTTATTAACTGCATTATCGGATATATCTGGTAATTTGTCGGACGGAATAGAATCATTAGGAAAAGTTCTTAAATTAAAGGGTAAAGTTTTACCGCTTACTGAGGATAATGTGACACTTATGGCAAAATTAGAAAATAATGAAATTGTTGAAGGGGAACATAATATAACAGAGCGAAAAGGAAAAATTAAAAAAATTTATTATAAAGAAGAACCGATAATTAATCCGCTAGTTGTAGAAGAAATAGAAAAAAGTGATTTAGTAATTCTTAGCATGGGTAGTCTTTATACAAGTATTATTCCCAATTTAATATGCAAGGAAATGATAGATGTACTTGATAAAGAAAATAAAAAAATTATGTATGTCTCTAATATGGTTACTCAACCTGGTGAAACAGATAATTTTAAAGTGAGTGATCATATAAATGTTTTAAATAAATATTTAGGTAAAAATAAAGTAAGTGTTGTTGTTGCTAATGAAGGAGAAATAAAAAAAGAAATAGCTTTAAAATATGCAAATGAGGAACAAAAAGATAAAGTAGAACTAGATTTAGAAAATTTAAAAGATATTGAAGTTATAAAAAACAATTATGTTACAATAGAAGATAATGTGATAAGACATAAAATAGAATTACTTGCTTTAGATATTTATGGTTATTTGTTAAAATAATTATTGTAAAAATAAAATTAATTTGTTAGAATAAGTATGTAAAACAAAATAATAATATTGACTGAGAGACAAAAAAATCCAAGTCGGGGGGGGGTACAAAACCCTCTTTTTTTGTATAGGAAGGAATGATAGAATGAATAAAAAAGGTTTTACGCTAATAGAACTTTTAGCTGTAATAGTAATACTAGCAATTATAGCTTTAATCGCAACTCCAACAATATTAGGTGTAATTGAAAAAGCTAAAAAAGGAGCAGCAGAAGCATCAGCTCTGGGATATATAGATGCCATAGAAAAACAAATAATGATAAATGAAATGGATACAAGGGCAACTAAACTTAAAAATAGAGCTTATTCAGTAGAAGAATTAAATAGTTTAGGAATAACAATAAAAGGAACAAAACCAAGTAATGGAGTTGTAGTAATAAGTAAAGGTAATGTCATAAGATATGATTTAACATTTGATAACTATATAGTAACAAATGGAAAAGCAATAAAATCAAGTGAGAGAAAGAAATATGAAAATGGAACAGCTATATACTATAATCCAACAGTAGGAGAAAAATGCACAGAAAGTGAATCAGTGAGTTTAACAGGAACAAAAAGTGGATGTATGAAATGGTATACATTTAATGATGAAGAAGGAAATAGTTCAGTAAATTTAATATTAGACCATAATACAACAGCTAGAGTAGCTTGGAATTCAAGTGGAAATAATAGTGAAATGAAAGAAGTAGCTACACAGTTAGAAAGTGATACAAAAGCTTGGAAAAATGCTGCTAGATTAATAACAGCAAATGAAGTGGCTAAAATATCAGGAAATACTAGTTTTGATTCAAGTAAAACAAATCAAGTTTGGTTTTGTTTAGACACAAATAAAAGTGATAAAGAAAATATATGTGCAAAATCTAAGGGAACAAGTAAATATAAGTGGTTATTTGATAATACAACTAATTGTACAAGTTATGGATGTGATAATGATTCGAATATAGAAACATATGGCTATTGGACAAGTAGTGCAAATGTTTCAGAATCTAGTCATGCATGGTTTGTACATAGAAATGGTTATTTAAATTTTAGTGCCATTAATAATACTTATTATGGTATTCGCCCAGTTATATCTGTCTCAAAATCAATAATAAAATAAAAAATATTGACTTAGTTTCAATATTTTTTTGTGAATAAAAATTTAACTTTAATTATATATATCTTATTATTTATAATAATTATATTATTATTTAAATAAAAAAATAATTTCTAATGCCACAGGGGGGGTCATTAGGGATTTTCAAAAAAACCAGGAAATAACCTAATACTCATTAGGTATTTCTCTAAATTTATTATATGTAAAAATAAATAAAAAATCAATAAGTATTTTGAAAAAATTATCATTATAAAATCCTATATTTCGACATTATTTTTAACAGTTATTACATATAATATCTTAGTGGAGGAAATATAATGGATAATGTAGATGAAAATATGTTAGTAAAGTTGCAATTTATTAGTGATAATGAATCTTTTCTAAGTTCTAATTTAACAACTAAAATATCAAATGATTTAAATGTTGCTCAGGCAATAAAAAATATAATTGAAAGCGAAGGAAAATTAGTTGATTTAGAAGAATATAAGAAACTTAATGAGATTATGGTTGATAAAAAATGTTTATATGGGTCAGTTATAAATATTTTAGAAACTATAAAACTTTTTATTTTAAGAATGCCAGATAATAATTCTAAACAAATTTTAGAAAAACTAGATAATTATATTGAATTAGAATATTATGTTAAAAGTAAAACAATGAAAAAAGTAATATAACTTTTGCTAAATCATTGTTTTTTTGTTATAATGAACAAAGGTGGTTACATGGAGACAGTACTTAATAAAATTTATGAATATACATTAGAAGAAATAATGGGAGATAGATTTGGTAGATATTCTAAATCAATTATTCAAGATAGGGCATTACCAGATATTAGAGATGGCCTTAAGCCTGTTCAAAGAAGAATTTTATATGCCATGTATCGAGATAAAAATACTTTTGATAAAGCATATAAAAAGTCAGCTAAAGCAGTTGGTAATATAATGGGTAATTATCACCCTCATGGGGATTCTTCAATATATGATGCGATGGTTCGTATGAGTCAGTGGTGGAAACAAAATACGCCATATATAGATATGCATGGTAATAATGGATCTATAGATGGTGATAGTGCTGCCGCTATGCGTTATACAGAAGCTAGACTTTCTAAAATAAGCAATGAACTCTTAAAAGATATCGATAAAGATACTGTTGATATGGTATGGAACTTTGATGATACTTTAAAAGAACCAGTTGTTCTTCCTGCTAAATATCCTAATTTGCTTGTTAATGGGGCAAATGGAATAAGTGCTGGATATGCAACTAATATACCAACACATAATTTAGGAGAAGTAATAGAAGCAACAATAAAAAGAATTGATAGTCCAAATTGTAGACTAGATACAATTTTAGATATAGTAAAAGGGCCAGATTTTCCAACTGGCGCTATTGTAGAAGGAAAAAAAGGGATAATTGATGCTTTTACAACAGGCCGTGGTAAAGTTATAATTCGTTCTAAATATGAATTTAAAAAAGAAAATGGAAAAGAACAAATTGTTGTTTCAGAAATACCTTTTGATGTAAACAAAGCTGCGTTGGTTAGAAAAATAGATGAAATTAGAATAGATAAAAAAATAGACGGAATTGTTGAAGTATTAGATGAATCAAACTTTGAAGACCAAACCAAAATAGCTATTATCTTAAAAAAAGATGCAGATAAAGAATTGATAATAAATTATTTACTTAAAAATACAGATTTACAAATTTCTTATAACTATAACATGGTTGCTATTGATAATGGTAGACCAATGACAGTAGGTATTTTAAAGATACTAGATTCTTATATAGAACATCAAAAGACTGTTATAACAAGAAGATGTGACTTTGATTTAGCAGTCTATAAAAAAAGAATGCATATTATAGAAGGTTTAATAAAAGCAATCTCTATATTAGATGATGTTATAAAAACGATCAGACAAAGTAAGAATAAAGCTGATTCAAAAATAAACTTAATTAAAAAATTTGAATTTACAGAGGAACAAGCAGAGGCTATTGTTACATTACAACTTTATCGTTTAACTAATACTGATGTTGTAGAATTAGAAGAAGAACAAGCTGATCTTAAAAATAAGATTAAGGCCTTAGAACTTATACTAAATGATGAAAATAAAATGAAAGCTTTAATGAAACATGAATTAAAGAAAATAAAAGATGAGTATGCTACTCCTCGTAAGTCGGAAATAAAAGATGAAATTACAGAAATTAAAATTGACACTAAAAAAATGATTCCAAAAGAGGATGTTGTAGTTATATTAACTAATGAAGGATATATAAAAAGAGTAAGTAATAGAATATATGAAGCAAATACTGATGAAACAGGATTAAAAGATTCCGATTTCGTTATTTCAAAATATAAAATGAATACAATGGATACATTACTATTATTTACTGATAAAGGTAATTATTTACATATTCCTGTTCACGATATTCCTGATTTAAAATGGAAGGAACTTGGAAAACATATAAGTAATATTATTCCGATTAAATCTGATGAAAATATAATTGGTAGTTATCCAGTATATGACTTTAAAAGTGATACTTATATTACAAGCTTTACTAAAAATGGTATGGTAAAGAGAACAAAATTAATTGATTTTAAAGCACTTAGATATTCAAAACCAATTTGTTTTATGAAATTAAAAGGTGATGATTTAGTTGTTAATATAAGTAGTAATAATGACATAAATACCTTTGTTACAACTAATTTAGGATATGGATTATTATTTAAAACAGAAGAGATTCCTACAACAGGATTAAAAACAAGTGGCGTTAAAGCGATAACTTTAAAAAATGACTTTGTAATTAAAGGAATAATATACGGAAGTGATATGGAATATTTAACTGTTATTACAGATAAAAATACAGCAAAAAGAATTAAACTATCAGAATTTGATTATATATCAAGAGCAAGACGTGGTGTTCAAATTATAAGAGATATAAAAACAAATCCATATCATATTGTTGCTGTCTTTATCATAAATTATAAAGAAAGCTTATGTTTTAAATTAGACGATGAAATAAAAGAAATTAAGCTAACAGAATTTCCAATATCAGATCGTTATTCATCAGGTTCAAGCATAATAAAAGAACCAGTAGAAAATATTTTTAAGAAAGTAAACCTTGTAACAAAAGAAACAAAAAAAGAAAAAATTGAAAAAGAAAATGTTGATTTAGAAACTATTGATGAAAAAATACTTACAATAGACGATTTTCTTAAAGATTTAAAATAAGTTGAATAAAATTTTAAAATAAAGTATAATAAACGAGAAAGGATGATTATATGTTACACGATATATTATTAATAATAGTAGGTTTAATAATTGGCTTAGTAATAGGATTTTTATTAGCAAAGAAATATATGCAAAAATATTTAAAGAAAAATCCACCAATAAATGAACAAATGATTAAAACAATGATGATGGGAATGGGTAGAACACCTAGTCAAAAGCAAGTTAATCAAATGATGAAACAAATGAGTAAATATATGGATTAAAATTAAATAATAATATTGACTGAGAGATAAAAAAATTTCAAAGTCGGGGGGGGGGGTACAAAACCTCTCTTTTTTGTATGTAGAAAGGATTAATGGTATGAAGAAAGTTTTAAATTTAATAAAGAAGAATATATTTGGAATAATAATAGGATTAATATTTGGAAGCGTAAGTGTATATGCAGGAACAAAATTTTATGCAGGTGATGTATCAGTAGATTCTCCTGCAGGTTCTAATTTAGGAAGTGATGCAACTCTTCAAAACTCACTAGATGAATTATATAGTATAGCTGATAAGTATGACGAATTAAGTACAAAAATAAATTCAATGTTAGATAAAATGTATCCAGTGGGAAGTATTTATATATCAACAGATATAAAAAGTGCATCTGATGTAGCGACCAAATTTGGTGGAACATGGGAAGCATATGGAACAGGAAAGACATTAGTTGGAGTAGATATAAATGATACAAACTTCAATATGGTAAGTAAGACAGGAGGAAGTAGCACAACAACACTTACAACATCAAACCTTCCAAGTCATAATCATACATATAGCGGAACAACTGATAATAGTTCTAACTTTGGTAAGTATGTAGCGTGGCCAGCAGCAACTCCTACAAATTCTGAATGGCAACTTGTATGGCATAATTATGATACATCTAATCCATATACAACATGGGGTACATTAGGTAATCATACCCATACATATAGTGGAACAACGACAAGTTGTGTAAATTGCCAAGGAACATCATTTACAAATTTACAGCCATATATAACAGTTTATATGTATAAAAGAATAAAGTAATAAATAAACTTATATAAATATCATATTATTATTGACTAAATAAAAAAAAATGATATAATTTAATTAACACGCAAGTGTTTTTTATTTGGAATAAAGGATGGTAAAATGAAAAAAATAGTTAGGTTTTTAGTAAGCGTAAAAAAAGAAATGAAAAAGGTAAGATGGCCTGAAAAGAAAGAAATGATTGAAAATTCAATTGCAACCTTAGCTTGTATTTTAATATTTGGATTATTTTTTACAAGTTTAGATTTAATATTTTCAGTAGTAAAGACGGTGATTAGATAATGGAAAAAGAATGGTATGTAGTAAATACTTATTCAGGGCATGAGAATAAGGTAAAAGAAAAACTTGAAATGCGTGCTTCAACTATGGGAATGGAAGATTATATTTTAAGAGTTATAGTTCCAGAACAAACAGAAGTTGAAATAAAAGATGGTAAAGAAAAGAAAAAAGTAAAAAAGATGTTTCCAGGTTATATATTAGTTGAAATGGTAATGACAGACGAAGCTTGGTTTATAGTTAGAAATACACCTGGTGTTACAGGGTTTATTGGATCATCTGGTAAAGGTGCAAAACCTTTCCCATTAGCTCCAAACGAAGTTGATAAAATATTAGGGTCAATGGGTATGAGTAGACTTGAAATTGGAAACGATTTGAATGTAGACGATATGGTTAAAGTTTCAAGTGGACCATTTGCTAACATGTTTGGAAAAGTTAAAAAAATTAATGTAGAAAACCAATCATTAGAAGTAGCGCTAGATTTATTTGGACAAGAAACAGTTGTAGAACTTGGTCTTTCTGAAATAGAAAAGGCATAATATGACTGAGAATTTAGAAGAAAAAATAGATCAAATTTTAAATCAATTTGAAAGTAAAAAAAATATCCAAAATAATGTAGACTCACTATTAGAACAAGAAAAAATAAAAAATGAAATTTTGAATAATATGATTAATTACCAAGAAAATGTAGACAATATTTTAAATAATTCTTCTAGTAGTAAACAAATTGCTGATGAAATTATAATGGAAGAAAAAAGAAAACAACTAGATTTTATTGATAAAACAAAAAAACAATATACAACGGATGAGATTAATTATATGAATAGTGGACTATATAATTATTATTTAGATTTGAATAATCAAATTGATAAGGTTAATAGTATTTTGATAAACCAATTGCTTAGTCAATATCAAAAAAATCAATTTTTTTATAACGATCCACTTTTTAAAGATTTAAATGCAAAAGTATTGATAGGTGGGATTGGTTTTCCTGTACCTAATAAATTTTTAGAAGATTTTTCACATGATTTAAAAATGTTATTAAGTGAAAATCATTACTTATCTAATTACTTTATAAGTATAAAAATAAATCCAATTGAATATTCTAAAATTGGAGAAGTTTATAAAAAAGTAGATAAATATGAGTTCATTGTAAATGTTCAAAATAGAGAAAAAATTATTTCTAAGACTAAATAATATTTACAAAATGTTAAAAATATGATATATTTAACTAGCTATATATATTTATATAGATAAAGTGGGAGATTGAAAAAGCGGATATCATTTGAACCACTCGCGAAAAAAGTATAGGAGGTGTTTTTCGTGGCAAAACAAATTTCAAAAGTTATTAAGTTACAAATTCCAGCTGGAAAAGCAACACCAGCACCACCAGTAGGAACAGTTTTAGGACCTGCAGGTATTAATTTAGGTGAATTTTGTACAAAATATAATGACGCTACAAAAGATAAAATGGGAGATATAATACCAGTTGTAATCAATGTTTATGAAGATAGAACATTTGATTTCGTATTAAAAACTCCACCGGTAGCTGAATTAATCAAAAAGTTTGCTGGTATTAAAAAAGGTTCTGTTAAAGGATCTAATGAAACAGTTGCAACTTTAACACAAGCTCAACTTAGAGAAATAGCTGAAATTAAATTACCAGATTCAAACGCTTATGATGTTGAAGCAGTTATGAAAAGTGTTACTGGAACAGCTCGTAATATGGGCGTTAAAATAGAAGAAAATTAAAAATAATAATTTCCCCTGTGGGAGGAAGTAAAATCCGCTATTAGACCACATAAGGAGGTATAAAATGAAAAAAGGAAAAAAATATGTAGAAGCTGCAAAAAAAATTGATAAAACAAAAAGCTATACATTAGAAGAAGCTGTAAAATTAGCAAAAGAAACTTCAATAACTAATTTTGATGCTTCAATCGAATTAGCATTAAGATTAAATCTTGATACTAAGAAAGCTGACCAACAATTAAGAGGAGCAATCGTTTTACCAAATGGAACAGGAAAAACTAAAAAAGTTTTAGTTATTGCTAAGGGAGAAGCTGCAAAAGCTGCAAAAGAAGCTGGCGCTGATTATGTTGGAGACAGTGATTATTTAGAAAAAATAGAAAAAGAAAATTGGTTTGATTTTGATACAATGATAGCAACACCTGATATGATGCCATTACTTGGTAAATTAGGTAGAGTTTTAGGACCAAAAGGATTAATGCCAAACCCTAAAACTGGAACTGTTACAATGGATACAAAAACAGCTGTTGAAGATGTTAAAAAAGGACGTATTGAATATCGTACAGATAGTTACGGAAATGTACATGTTTTAGTTGGAAAAGTATCTTTTGAAGATCAAAAACTAGTTGAAAATATTAAAGCATTTGTATCACTTATAAGTAAAACAAAACCATCAGTTGTAAAAGGTAAATACATTTTAAATGTTAGTTTATCATCAACTATGGGTCCAGGTGTTAAAATTGATATAAATGACTTTGACATGTAATAAATAATATGTTATAATTTAAATGTGATTGGAACCGTAGACAGTAGGTGCGTATGCTTAAATATCCTACCGAGGAACTTATACTAAGTCTTTCGGGTCCTTACAGTGTTAAGGACTTTTTTACGGGAAAATATGAAGGAGGTGCAAGATGGCAAATCAAAAAATAATTGAAAAGAAACAAGAAGTTGTTAATGAAATAACAGATAAAATGAAAAATGCATCAACTTATGTTTTATTTGAATATCGTGGACTTACAGTTTCTGAAACAAATGAACTTAGAAGAAAATTAAAAGAAACTGGTTCAGAATTTAAGATCTATAAAAATACATTAACAAAAAGAGCCTTAGATAATTTGAATATCAATATTGATGAACATTTAAATGGACCAAAGGCAATAGCATTTGGTAGTGATGCAGTAGCGCCAATCAAAGTGCTAAGCGATTTTGCAAAAAAACATAAAGCATTAGAACTTAAAGTTGGAGTTGTAGATGGCGAAATTGCTGATCAAAAAATGTTAAGCGAATTAGCTGCTATTCCATCAAGAGAAGGATTGCTTACAATGCTTGCTTCTGGACTTATGGGAGTTGTTCGCGACTTATCTATTAGTTTAGATTTATATAGTAAAGATTTAGAAAAATAAAAATATAAAATAAAAAAGAGGAGGAATGTAAAATGGCAAAATTTACAAAAGACGAATTTATTAGTGGATTAAAAGAAATGACAATTCTTGAAGTAAAAGAATTAGTAGATGCAATGAAAGAAGAATTTGGTGTAGATCCAAGTGCTGTTGCAGTTGCTGCACCAGCTCAAGGTGAAGCTGTAGAAGAAGGACCAAGCTCAGTTAATGTTGTATTAGCAAGCGCTGGTGCTAATAAACTTCCAGTTATCAAATTAATCAAAGAAATTACAGGATTAGGTTTAGGAGAATCTAAAGCTATCGCTGATAATGGTGGAGTTATTAAAGAAAATGTATCTACTGATGAAGCTAATGAAATTAAAGCTAAATTCGAAGAAGCTGGAGCTACTATCGAATTAAAATAGTTATATGATTATAGCCTATACGTATGTATGGGCTTTGGTCGTATTTATTTAAGTATGATATTCACCAATTAATATCTATATAAACTTAATAAAGATATTCTTGTAATTGATATAACAGAAGGATCTTGGAATTGGCAAGAAAGAATGTTGATCTAAATATAGGAACATCATGAAAATAATTGACAATTTGAAACAAATTTGTTAAAATTATAAATTGACGCATACACTTTATTTTGAGTTATGTTCTTTTAAAAAATATAGTACGTAGGGGTGAAAGAGTGGCTTATACAGTTAAAAAATTTAGCGATTATCGCGAAAGAAGAAATTATGCAAAAACAAAAAATGCTATTGAATTAGGTAATTTACTTGAAATTCAAAAAAAATCTTATGATTGGTTTTTAACTAATGGTATAACCGAAGTATTTGAAGATATTTTTCCAGTAGAGAGTTTTACTGGTAATTTAGCGTTAGAATTTGGTGAATATTATTTTGACAAACCAAGATACTCAATTAAAGATTGTAAAGAGAGATATGCAACTTATGCAGCGCCTTTAAAAGTGCAAGCTAGACTTTTTAATCATGAAACAGGAGAAGTAAAAGAACAAGAAATCTATCTTGGAGATATGCCTGTTATGACTGAAAGCGGTACATTTATTATTAATGGTGCTGAGAGAGTTATTGTCTCACAATTAGTTAGGTCTCCATCTGTTTATTTCTCAAAAGAAATAGATAAAAATGGTAGATCTGTTGTAACTAGTCAAGTTATACCAACAAGAGGTACATGGCTTGAATATGAACTAGATGCTAGAAATGTTATCTATGTTCGAATCGATAGAACTAGAAAAGTTCCTATCACTACATTACTTAGAGCAATTGGACTTTCAAGTGATGAAGATATAATTGACTTATTTGGAGAAAATGAATATTTAAATAATACAATTAATAAAGACACTAACAAAAATACAGATGAATCATTAATTGATATTCATTCTAAATTAAGACCAGGTGAACCTTCAACATTAGATAGTGCTAAAAACCAATTAATATCTAGATTTTTTGATTCATTTAGATATGATTTAGCTCGTGTAGGACGTTATAAATTTAATCGTAAATTAAATGTTGTTGATAGATTACTTGGATGTGTATTAGCAGAAACAATTAAAGATGGAAATAAAGTTGTTGCTGAAAAAGATACACTTGTTACAAAAGAAGTTCTAGAAACTTTAAAACCTATTTTTGAAAAAGGATACGGTATAAAAGAAACTTTAATAAATGAAGAATTAGATTCATATAATAGAGTTCAAACAGTTAAAGTTTACTCAAATGTAGACAAGACTAAAGTAGTTGAAATAATTGGTAATGATCCAGAAATTGACGTAAAAAGACTTACTATTTCTGATATTTATGCATCAGTATCATATTATTTAAATTTATTAGATGGAATTGGAAATTTTGATGAAATAGATCACTTATCAAATAGACGTGTTCGTCAAGTTGGTGAATTATTACAAAATCAATTTAGAATTGGTATTTCAAGAATTGAAAGAGTTATTCGTGATCGTATGAGTACTCAAGAAATAGAAGAGGTAACACCAAAATCATTAATTAATATTAGACCGCTTACAGCTTCTATTAAGGAATTCTTTGGTTCATCACAACTTTCACAATTTATGGATCAAACAAATCCAGTTGCTGAACTTTCAAATAAAAGAAGACTTTCTTCATTAGGACCTGGTGGACTTTCAAGAGATAGAGCTGGTATGGATGTTCGTGACGTTAATGCATCACACTATGGTAGACTTTGTCCAGTAGAATCACCAGAAGGACCTAATATCGGTTTAATAACACAACTTTCAAGTTACGCTAAGGTTGATGATTATGGATTTATAATGACTCCATATAGAAAAGTAAATAATAAAAAAATAACTGATGAAGTTGTTTATATGACTGCTGATGAAGAATTAGATTATTATATTTCACAAGCAGCAGTTAATGTTAAAGATGATATAATTGCTGATGAAATGGTTCCAGTTAGATATCGTGGAGATAACATTATGATTGAAGCTGAAAAAGTTGATTATATGGATGTTTCACCACAACAAGTTGTATCAATTGCAACACAAGGTATTCCATTCTTGGAACACGATGATGGAAAAAGAGCCCTTATGGGTGCTAACATGCAACGTCAAGCAATACCACTTTTAAAAGCAGAGGCACCACTTGTTGGAACAGGTGTAGAAGGAGTTGCAGCAAAAGATTCTGGAGCAGTTGTAATAGCAAATGCTGATGGTATAGTTGACTATGTTGATGCTAAAAAAATAATTGTTAAAACATTAGGTGGAATGGATACATACTACTTAAATGGATATGAAAGAAGTAATGCTGGTACATGTTATCATCAAGTACCAATTGTAAGAAAAAATGATAAAGTAAAAATGGGACAAGTAATTGCCGATGGGCCTTCAACTGATAAAGGTGAAATGTCACTTGGTAAAAATGTTACAGTAGCATTTATGAACTATAATGGATATAACTATGAAGATGCCGTTATATTAAATGAAAGACTAGTTAAAGATGATGTTTATACTTCAATCCATATTGAAGATTATCAAATTGAATGTCGTGATACTAAACTTGGACCAGAAGAATTTACACGTGATATTCCAAATATAGGTGAAGAAGCACGTAAAAACTTAGATGAAAATGGTATTATTAGAATAGGTACAGAGGTTAAAAGTGATGATATATTAGTTGGTAAGGTAACACCAAAAGGAATGGCTGAACTTACAAGCGAAGAAAAATTATTACATGCTATTTTTGGAGAAAAAACTCGTGAAGTAAGAGATACATCATTAAGAGTTCCAAATGGTGGAGCAGGTATCGTACATGATGTAAAAATATTTACAAAAGAAGATTCTGATGAACTTCCAGCAGGAGTTTCAAAAATTGTTCGTGTTTATATAGCTCAAAAACGTAAAATAACAGTTGGAGATAAAATGGCTGGACGTCATGGTAATAAAGGTGTTGTATCATTAATATTACCAGAAGAAGATATGCCATACTTACCAAATGGTGAGCCAATTGATATCTTACTTAACCCACTTGGAGTTCCATCGCGTATGAATTTAGGGCAAATCCTAGAAATGCATTTAGGTTTAGCTGCCAAAGAACTTGGTATATATGTAGCAACACCAGTATTTGATGGTGCTAATGTAGAAGAAATTGTTGATGCCTTAAAAGAAGCAGGATGTGATGCTGATGGTAAATCTGAACTATATGATGGACGTACAGGTGAAAAATTTGATAATAGAATTAGTGTAGGTGTTATGTACATGATAAAACTTCATCACATGGTTGATGATAAACTACATGCTAGATCAACAGGACCTTATTCACTTGTTACACAACAACCACTTGGTGGTAAAGCTCAATTTGGTGGACAAAGATTTGGTGAAATGGAAGTTTGGGCACTTTATGCTTATGGTGCTGCTCACGTTTTACAAGAGATGATTACTATAAAATCAGATGATGTTGTTGGACGTGTTAAAGTTTATGAATCATTAGTTAAGGGAACACCACTTCCAAAATCAGGAGTTCCAGAAAGCTTTAGAGTTTTAATAAAAGAATTCCAAGCTTTAGGATTAGATATTTCTGTTTTAAATAAAGAAGGGGAATATGTTGATTTTAAAGAAGTAGAAGAAGATGAAGAAGATTCATATTTACAACCTACTAATATAGAACCAGAAGAAGTTGAAGATAATGAACCATTAGAAGAAAATGAAGAATTTGATAATGATTTAGATAATATTGAAGATGTACCTTTAGAAGAATTAGAAAAAATGGAAGGGGCTGAAGATTAATGGATGTTAATAATATTGAAGGATTAAGAATTTCAATTGCCTCTCCTGAAAAAATTCGTGCTTGGTCACATGGAGAAGTAAAAAAAGCTGAAACAATAAACTATCGTACTTTAAAACCAGAAAGAGATGGTTTATTCTGTGAAAAGATATTTGGACCAACTAAAGATTTTGAATGTAGTTGTGGTAAATATAAAAGATTAAGATATAAAAATATCGTTTGTGATAGATGTGGTGTAGAAGTTACTAAATCAAAAGTTCGTCGTGAACGTATGGGACATATCGAACTTGCTACACCAGTATCTCACATATGGTTCTTTAAAGGAATTCCATCAAGAATGGGACTAGTGCTTGATATGTCACCAAGAGATTTGGAAGAAGTTTTATATTTCGTTTCATATGTTGTATTAGATCCAGGTGAAGCACCTTTAGAGAAAAAACAAACTATTTCTGATAAAGAATATCGTTCTTATTATGAAAAATATGGTAATACTTTTAGAGTAGGAATGGGTGCTGAGGCAATTAAAGAACTACTTTGTGAAGTAAACATTGAAGAAGAAGTAAAAAAAATAAAAGAAGAAATAGAAGAAATAAAAGATTCAACTAGTCAAAAGAGAATTCGTCTAGTTAAAAGATTAGATGTATTAGATGCTTTCTTAGAATCAGGAAATAAACCTGAGTGGATGATTATGGATGTTATTCCAGTTATTCCACCAGAACTTAGACCAATGATTCAATTAGATGGTGGTAGATTCGCTACATCCGATTTAAATGATTTATATAGACGTGTAATTAACCGTAATAATCGTTTAAAAAAATTAATGGAATTAGGAGCGCCATCAATCATTATTCAAAATGAAAAACGTATGTTACAAGAATCAGTAGATGCTTTATTTGATAATGGTAGACGTGGTCGTAATATAACAGGAGCTGGGAATAGACCTTTAAAATCTTTATCTAGCATGTTAAAAGGTAAACAAGGACGTTTCCGTCAAAACTTACTTGGTAAACGTGTTGACTATTCAGGGCGTTCAGTTATCGTTGTTGGACCAGATTTAAAAATGTATGAATGTGGTATTCCAAAAGAAATGGCACTTGAATTATTTAAACCATATATAATTAATGGATTAGTGTCAAAAGAATTAGCTTCTAATATAAAAGCTGCTAAACGTATGATTGAAAATCAAGATCCACGTGTTTGGGATATAGTTGAGGAGAAAATTAAAGAACATCCAGTTATGTTAAACCGTGCTCCAACACTACATAGACTTGGTATTCAAGCATTTGAACCTAAACTAATTAGTGGTAGAGCAATTCGTCTTCATCCACTTGTATGTGCAGCATTTAATGCCGATTTCGATGGAGATCAAATGGCTGTTCACGTTCCAATTAGTGAAGAAGCACAAGCAGAAGCAAGAATCCTTATGCTTGGTGCAAACAATATCTTGAAACCTTCTGATGGTAATCCAATTGTTACACCAGGTCAAGATATGATTTTAGGTAACTATTATATTACTATTGAAAAATCTGGAGAACCTGGTGAAGGTAGAGTATTTAAAGATCCAGATGAGGCTTTAATGGCTTATGAAAGAAGAGAAATTACTCAACATACAAGAATCGCTATTCCAGTAAAAGGATTTAAACATAAATTATTTACAGAAGAACAACAAGATAAATATTTAGTTACAACAGTAGGAAAACTTAAATTTAATGAAATATTCCCAGATACATTCCAATATATTAATGATGGAACAAAAGAAAATATTGAAGGAATTACTCCTGATAAATATTTCTTAGTTAAAGGAACTAATATTAAAGAAGCTATTAAAGAAATGGATTTAGTAAAACCATTTGGTAAGGGAGTATTGAAAAAATTAATTGCTCAAATTTATAAACGTTATCAAACAACTGAGACTTCTATAATGCTAGATAAAATGAAAGATTTAGGATTTAGAGAATCAACAATTTCTGGTATTTCAATTGCTATTTCAGATATTATTCCATCAAAAGATAAAAAACAAATTCTTGATGACGCTGAAGATAGAGTTAATAAAATTAATAAGCAATATAAACGTGGTATTATCACTGAGCATGAAAGATATGAAAATGTTATCGCAACTTGGAGTAATGCTAAAAATAAAATTGCTGATGAACTTACAAAGATTATTGAATCAAATAAGGATAATCCAATTTCAATTATGATTGATTCTGGGGCCCGTGGAGATATGGGAAGTTATAACCAAATGGCTGGTATGCGTGGACTTATGGCAAAACCAGATGGTGGTACTGTTGAAATTCCTATTACATCTTCATTCCTTGAAGGTGTTAGAGTTTCTGAATTCTTCCTTGGAACACATGGTATTAGAAAAGGATTCGTTGATACAGCTCTTAAAACAGCAGATGCTGGATACTTAACTCGTAGACTTGTTGATGTAGCCCAAGATATTATTATTAAAGAAGAAGATTGTGGTACTGATGAAGGAGTTATAGTTGAAGCATTCCTAAATACTGATGGTACATTAATCGAATCATTTAGAGATCGTATTGTTGGTCGTTATACCAATAAAAAAGTAATTGATCCAGAAACAAAAGAAGTTATAGTTGATAGAAACACTTATATAACTGAAAATTTAGCTGATAAAATAATTAAAGCTGGTATCACTAAGATTTCTATTAGAACTGTTTTAACTTGTAAGAGTGAAAATGGAATTTGTAAACATTGCTACGGGCGTAATTTAGCGACAGGACAAATTGTTGAGATAGGAGAAGCTGTTGGTATTATGGCTGCTCAATCAATTGGTGAACCAGGTACCCAACTTACAATGCGTACTATTAATACTGGTGGGGTTGCCGGAGACGATATTACACAAGGTCTTCCTCGTGTTCAAGAATTATTTGAAGCTCGTAATCCAAAAGGAAAAGCTACTATTTCAGAAATTAATGGTGTGGTATCAGATATTATAGAAGAAAATGGTAAATTTATTATTTCTGTTAAAAATGATGTTGAAGTTAAAAATCATACATCTAATTATGGAGCTAAATTAGCAGTAGAAAAAGGTGAGGAAGTTAAAGCTGGACAAAGACTTACTCATGGTGCTATTAGTCCAAAAGAATTATTAGTTGTAACAGATCCAATTGCTGTACAACAATATATCTTATCAGAAATTCAAAAAGTTTATCGTTCACAAGGTGTTGATATTTCAGATAAACACGTTGAAATTATTGCTAAACGTATGATTTCAAAAATTAAAATAATTAATTCAGGAAATTCATTATTCTTACCTGGTACAATGATAAATATAAATCATTTTAGAGATATTAATAAAGAATTAATTCTAGAAGGTAAAAATCCAGCTACTGGTAGACCAGTATTACTTGGAATTACTAAAGCATCATTGGAAACAGATTCATTCCTATCTGCTGCATCATTCCAAGAGACAACTAGAATATTAACTGATGCTGCTATTCATGGTAAAGTTGATAAACTAGAAGGTCTTAAAGAAAATGTTATCATTGGTAAACTTATTCCAGCTGGAACAGGTGCTAGAAGATATAAAGATGTTGACTATGAATTAGAAAATGATTCTTCTAATATAGAACCATTAGATGTTTTAGAAGATGAATTAATGGACTAAGAATTGGTAATTAACCAATTCTTTTTTTGTTTTAATCTTTTATAACTTGAAAAAATAGATTTAATTTGTTAAAATAAGTATGTAAAACAAAATAATAATATTGACTGAGAGATAAAAAAATTTCAAAGTCGGGGGGGGGGTAAAAAACCCTTCTTTTTTTGTGTAAAGGAGTTATAACATGAATAAGAAATTAATAATAGCAATAATAGGATTAATATTAGGTAGTGTAAGTGTCTATGCAGGGACAAAATTTTATGCAAGTGATGTATCAATTGATTCTCCAACAGGGTCTAACTTAGGAAGTAATGCCACTTTACAAGACTCACTCGATGAATTATATAGTATAGCTGATAATAATGAAAAAATAGAAACAAGAATAAAGAGTTTGGAAACAAAAACTAGTAAATATTTACTATATATTGATAATTTTTATGGAGTTCATATAAGAAATGGAGTTATTTATCCTAATAAAGCAAATAATGAGATTGGTGGTGTTGTTTTTAAAATACCTTATGGAACAACAAAAATTACTTTTACAATAAAAACAGAGACCAATAATTATGTACAATATGGAATGTGTGATTTTAATGGTACATTGCCAACAATAATAACAACTGGCGCTAATCGTAGTACTGAGTTTTATAAAACAGCTTCAACGACAGGAACATATACGCTTAACTTTGAGGGAGTTGCCGGGAATTTCTTTATTGGAGGGTATGGCTTTACTCTAACTGACATCTATGCATCATAAGAAACTATTAAATTAGTTTTTTATTTTTGACAAAAATAGCACACATTTTTAATCTTTTATATGGTATAATAACTAGTAGTTTGAGGTGGTATAATGGATAAAATAATTATTAAAAATGCTCGTGAAAATAATTTAAAAAATGTTTCTATTGAACTTCCTAAAAATAAATTGATAGTTATGACAGGCGTTAGCGGTAGTGGGAAAAGTAGTTTAGCTTTTGATACAATATATGAAGAAGGTAGAAGAAGATATGTAGAAAGTTTAAGTGCTTACGCTAGACAATTTTTAGGTGGTTCTGAAAAACCAGACGTTGATTCTATTGAGGGATTATCGCCATCTATTAGTATTGATCAAAAAACAACAAATAAAAATCCTAGATCAACAGTTGGAACAGTAACTGAAATATATGATTATTTAAGATTATTATATGCTAGAATAGGAATTCCGTATTGTCCAAAGCATCATAGACCAATAACTAGTCAAAGTATAGAAGAAATGACTAATCAAGTTTTAAAATTAGAATTAAATACTAAAATTAAAATATTAAGTCCTGTTATAACAGGAGAAAAAGGAACTTTTAAGGATTATTTATCAAGCTTAAGAAGCGATGGATATGTTAGAGTATTAATAGATGATGAAGAATTTGATTTATCAGAAGAAATAGACCTTTCAAAAACGAAAAAACATAATATAAGTGTTATTATAGATAGATTAATAATAAAAGATGGTATAAGAAGTAGACTTTATGAATCTATCGAAAATGCAACAAAACTTTCAAATGGAAAAGTTTATATAGATGTTATTGGCGCACCAGGTTTTATGATGAGTGAAAAATATGCTTGCCCTGATTGTGATTTCTCACTTCCAGAATTAGAGCCAAGAATGTTTTCTTTTAATGCTCCTTATTATGCTTGTCCAGAATGTAAGGGATTGGGAATTAATTACCATATTGATGAAGATCTAGTTATTCCAGATAAAAATTTATCAATCAATGAAGGAGGTATAAAAGTAATTAACTTAGAAGATGGCAATAGCATCATTAGGACACAAATAAATACTATAGCTAATCATTTTGATATAGATTTAAATACCCCTATTAAAAATCTTGATAGAAAAAAATTAGATATTATTCTATATGGAACAAATGAAATATTAGAATATAAATATATAGCTAAAAATGGAAATATTAGAAAAACAAGAGATACATTTGAAGGTGTTATTGTCAATTTGCATAGAAGATATATAGAAACAAAAAGTGGTTGGATTAGAGATTGGATCGAAAACTATATGGTCGAAGATACATGTTATAAATGTCATGGTGCTCGTCTAAGTGATGATGTCTTATCTGTTTTAATAAACCATAAAAATATCTTTGAAGTAACTAATTTAAGTATTAAAGACTTATATGAATTTTTAAACAATTTAAAACTAAATAAAGAACAACTTGAAATAAGTGGTTTATTAGTGAAAGAAATAAAAGAAAGATTACATTTTTTAATAAATGTTGGACTTGAATATTTAACTTTATCTCGTAGTGCATCTACATTATCAGGGGGAGAAGCTCAAAGAATTCGTTTGGCAACCCAAATTGGTTCTAGATTAAGTGGTGTATTGTATGTTTTAGATGAACCTAGTATAGGACTTCATCAAAGAGATAATGATAGACTAATAAATTCAATGTTAGAAATGCGTGATTTAGGAAATACTTTAATAGTTGTAGAACATGATTCAGATACTATGTTAAAAGCTGATTATTTAGTTGATATCGGCCCAGGTGCAGGAGAACATGGTGGAACTGTTGTTGCTTCTGGTACCCCAGAAGAAGTTATGAAAAATAAAAATAGTTTAACTGGTAAATACTTAAACGGAGAACTAAAAATAGATATTCCTGAAAAAAGAAGAAAAGGTAATAAAAAATATTTAGAAGTTAAAGGAGCTCGTGAAAATAATTTAAAAAATATAAATGTTAAAATACCACTTGGAACATTTACTTGTGTAACAGGAGTTAGTGGTAGTGGTAAAAGTACCTTGGTTAATGAAATTATTTATAAGGCTGTTTCAAATAACCTATATAAATCAAAAGAAAGACCTGGTAAATTTAAAGAAATAAAAGGATTAGAAAATATTGATAAGGTAATTGATATAACTCAAACTCCAATTGGTAGAACTCCAAGAAGTAATCCGGCAACATATATAGGTGTTTTTGATGATATTAGGGATGTATTTACTGAAACAAAAGAAGCTAAAATTAGAGGATATGATAAAGGAAGATTTTCATTTAACGTAAAAGGTGGTAGATGTGAAGCATGTTTTGGTGATGGTGTTAAAAGAATTGAAATGCACTTTTTGCCAGATGTTTATGTTCCATGTGAAATATGTGGTGGTACAAGATATAATAGTGAAACATTAGAAGTTAAATTTAAAGGAAAAAGTATTTATGATGTTTTAGAAATGCGTGTAGAAGAAGCTTTAGAATTTTTTGAAAACTTTCCTAAAATTAAAAATAAACTTCAAATGTTGAGTGATGTAGGACTTTCATATATTAAGTTAGGCCAATCAGCGCCAACTTTATCAGGTGGAGAAGCTGCTCGTGTTAAATTAGCTAAGGAGCTTCAAAAAAAGCCAACTGGTAAAAGTTTATTCATTTTAGATGAACCTACAACAGGATTACATATTGATGATATAAAAAAATTATTAGTAATATTAAATAGAATTGTTGATAATGGTGATACAGTATTAGTAATTGAACATAATCTTGATGTTATTAAAGTTGCAGATTATTTAATTGATTTAGGACCTGAAGGTGGAGATTTAGGTGGAACTATAATTGCTAAAGGAACTCCAGAACAAATCACTAAAATAAAGGAAAGTTATACTGGAAAATACTTAAAAAAATATTTACAATAGAAATCAAAAATGATATAATAGTTCGCATTGATAGGATGATTATATGGAAGAAATTTTAAATTTTATAGATTTTATTAATGATTTAGTAAATGATGAATTTGATTGTTTTCTTGATTGTGATTCTAAATATTATTTTACAAATGGAGGTTGTTTAGAATTTGCTAAAATATTAAATCATTATTATAAAAATGGTGAAATGGTGATTAATAAAGAATACAATCATATTGCTTTAAAAATAGATAATAAAATTTATGATGCCTATGGGATTGTTACATGGTCAGATTATGAATTAATAAAAGAAGAAGATATAAAAATGTTAGAAGCGTATAATGACAATTACGAGATATTATTTGAACATAAAAAACCATCAATTGCTGTAATAAACGAAATAGCTCAAATAAAAAAATTTAAAATTAATAATTGAAAGAATTGAAAAATTCTTTTTTTATTTCAAATTTTGTAATATAATAATTATGGTGATAGAATGGAAGACTTATTACAACAACTTGTTTCATTTATTCAAAATTTTGTTAGTAATAACAATATAATACTTAGTTTAGGAATGGGAATATTTGCTATAATATTAGAATCAATTATTCCAATACTTCCACTAGCTGTTTTTATAGCAATAAATATAATAGCTTTTGGAAATATTGTCGGTTTTACTATATCTTTTTTAGCAACTGTAATGGGATGTAGTATAAGTTTTTTCATATTTAGAAAATTTAAAGATTTAATTCAAAAAAAACTAAAAAAAGATTCTAAAATATTAAACTTTATTAATAAAATAAATGATTTAAAATTCAGTAGTTTAACGCTTATATTAGCTATGCCATTTACGCCAGCTTTTTCAATTAATATAGCTGCCGGATTATCAAATATGAAATATAAAAAATATTTACTAGCTTTATTAATATCTAAACTATTTATGGTTTATTTTTGGGGATATGTTGGTAATACTATTTTAGAAAATATAACTGATATTAGTTTAATGATTAGACTTGGAATTATGATTTTAACTATTTTTGTAGTATCAAAGATAGTTACTAAAAAATTTGATTTATAGGAGGTTTATATGGAATATGTTTTATTAATATTAATCATAATTAATTTGTTGGTATCTATTATACTTATTTTAAATAAGAAAAATGAAGCTGATACCGTTTTAAAAATAAGCAATTTAGAAACCAATATAATAAAAGAATTTAGTGAATTTAAAAATACATTAAATAGGGAATTAAACGAAGATTTCACTAAACTTAATGATAAACTTGAAAATAGACTTAGACTTATTAATGATGCTGTAAATGAAAGATTAGATGAGAATTTTGAAAAGACAAATAAAACATTTACAAATGTGTTAGAAAGATTGTCTAAAATAGATGAAGCTCAAAAGAAAATAGATACTTTATCTAGTGATATTGTGTCTTTACAAAGTGTTTTAACTGATAAAAAAACTAGAGGTATTTATGGAGAAATTAATTTAAAAAATATCATGGAAAATGTTTTTGGAGAAAATAATAAAAAAATATATGATCTACAACACACGTTTTCTAATGGTACTATTGTTGATTGTGCTTTATTCGCACCAGAACCACTTGGAACAATTGGTATAGATTCAAAATTCCCACTCGAAAATTATACAAGAATGGTTGATCAAACACTATCAAAAACTGATAGAGAACTTGCAACCAGAATGTTTAAACAAGATGTAAAAAAACATATAGATGCTATTAGTAGTAAATATATAATTCCTGGTATAACTAGTGATCAAGCAATTCTCTTTTTGCCAGCAGAAGCCATATTTGCTGAGATAAATGCATATCATACAGATTTAATAGAATACGCTTACAAAAAAAGAGTTTGGCTTGCTAGTCCAACAACTTTGATTAGTACTTTAACTACAATTCAAGTTATTATTATGAATATGGAAAGAGATAAATATGCTAGAGTTATTCATAAAGAATTAAAATTATTAGATGAAGAGTTTAAAAGATATAAAGATAGATGGGATAAATTATCTAGAAGTATTGAAACAGTTGGAAGAGATGTTAAAGATATTCATACAACAACAGAGAAAATTACAAAAAGATTTGATTCTATTAATAAAGTTGAGATGGATGTATTAGAAGAAAGCTAAAAACTTTCTTTTTTTCTAAAATGGGTTTAAAAAAGAACTATTTTTTGATAAAATTAAATAAGGTGGTATTATGCAAGATAAGTTAGATTTATTGTTAAAGAAAATTAATTTAGAAAAAGATTTATATACATATTTTAATAACGGTTCATTAGAAAAAATTATCTTGAATAATGCTAAGGATAATTGTCATATTGTTATTGAACTTGAAAATACATTGAACTTAGATATCTATTTAAAATTATTAGAACTATTAAAAAATTATTTTAAAATTAATGTGACACTTAATATTATTGCTAAAAATAGTGATCATAAAGAATTTTATAAATATTATGATTATTTTATAGAGAATTTAAAAATAGATGAATTAAAGGATAATGATGATGTTTTATATAAAGGAGATAATGTTTATATTGAAACAGATTTATCTATTTCAAGTGAACAAAAAAAAGCATTAGAATTTAATTTAAATAAGGTAGGTTTTATAGTTAATATTATTTTAAAAGAAAAAGAAGAAAAACAAATTGTAAATGAAGTTGTGGTAGAAAAAAAAGAAATAGAAGAAAAACCAAAATTTAAAAACTATACAAGAAAGCCAAGAGAAAAGGAAGATCATCCTGATGTTTTATATGGAAGACTTATAACAGATGCTATAACACGCATGGATACAATAACAGAAAGTAGTAAAACAGTTACAGTCGAAGCCTTTATGTTTGGTGTAGAGTTTCGTGAAATAAAGACTAAGGATGGTAGAGAATTTAAAATATTAAATTTAAAAATGACTGATTTTACAGATAGTATTTATGGAACTCTTTTTATGAATGGTACAGAAGAAGTCCCTAAAATTGAGGAAAAAAAATGGTATAAAATAAGAGCTCGTGTTAAAGACCCAGATAAATATAATCCTGATATAACATTAGGTGTTTTAGATATTAATGTCTTAGATAGAGAAGAAGAAGAAATTATAGATGATGCTCCCGTTAAAAGGGTTGAACTACATGCTCATACAATGATGAGTCAAATGGATGGAGTCGTTAATGAGGAAGTCTTGGTTAAACAAGCTCATAAATGGGGGCATAAAGCTATTGCAATAACTGACCATAACGGATGTCAAGCATATCCTCATGTTTTTAACCTAGTTAGAAACTTAAATAAAGGGTTAGAAGAGAGTGATCATTTTAAAGCTATTTATGGAACAGAATTAACATTAATTGATGATACTGTTAAAATTGTGTTAAGACCAACTGACGCTGATTTACTTAAAAGTACATATGTTGTATTTGACTTAGAAACAACTGGTTTTAATGCCGGTGGTGAAGACTCTATTATTGAAATAGGTGCAGTTAAATTATGTGAAGGCATGATTATTGATAGATATGACCAATTAGTTGATCCAGGTCGTGATATCAGTGAACGTATTACAAATGTAACCAATATTACAAATGATATGTTAAAAGGAAAACCAAATGAAGAGACTGCGATAAAAGAATTTAAAGAGTGGATTGGAGATTTACCAATGGTAGCTCATAACGCTAAATTTGATACATCCTTTGTTGAAATGGCATACAAAAAATATAATATGGGAGAATTTAAAAATCCTGTTATTGATACATTAGAACTATCTAGAACAATGGATAATACATTTGCTCGTCATAGTCTTTCCGCTTTGGTAAAAAGATATAATGTTCCATTTGATGAAGATGCTCATCATAGAGCTGACTATGATGCTGAGGGTACAGCTTTGGTATTTGCAAAAATGTTAAATAAATTATCAGGCATGAATTTTGATATAATGACTGATTTAGATAAACTAGTTTCTAAAGATGAAATTCATAAATATGGTCGAGCTTTTCATGTTAATTTGTTGTGTGTAAATAAAAAAGGATTAAAAAATTTATTTAAAATAGTTTCTCTTGCTAATACTACATATTTATATAAAACTCCTAGAATTCTTAGAAGTGAAATAGAAAAACATAGAGAGGGTCTACTTATTGGAAGTGGCTGCTATGAATCAGAGGTATTTATTGAAGCTAGAAGTAAAAGTGAAGAAGAACTTGCTAATATAATTAGTTTTTATGATTATGTTGAGGTACAACCATTAGACGTTTATAGTCATTTAGTTGAATCTGGTGATTTTGGTTCCGAAGAAGAATTAATTGAAGTTATTAAAAAAATAATTAAAACAACAGAAGATAGCGGTAAAATTGTAGTTGCAACAGGGGATGTTCATCATTTAACAAAAGAAGATAAGATATATCGTGAAATTATTGTTAATCAAAAAGTACCAGGTGGAGGTAGACATCCACTAGCGCGTTATAAAAATATTCCAAGTTATCATTTTAGAACAACACGCGAAATGCTTAATGATTTTAATTTTTTAGGAACAGATAAAGCTTATGAAATAGTTGTTAGTAATACAAATAAAATTGCTGATATGATAGAGGAAATAGAAGTTATTATACAAACTGGTGGTGTTCCTTTTTCACCAAGAGTTAAAGATGATGATGGAACTTACCTAGATTGTGCTCGTGTTGTAACAGACTTAGTTTATAATAAAGCTAAGTCTTGGTACGGAGATCCTCTTCCTTTAAATATAGAAGAGAGAATTGCCAAAGAACTTTATGGAGATGCTGTTTTAAATAGTATCAATTATAATTTAAAAATCGATTCTCCAAACGGTGAAGCATTTAAAAAACTTCATGAGGTTATATTAAAAGGTAGAGATGCTGTTGAAGAGTTAGTTAAACAAAATATTATTGATACAGCAGAAGAAAAATTAGAAAAAGATGAATTAGAAAAAAAACTAAAAAAAATACTAGGTGGTATAATTGGTGGTGGATTCGATCCTATTTATTTAATTGCTCAAAGACTAGTTAAAAAATCGAATGATGATGGTTTCTTAGTTGGTTCCCGTGGTTCAGTTGGATCTTCATTTGTTGCTACAATGATGGGAATTACCGAGGTTAATCCACTTCCTGCTCATTATCGTTGTCCTAATTGTAAACTAAGTATTTTTGAAGATGAAAATGGTAATGAATTAGGAGCTAAATATTCGAGCGGATTTGACTTACCTAATAAAAAATGTCCTGATTGTAATATTGATATGATTAAAGACGGACAAGATATGCCTTTTGCAACTTTCTTAGGTTTTAATGCAGATAAAGTTCCTGATATAGATCTTAATTTTAGTGATTTAAATCAAGCAGCAACCCATGAATATACAAAAGTTTTATTTGGTGTTGATAATGTTTATAGAGCAGGAACTATTGGAACTGTAGCTAGTAAGACAGCTTTTGGATATGTTAAAGGGTATTGTGAAGATAAAAATATTGTTATGCGTACAGCAGAAGTTGAAAGATTATCACTAGGATGTACAGGTGTTAAAAGAACAACAGGACAACATCCAGGTGGAATTGTTGTTATACCTGATTATATGGATGTTTTTGATTTCACACCATTTCAATATCCAGCTGATGATCCTAATAGTGCTTGGCGTACAACTCACTTTGATTATCACTCAATTGAAGATGATGTTTTAAAACTAGATATTTTAGGTCATTCTGATCCGACACAACTTCGTATGATTCAAGATTTAACAGGAATGGATGTTACAAAAGTTCCTTTGGATGACAAAGAAACAATGGGAATATTCTTGTCGCCAAAACCTCTTGGGGTTACAAAAGAACAAATTATGTGTGAAACAGGAACACTTGGAATTCCTGAATTTGGTACTAAATTTACTTTACAAATGCTTGCTGATACAAAACCAACAACATTTGCTGAATTAATTAAAATATCAGGTCTTTCTCATGGTACTGATGTTTGGCTTGGAAATGCTCAAGAATTAATAAGACAAAAAGTAGTTCCTTTTAGTGAAGTTATTGGATGTCGTGATGATATTATGGTTTATCTTATGTATAATGGCTTAGAACCAATAAAAGCATTTAAAATAATGGAATTTGTTCGTAAAGGTAGAGCAAGTAAACCTAAGGATCATGAACAATGGTTGGAATATGAAGATATTATGAAAAAAGCAGGAATTGCTGATTGGTTTATAGATAGTTGTGCGAAAATTAAATATATGTTCCCTAAAGCTCATGCGGCTGCATATGTTATTAGTGCCTTTCGTATAGCTTGGTATAAAGTTCATATGCCAGTTTATTATTATGCATCATGGTTAAGTTCTAAGGCAACTGATTTCGATGTTGATTCAATGATTAAAGGTTATAATGCGATTAAAAATACTTTAATTGAAATAGCTAACAAAGGTAATGAAGCAACTAATAAAGATGCAGGTATTTCTGAAAGTCTCCATGTTGCGTTAGAAGCAACAGCGCGAGGTATTAATTTCTTGAATATTGACCTATATGAAAGTGAAGCTACAACATTTAAACCAAAAGATGATGATAATATATATCCTCCATTTGCGTCTATTGATGGACTTGGAGATACAGTTGCTAAGAATATTGTAGAAGAAAGAAAAAAAAGAAAATTTATTAGTATAGAAGATTTTCAAAGAAGGTGTAAAGTTTCACAAACATTAATCGAAAAAATGCGTTTTATGGGTATTTTTGAAGGAATGGATGAAACTAATCAACTTAGCTTATTTTAACTTGAAAAAAGAAATAGAAAATTTAAAATAAAGATTACCTAATTTGGTAATTTTTATTTTAATACTAGTATAGAAAAAATGCTTTAAAAGTGTTATAATTGACTAGGTGATTGTCTTTTGAAAAAAATTATACCTATAAGTTTATTTATAATAATTTTAGATCAAATAGTAAAAATGATTATTTCAAGTAAAATGCTTGTAAATTCATCAATTACTATTATAAAAGATTTTTTTAATATTACATATGTGAAAAATATTGGTGCTGCTTTTAGTATTTTAAGTGGTGGTAGATTTTTATTAATTATTATTGCTCTAATAGCAATTTATATAATCTACAAATTATTGGTAAAAAATAAAAATTTAAACAAAATAAATATTATTAATTATTCTTTATTGATAGGTGGAATTATAGGAAATTTAATTGATAGAATAATTAGAGGATATGTGGTAGATTACTTAGATTTTACTATTTTTAATTATAATTTTCCAATATTTAATATAGCTGATATTTGTATAGTAATAAGTTGTATACTTTTAATTTTTACTATAAAGGAGGAATAAAATGATATTTAAAATAGATGATGATATAAATAAAAGGCTTGATCAATATTTGACGGATAAATTAAATATAAGCCGTGCTAAGGTAAGCAAAATGATTAAAGAAAATAAAGTTTTAGTAAATCAAAATAAAACTAAAAGTGGATATATTTTAAAAAAAGGTGACATTATTAATTCTGAGGAGTATCAAGAAGAAGAAATGAATTTAGAACCTGAAAAAATGGATTTAGATATTGTATATGAAGATGATGATGTAATAGTTGTAAATAAAGCAAATGGTGTTGTTGTTCACCCAGCTGTCGGTAATAAATCTCATACATTAGTAAATGGTCTTTTATATCATTCTAAATTAAGTAATTTAAACGGAGAATTTAGACCTGGTATAGTCCATAGAATAGATGCTTATACAACAGGTCTTTTAATGGTTGCTAAGAATAATAAGGCTCATGAGATATTAGCGCGAGAACTAGAAAAAAAAGAAACAACAAGAAAATATATTGCTTTAGTTTGGGGAGTTATAAAAGAAGATACAGGTACAATTGATGCTCCTATAGGAAGAGATTCTAAGGATAGAAAAAAAATGGCTGTAACAGATATAAATGCTAAAAATGCTATAACGCACTTTAAAGTATTAGAAAGATATAAAGATACAACTTTAATTGAACTTAAATTAGAAACAGGTAGAACTCATCAAATTAGGGTACATATGAATTATATAAATCATCCAGTAGTTAATGATCCTGTTTATGGCAAAAGAAAAATAATAGATAATTCAGGACAATGTTTACATGCTGCAACACTTGGATTTAAGCATCCAAGAACAGGTGAATATATGGAATTTACATCTGAACTACCAAAATGTTTTAAAAATATTTTGACATTAATAGATAAATAAAAGGGGAAAATATGAAATTTATAAAAGAACATAAAAAAATAATAATTATTGGTATTATTATTTTAGTATTATTTCTTATATTATTAATTTATAATACAGTTTATTTAGATTATAAAAGTCCAATTGTAATGAATTTAAAAGGGAATAAAACTATAACAATAAAATTAAATGAAGAATATAAAGAAAATGGTGTTAAAGTAACTTTTAGAAATAAAGATATTACTACATTAACAAAAATAAATAGTAATATTAATAATAAAAAAATAGGTAATTATATAGTAGAATATAAAGTAAAATATAAAAATAAAATTAAAATTATAAAAAGAAATGTAAAAGTGATAGATGATATTAAGCCAGAAATAACTTTAAATGGTGATGAAAATATTTCTATTTATGTTGGAAATACATATAACGATTTAGGCGCTAAGGCAACTGATAATTATGATGGTGATATAACAGATAAAATTAAGGTAACAAATAATTTAGATGTTAATAAAGTAGGAGTGTATGAATTTGTTTATAGTGTTAAAGATACAAGTGGTAATGAAAATACTATCAAAAGAAAAGTTGAAGTAAAAGAAAGACCTATAATTAATTCAAAAAAAGGAGTTGCTGTACTTAATTATCATTTTTTCTTTGGTGAAGGAGAAAATTGCAATCAAGGAATTTGTTTAAGTACTGTTAAATTTGAAGAACAATTAAAATATTTAAAAGAAAATAATTATAAAACTTTAACAATGGATGAATTTGTAAAATGGATGTATGGAGAAATAGAAATTCCGGATAAATCTGTTTTATTAACAATTGATGATGGTGCGATGGGAACAGGGTTTCATAACGGTAACAAATTAATTCCTCTACTAGAAAAGTATCAAATTCATGCTACATTATTTTTGATAACTGGTTGGTGGGATATAAGTAATTATAAATCAAGTTATTTAGATGTTGAAAGTCATACTAACGATATGCATACAGAAGGAAAATGCAGTGGTGTTAGTCGTGGTGCTCAAATGCTTTGCTCAAATAATGAGGCTATTATAGAAGATTTAAATAAATCGATTTCTATAACGGGAAGTAAAAAAGCTTTTTGTTATCCTTTTTATGCCTACGATGAAAGAACAATGAGTCTTGTAAAACAAGCGGGTTTTAAAGTTGCTTTTGCTGGTGGTAGTAGAAAAGCAACTAGAAATTCTAATAAATACGCTATACCAAGATATCCTATTCAAAGCTCTATTACGCTAAATACATTTATTAATATTATAAGTTCATAAAATATATTGTTATACTTAATATAAAAGCAAACAAGCTAAAAATAATATAAGGTATTAAAAATTTACTAGCTTTATTATCTAATTCTTTTGTTTCCTTATAAAGATATAGAGAAGTTAAAAAAATAAGTAATGTATCAACAAAAGCTAAAAATAAATTTTGTAATCTAAAAAAGATAAAAGTATACAATTGATTAAAAATGTAATTAGAAAGTAAAGTTAAGTTATAATTTTTAATTTCTCTAAATTTATAATTTTTATAAATTATGTAAATAGATATACCAATTAGAATATATAACGTAGTCCAAACAATACCATACATATAATCTTTTAATGCAAAAAATGGTAAATTTAAAGTTTGGTAGAAATCATTATTATTAAAAAATAGACTACTTAAAAACCATGGAAGTAAAATTAAAATGAATTTGAGAATATTTTTCACATTCCCACCCCTTTACTTTATAATATGTTCTGTTTTATAATAATATTACATCGAAGGAGGCTTTATGGAAGAAATAATAATAAATAAAAATGACGAATTAGTTATGAAACTTCTTCATTATTTTATAACTGAGATGGGTTATAGTCCTATTGTACTTCATGGTGCTAAGGATGAAATTTGGTTAGAAAATTTAAATAGCGATTATCAAATTGTTAGAATTGTCTCTAACTACATTCACAATAATGAACAATTAGATTTTGATTTGTTTAGAACTAAACAAATTATGAAACAAATAAAGAAAAAAACTTTATCAATTAATATGAATACACTTAGTTTATTTATAAATTTAGGAGACAATGTAAATATTGATAATTATTTACATTGTGAAAATGTCGATTGTGCCAAGGTTAATAATTTAAATGATTTAAAAAAATATGATTTTATTTTAAATAACTTTCCAACTATTTCTAAAAAGACTAATTTTAAGGAAAAAGGATTGGAACTTTTTTCTAAAATAACATCAGAGATTGGAAATAAAAATAAAGAAGACTCTATTAAAGCAGAGGAAGTTTTTAAAGTTAAAAAACCGTATATAACATATGCTTTAATTGTTATAAATGTCTTAATATTTATAATGTGTCACATTGATATTGCTTTCGCTAATCAAATGATTTTAATAAACAATCATGAGTATTATAGAATATTTACTTCCTTTTTTACTCATTATGATATATTTCATTTACTTTTTAATATGTATGCATTATATATAATTGGAGCACAAATTGAAAGCTTTTATGGTAAATGTAAATATTTAATTATTTATTTAATAAGTGGTATAGTTGCTAGTTTAACTTCCTTAGTTTTTTTACCAAGCGGAAGTTATTCGTTAGGAGCTAGTGGCGCTATATTTGGTCTTATGGGTTCTCTTTTATATTTTGGATATAATTATCGTTTGTATTTAGGCAGTGTTTTAACAAAACAAATAATTCCTTTAATATTAGCTAACTTATTTATAGGATTTATGTTTCCTAATATAGATAATGCTGCTCATATAGGTGGACTTATAGGAGGAATATTTATTTCTATGGCGATGGGTGTTAAATATAAAACAACTAAATCAGAAAAAATAAATGGATTAATAATTTCTATATTATTAATATTATTCTTATCCTATTTAGTTTTCATTTAATTTACATATAATATAAAGAATAAGTTTTTAATTATTCTTTTTTTTGTTATAATTAAGTTAACAAGAGGTGATTTCATGAAAAAGAGGAAAAATAAAAAGAAGAAAAAAATATTTGTTTTATTTCTTTTATTAGTTTTAGCTTTAATAGGTGCATACTTTCTTTTTAATCTAGATAATAAAGATGTAATAGATGAAATTAAAAAAACAACAAAAAAAGAACCAACACTTCAAATTGTAGATTTATCTTCTACTAAAAGACCAGTAGCGGTTATGATAAATAACCATAATCAGGCAAGACCATATCATTCAGGACTTCAAGATGCTTTTGTTACATATGAAATTATTGTTGAAGGTGGTATTACTAGATTGATGGCTGTTTTTAAAGATCAAACAACAGAAAGAATAGGTTCTGTTAGAAGTAGTAGACATTATTTTTTAGATTATGCTCTTGAAAATGACGCTATATATGTTCATTATGGTTGGAGTCCACAAGCACAAAGTGATATGTCAGCATTAGGCGTTAATAATATAAATGGTCTTTATGATGATGCTTTTTGGAGAGATTTAAAATTACCTGTTAGTTATGAACATAAAGCAGTAACTAATATGGAAAAAATTAATAATGCTATTTCTTCAAAAAATTATAGAACAGATTATAAAAGTAAAAATGTAAAACAAGAATTATTATTTAATTATAGTAGTAAAGAAGTTAATATAAACGAAAATGAAGATAGTATGGTTGCTAATAATGTTGTCATTCCGTATTCAAATTATATGACTTCTTCATATGTATATGATGCTACTAATAAATATTATTTAAGGTATGCAAATGGAATAGAACATAAAGATTATATTACAGGATTACAATATCATTATAAAAATATAATTATCATTAAAGTTGAAAATTATAATATTGATTCATACGGAAGACAATCTTTGAATAATGTAGGAAGTGGTTCTGGATATTATATAACTAATGGATATGCTAGACCTATAACTTGGCAAAAAGATTCAAGAAGTAGTAAAACAATTTATAAATATAATGATGGTAATGAAATTAAGGTAAATGATGGTAATACATTTATTCAAATAGAGCCAATTAATCAAACTCCATCAATAACAGAATAAGATATATTGCCAAAATAAAATTAATTTGTTAAAATAAGTATGTAAAACAAAATAATAATATTGACTGAGAGATAAAAAAATTTCAAAGTCGGGGGGGGGGTAAAAAACCCTCTTTTTTTAATGTTTTGAAAGGAATGATAGAATGAATAAAAAAGGTTTTACGCTAATAGAACTACTAGCAGTAATAGTAATACTAGCAATAATCGCATTAATCGCAACTCCAACAATATTAGGAGTAATAGAAAAAGCTAAGAAAGGAGCAGCAGAATCATCAGCTCTAGGTTATATAGATGCTGTAGAAAAACAAATAATGATAAATGAAGTTGATACAAATGCAGCTAAGTTTAAAGATAGAGCTTATTCAGTAGAAGAATTAAAAAATCTTGGAATAACTATAAAAGGAAGTACTCCAAGTAACGGAGTTGTAGTAATAAGTAAAGGTAATGTAACAAGATATGATTTAACATTTGATAACTATATAGTAACAAATGGAAAAGCAATAAAATCGAGTGTTAAAAAGAAATATGAAAATGGAACAGCTATATACTATAATCCAACAACAGGAGAAAAATGTAGTGAAAGTGAATCTGATAGTAAAACAGGAACAAAGAGCGGATGTATGAAATGGTATACATTTAATGATGAAGAAGGAAATAGTTCAGTAAACTTAATATTAGACCATAATACAACAGCTCGTGTAGCTTGGAATTCAAGTGGAAATAATAGTGAAATGAAGGAAGTAGCGAGAGAGCTTGAAAATGATACAAAAGCTTGGAAAAATGCTGCTAGATTAATAACTGCAAATGAAGTCGCTAAGATATCAGGAAATACAAACTGGGATTCAAGTAAAACAGGACAACCATGGTTCTATTTTGGAAGTAATAATAAAAGTGATACAAGTAAAAGAAGTAATTATGGATGGCTATATGATAGAACAAGAAGCGATTGTAAGAATTATGGTTGCTTAAATAATGCCGATCAAGGCACAGGAGGATATTGGACAAGTAATGCAAATATAAGTGTTTCATATAGTACATGGAATGTGAATAGGTTTGGTAATTTAGTCGACCATGCTGTTAGTAGTGCTGATAATGGTATTCGCCCAGTAATAACAATATCAAAATCAATAATAAAATAAAATATTCATTTTTGAATATTTTTTGCTATATAATGTTTAATGATAAAATTATTATTATCATATTTACTATGTTATATTAATATGATATAATCTTATTAGTAATCATTACTAATAAGGAAGTGATATACATTAGAAATACGATTCAAAAAGAATTAATACTTAATATTATTAATAATTCTTATGATCATTTAAATGCATTTCAAATATATGATAAAGCAAAAGAAATTTTACCTAATATAAGTTTGGGGACAGTATATAGAAATTTAAATTTATTGTTAGAACAAAATAAAATAATAAAAATAAAAACTAGCGATGATAAAGATAGGTATGATGCTAAAAGAGGAAAACATTATCATTTTATTTGCGATAAATGTCATAAAATTATTGATGTATATGATGATATTAATATAAATATATCACTTGGTAAAAATAAGGTTAATGATTACCAAATAACTTTTACAGGTTTATGTGAAGAATGTTTAAGAAAAGAGGTATAGTAAATGGAATTAAAAGGAAGTAAAACAGAACAAAACTTAATGACAGCTTTTGCTGGTGAAAGTCAAGCTAGAAATAAATATACTTATTACGCTAGTAAAGCTAAAAAAGATGGTTATGAACAAATTGCTGCTATTTTTGAAGAAACAGCAAACAATGAAAAAGAACATGCTAAAATGTGGTTTAAGTTATTACATGATGGTAATGTTCCTTCAACAGTAGATAATTTAGAAGATGCTGCAAATGGTGAAAACTATGAATGGACTGATATGTATGATAATTTTGCTAAAATAGCAAAAGAAGAAGGTTTTGATCATATTGCTTATTTATTTGAAGAAGTTGGAAAAATAGAAAAACATCATGAAGAAAGATATAGAAAATTGTTAAAAAATATAAATGATAAAGTAGTATTTTCAAATGATGATGAATGTATTTGGATTTGTCGTAACTGCGGACATATTGTAGTTGGTAAATATGCTCCTGAGGTATGTCCAGTATGTAATCATCCACAAAGTTACTTTGAAAGAAAAGCTAATAATTATTAAAAAGGATTTAACATTCCTTTTTTTTTATGATATAATTTATTTATGTCTTCGTAGCTCAGTTGGATAGAGCAATCGCCTCCTAAGCGATAGGTCGTGTGTTCAAATCACATCGAGGACGCCATTTAGATATAAATAGATTTGAAATTTTCTTAAAAAAAAGAACAACAATTAAGAATTTTTAAATCTTTTTAATATAGGATACTAATAATATTTTTAGTAAAAGGTCATATTATAAAATAGTGATAAAATTATTAAAATGAGAAAGGAATTATAAATATGTTAAAACAAGTTGAAAAGAAAATTAACGAAAAATTTGGATTTGACAGAGAAATGAATATTAAAGTTTTTAATTCCATATCCCTTGCTATATGTGGTTTTGCTTTTTTTGATTTATTTTCACATTATTTTTTAGTGCAAAATATTAAATATACGATTTTTTCTTTAATATATATATTAATAAATTTTTCCTTTTTCTTATACATTAACATAAAAAAGAAAATTCAAAAATGTCAAATTTTTATGTTGATTGTGAATATTATATATTTATCGATTTTTTATCTCTATGGTGGTGGATTTGATTATTGTGTCTATTATTATTTTTTACCATCAATAATTTTAACATTTATATTAATACACTTTTCTAATGGTGAGAAAATATTTTGCTTAACCTTAGAGATTGTAATTTATTCACTTGTTATGATAATAGATTTTTTGAATAATAATTTTAACATTGATCATCAAATGTTTATGATAGAAAATATGATGTCATTATTTTTGATGAGTATATCATTAGGGTTATGTTTTTTTGCAATATTACGATTAAATGAACGACAAAGATCAGAATTACAAAAATTAAATAAATATTTAAATCAAATTTCTGTTATAGATTCACTTACTGGAATTTGGAACAGAAAATATATGGATCAAAAATTGAATGAATTAAAAAATAGTGAAACTTTATCTATTGTTATGTTTGATATAGACTATTTTAAAAAAATAAATGATTCATATGGACATCAAGTGGGAGATGCTATTTTAAAACAAATTGCTGTGACTATTAATTCTTGTCTTAGATATAATGATATTTTAACACGCTATGGAGGAGAAGAATTTTTACTTATTTTGCCTAATACTACAAGTTCAACTGCATATGCATTAGCTGAGAAGATCAGGAAGAAAATAATGAATAATGTTAAAATCGAGTCTGATAATAGACAAATTACTATAAGTGGTGGTGTAGCAGCACTTAAAGATTTTAAAGATATTGATAGTATGATTAAACATGCTGATGATAATCTATATTATGCTAAAGCAAATGGACGTAATAAAATATGTATTAACAAAGTTAAATAGCTTTGTTTTTTTCATTAAAAATACATATTTTTATCAAAAAATAATCACTATATTTAAATACAATAAAAATACATCAGTTGATGTTTTATATAAATACTCGGAATATAATCCAAATTAGAGATTTTTCTCTTTTTTATTGTACTAATACTTGTCTTTTTTAATTAAAATCATTATTATATATATAGGTCATATAACCTATATAGAGGGGGTGCTATAATGAAATTTCAAAAATTAAATATTAAATCAGATATTGATTTAATTGAAAAAAGAATTAAGATTTGGGAACAAATTAGAAGAGATCATTTTGTTTTTGAACCATGTCCTATATTTAAAAAGAAACATCAAAAATGGGAACAACAATTATTAGAATATGAAAATATCATTTTAGATTTATATAATCAAAATTTAGATAATTATGTTGATTATTATGAAACTATAAATAAATAATTATTTTCAAGTAAAAATAAATAGTATAACTAGTTGTTTTTTGTTAAATATGCTATAATGTTTATGGTGATGATATGGGAAAAGTAGTTTTAATAGGCTGTGGTAATGTAGGCATGAGTTATGCTTATGCTTTACTTAATCAAAGAACAAATGTTACAGAACTTGCTTTAATTGATTTAGATATCGATAGAATAGAAGGAGAAGTAATGGATCTTAATCATTGTTTATCTTATGCTCCTTCTAAAATAGATATAAAAATAGGAAATTATTCTGATTGTAAAGATGCTGATCTTGTTTTAATTGCAGCCGGAGCAAACCAAAATGTTGGTGAAACAAGAATGGATTTAATTAATAAGAATAGTGTAATTTTTAAAGATATTGTTGGAAGAGTAATGGAAAATGGATTTAATGGAATATTTTTAGTTGCCACTAATCCACTTGATGTTATGACTTATTTAACTTATAGATATTCTGGACTTGATTCTAGTAAAGTTATAGGTTCTGGAACAAGTTTGGATACTTCAAGACTTAGATATTTAGTTGGAAGTAAGCTTAATATTAACCCTAAAAATATCCATGCTTATGTAATTGGAGAACATGGTGATTCTGAATTTGTTCCTTGGAGTAATGCTAATGTAAGTCTTCAAAAAATTGATACATTTTTAAGTAATGATGAACTTGATAATATATGTGAAGAAGTAAAAAATGCGGCTTATGAAATAATAAATAAAAAAGGTGCTACTTATTATGGAATAGGAATGTGTTTAGTTAGAATTACAAACGCGATTTTAGGAAATGAAAACACAGTTATGACTGTATCAAATTATGATAAAGATAATGATATATATATGGGAATGCCAGCGATTGTTAATAGAAATGGAATAGCAAAAAAAATATATGTTGAATTAAATGAAGAAGAAACAAAAAAATTACAAAATTGTGTGAATGTTATTAAAGAAGCTATAGAAAAAGTTAATGACTAATGTAGCTTTTTTATTGTTTTAAAATATTTTTTAAGGTATAATAAAAAACATTTAGGAGGATTTATTATGGTAGAAACAATAGATTTACTTATAAGTCAAATGAAAAAATTATATATTTTAAATAATTCACTTGATCCTCTTAAAGAAGAATTAGAACTTTTTTTAGAAGATACTGAACTTAATAGTTTTGAGTTTGCTAAAAATGCTATGTTGTCAGAAGAAATTAAAGCCAATGACTTAGTTGAAGGATATCTTGAAAATATAGATGATATAATAGGGGTAGATAAAAGAAGAAAAGATGGCACAAATAATAAAGAACAAAGAATTTTAAATTTATATCAAGCATATAAGTACACACTTAAAAAAGAAGAAATTAATAAAGAAAATTTAAAACATCTATATAATATTTTATCTAGGCATTTATTGAGTGAAAATGATTTATCTTTAATGGGAGAATATTATAGAAATGACGATGTATTTATTTATTATTCTAATGATGCTAGAAAAGAACCAGATGAAGGAATTAATTATAAAGAAATAGATAAATATATGAATTATTTATTCGATTATATCAATAGTGGTAATTCACTAGATACAATGACAGATTATTACATAAAGTCTCAGATTATTCATTTCTATTTTGTTTTTATTCATCCTTATTTTGATGTTAATGGAAGAACTAGTAGGACGCTTAGTATGTGGTATTTGCTTAATAATGAAGTATATCCATATATTATTTTTAATAGAGGAATTAATTTTGATAAAAAAACTTATTATAAAGCTATTTTAGAAACTAAAAAATTTGGTAACATAACTATATTTTTAAAATTCATGTTAAAAAATGTAAAAATAGAATTAGAAAAAGAATATTTTATATCGAAGGTGGCTAATGAAGAAAAAATGTCAATTTTAGAAAGACAAACGTTAAATTATATTTTATCAATGAATGGTGTTAAAACATTAAAAGATTTTATAAGCTTTTATGGTCATTTTAATGAAAAAAGAAAAATGAAAGATATTAATGAAAATTTGTTAAATCCTTTATTCGATAAAAAAATCTTAGAAATAACTAGATATTCTAAAAGTAAAATATATGATGGGACTAATAATTATATATTTGAAGTTAATCATGAATTAAAAGATTTGAAAGATTCAAAAATTAAACGATTAAAAATATAATATTATATCTTGTAAAAATAAAATTATTTTGTTAAAATTAACTTGTAGATTAAATAATAATATTGACTGAGAGATAAAAAAATTTCAAAGTCGGGGGGGGGGTTAAAAACCCTTCTTTTTTTGTGTAAAGGAGTAGATAAAAATGAATAAAAAAATAATATTTGAAATAATAATAGGGTTAATATTTGGAAGCATAAGTGTCTATGCTGGAAGTAAGTTTTATGCAAGTGATGTATCAGTAAATGCTCCAACAGGCTCTAACTTAGGAAGTAATGCAACACTTCAAAATGCCTTAGATGATTTATATAGTAAAATAAATAGTTATACAAAATTATATCCTAATGGAACAGCTGTATACTATAACCCAACAACAGGAGAAAAATGCATATCAAGTTCTGCTGTATCAACAACAGGAACAAAAAATGGATGTATGAAATGGTATACATTCAATGATGAAGAAGGATCAACATCTGTTAATCTAATATTAGATCATAATACAACAGCTCGTGTAGCTTGGAATTCAAGTGGAAGTAATAGTGAGATGAATGAGGTAGCAAAACAACTTACCATTGATACAAAAGACTGGGTAGTAGGAGCTAGATTAATAACAGCAAATGAAGTCGCTAAAATATCTGGTAATACTAGTTTTGATGCTACTAAGGCAAATCAAAATTGGTTTTATTTTGGAAGTAATAATGGGAGTGATACAAGTAAAAGAAGTAATTATGGATGGCTATATGATAGAACAAGAAGTGACTGTAAAGATTATGGATGTTTAAATAATGCTGACCAAGAGATATCTGGATATTGGACAAGTAATGCTAATATAAGTAGCTCTACTTATGCGTGGTTTGTGTATAGGGATGGTAATTTGACTTACCGCATTGTTAGCCTTACTGACGTCGGTGTGCGTCCAGTAATAACAGTTTCTAAATCAATAATAAAATAAAAGAAAACTAAAAATTTTCTTTTTTTATATTTTAGCACTCATATATTGACAATGCTAACATATAATAGTATAATGTAAATAGCGCTAGAGATGATAGAGTGCTAAAAAGAGGTGATGTTGTGTTAACAAATCGACAAATAGAATTATTAAAGATTATAATAGAAGATTATATTAAAACAGCGCACCCTGTTGGTTCAAAATCAATTTGTGATATTTTGAATTGTTCAAGTGCTACTGTAAGAAGTGAAATGAGTTCATTAGAAGATATGGGACTATTAGAAAAAACCCACACATCTTCAGGAAGAATTCCTAGTGAAAAAGGTTATCGTTATTATGTTGACCATATTATGAAACCTAAAGAACTTACAGGAGAAGATGTTTTAACTCTTCAAACAATATTCAAAAATAAAAGCTTAAAATTAAGCGATGCTATTGTAAAAAGCATGGAAATAGTATCTGATTTAACTAATTATACAGCAGTCGTTTTGGGAAAATCTTCAAAAGAAAATAGAATTAGTAAAGTTGAAGTTATTCCTATAAATGATGAAAAATTAGTTGCTATTATAGTTACCGATAAAGGTCATGTTGAAAGCAAAAATATGAATATAAAAGAACATATCTCAGCTACTGAAATAAAACAAACAGTTGATTTGATAAATAAATTTATTGTTGGAACACCAATTGATGAAGTTAATTTAAAACTTGAAGTTGAAGTAAAACCTAAAATTGCTGATTCTATCAAACAACAAAGGGTTTTATATGATGCATTATATAATGTATTTACAGAATTTAAAGAAGACACAAGTGTTAAAGTTAATAAAACTAATAAAATATTAAATCAGCCAGAATTTAGTAGTGTAGATAAAATGCGAAATATTTTAAATAAGTTTGAAGATAAAGAATTAATTCAAAAAATAAAAGAGGATGAAAGTGGAGTTAATATTTATATTGGCTCTGAAAATGATTTTGATGATGACATATCCATTATAAAAACCAAATATACTATTGATGGTGAAGAAGGAACAATTGCTTTAATTGGACCTAAAAGAATGGAATATGGAAGAGTTACAACACTTTTAAATTTTATCAAAAATAATCTTGATGATTATAATGAATAAAAAAAGGAGATTATATGGAAAAAGAAGAAAAATGTAATTGTGAAGAACAAGCTTGCGAAAATAAAGAATGTTGTTCTGATGAAAAATGCAAATGTGAAGAAAAAAAGCATAAAAAGAAAAATAATGAACATAAAATAAAAGAGTTAGAAAATAAAATTAAAGAATTGGAAGATAAAGCTCTAAGAGATAAAGCTGAAACAATAAATTATAGAAAAAGAAAAGAAGAAGAAGTTACTAGAATGTTAAAATTCTGTAATGAAGATATGATTGTTGAAATGCTTCCAATTATTGATAATTTTGAAAGTGCTATAAAAATGGATGATAATAATTTAGATGATGAAGTTTCTAAATTCTTATCTGGATTTAAAATGATATATGGTAATTTAATAACTATTTTAGAAAGGTTCGGTGTTAAAGAGATTGATGGTGCTAATAAACCATTTGATCCAGCTTATCACCAAGCTGTTTTAACAGAGAAAATAGAAGACAAAGAAGCTGGAATAGTTATTGAAGTACTTAGAAAAGGTTATCTACTTAAAGATAAAGTTATAAGACCTGCAATGGTTAAAGTTAGTGAATAAAAGGAGAGATGAATATGAGTAAAACAATAGGTATTGATTTAGGTACAACAAATAGTTGTGTCGCTGTATATGAAGGTGGAGAAGCAAAAGTTATTGCTAATCCAGAAGGAAGTCGTACTACTCCTTCCGTAGTAGCATTTAAAAATGGAGAAACAATCGTTGGTATTAAAGCTAAAAACCAAATGATTACAAATCCAGATGTGGTATATTCAATTAAAAGAAAAATGGGTACATCAGAAAAAGTACACGTTAATGGAAAAGATTATACTGCACAAGAAATATCAGCAATGATTTTAACAGATTTAAAAAATACTGCTGAGGCTTATTTAGGAGAAAAAGTAACAAAAGCAGTTATTACTGTTCCAGCATATTTCAATGATGCACAAAGACAAGCAACAAAAGATGCTGGTAAAATTGCTGGCTTAGAAGTAGAAAGAATTATTAATGAACCAACAGCTGCCGCATTAGCTTATGGGCTTGATAAACAAGATAAAAATGAAAAAGTTCTTGTTTACGATTTAGGTGGAGGTACATTTGATGTATCTATCCTTGAACTTGGTGATGGTGTATTTGAAGTATTATCTACAAGTGGTAATAACCATTTAGGTGGAGACGACTTTGATCAAAGAATCATGGATTACTTAGTTAGTGAATTTAAGAAAGAAAATGGTATAGATTTAACTAGTGATAAAATGGCTATGCAACGTGTTAAAGATGCTGCTGAAAAAGCTAAAAAAGATTTATCTGGTATGACATCAACAGAAATATCTATTCCATTTATAACACAATCAGAAAATGGACCACTTCATTTATCTGTTAATTTAACAAGAGCTAAATTTGAAGATTTAATTGGTGATTTATTAGATTCTACATTAGAACCAGTTAGAAAAGCTTTAAAAGATGCTTCATTAACTAAAAATGATATTGATAAAATATTATTAGTTGGTGGATCAACTCGTATTCCAAAAGTAGTTGATTTAATTAAAGATGAGCTTGATAAAGAACCATCTAAGGGAGTTAACCCAGATGAAGTAGTTGCTATGGGAGCTGCTATTCAAGGGGGAGTACTTACAGGAGAAGTGGAAGATATTGTACTTTTAGATGTAACACCACTTTCACTTGGAATTGAAACAATGGGTAATGTTTGTACTGTATTAATTCCAAGAAATACAACTATTCCAACAAGTAAATCACAAGTATTCTCAACAGCTGCTGATAATCAACCAGCCGTAGATATTCACATTTTACAAGGTGAAAGACCAATGGCTAGTGATAATAAAACATTAGGAAGATTCCAATTAACAAATATCCCTGCCGCACCACGTGGAGTACCTCAAATTGAAGTTACATTTGATATAGATGCTAATGGTATTGTTAATGTTAAAGCAAAAGATTTAGGAACTGGAAAAGAACAATCAATTACTATAACTTCATCTACAAATTTAACAGATGATGAAATAGATAAAATGGTTAAAGAAGCAGAAGCTAATCGTGAAGCTGATCAAAAACGTAAAGAAGAAGCTGATCTTAAAAATGAAGCTGAACAATTAATAAACCAAACAGAAAAATCTATAAAAGATTTAGGTGATAAAGTAAATTCAGCTGATAAAGAAAAAGCAGAAAAAGAAGTTAAAGAATTAAAAGAAGCACTAGAAAAAAATAATATTGACGATATTAAAACTAAAAAAGATGCTTTACAAGAAACTGCTATGGCTATGGCAACTAAGGTTTATGAAGAAGCTGCAAAAACAGCACAAGCAAATGAACAAACTGAAACAAGTGAATCTACTGATAAAAAAGATGATGCTATTGATGCTGAATTTGAAGAAAAATAATTTTAGAAGTTCTAGTTTAACTAGGACTTCTATCACTATTAATTAAAGGAGAAATAAATGGAAAAACAAAAAACAAGAGAAGAAATAGAAGAAAAGTATAAGTGGGATTTAACAACAATTTATAAAACTGAAGAAGAATTTTTAAAAGAATATGATGTAGTAAGTAAATTAATTTATGACATTGTTAAATATCGTGGAAAGATATTAGAAAATTCTGAGACATTATTTGAATTTTTAGAATTCAGTAATAATGTTGATAGAAAATTAAGTAAACTTCATTACTATGCTCATTTAACTTTTGATCAAGATACAACTAATACTAGATCACAAGAATTAGATGGTAAAGTAAATAATTTATTTGTTAAATATGAAGAATTATCTTCTTTTGTAGCGCCAGAAATGTATAAAAAAACTTATGATGAAATAAAAAAATATATAGAAGAAAATCCTAATTTAGAAAAATATAAATTTAATTTAGAAAGTTTCTATCGTTTTGAAAAACATAAATTAACTGAGGAACAGGAAAAAATGTTGTCAACATTATCTCAAACATTAGATTCACCAGAAAGTATATTTGAATCATTAACTGATTCTGATATGAAGTTTGGAAATATCAAAGATGAAAATGGAAAAACTATCGAATTAACTGAAAGTAATTATTCTAAATTTATTCATTCAAATGATCGTGAAGTTCGTAAAAATGCATTTAAATTATTGTTTGAAACATATTCTAATTATAAAAACACCATTGCTAATACATTTAGTAAAAATATAGACTATCTAACAGGAATGGCTAAAATATACAATTTTGATAGTAGTCTAAAATCATCGCTTTTCAATGATAATATAGATGTTTCTGTATATAATAATTTAATTGATGTAGTTCACGACAATTTAAATGTTTTATATAAATATTATGATTTAAAAAAAGAAATATTAAATTTAGATGAACTACATTTATATGATATATATGTAGAACTTATAAAAGATTTAGATAAAGAATATAATTTTGAAGAAGCAAAAAATTTAGTTGTTAATGCATTATCTATCTTAGGTGAAGATTATATAAATAATTTAAATAAAGCTTTTAGTGAAAGATGGATAGATGTATATAACAATGTTGGAAAAAGAAGTGGAGCTTATTCAAGTGGTTTTTATGATACTAATCCATTTTTACTTCTAAATTTTGAAGGTAAGTTAAATGATGTTTCTACATTAGCGCATGAATTAGGGCATTCAATGCATACATATTATTCTTGTAAAAATAATACATATAATAACTCTGGATATGAAATTTTTGTTGCTGAGGTAGCATCAACTGTAAATGAATTACTTTTAAATAAATATTTACTTAAAAATTCTAAAGATAAAAATGAAAAATTGTTTATTTTGAATAACCTAATGGAATTATTTAAAAGTACAATATATAGACAAGTAATGTTTGCTGAATTTGAAAGAGATATGCATAAAAAACATGAAGATGGTGAAGTTCTTACCAATGAATTATTATCTAAGGAATACTATAAACTAAATAAAATTTATTTTGGAGATAATGTAGTTGTTGATGATGAAATTAAATACGAATGGGAAAGAATACCACATTTCTACTATAATTTTTATGTATATAAATATGCCATAGGTTTGTCATCAGCATGTTATATAGTAGATGGAATTATTAATAATAAGCCTAACGCCTTAGAAAATTATTTAAAATTTTTAAAAACTGGTGGAAGTATGTATCCAGCTGATGAATTAAAAATTGCTGGTATTGATGTAACAAAAAAAGATGTAATAGAAAGTGCAATAAAGATGTTTGATGAAACAATAGATGAATTTAAAAAATTATATTTTGAAAATATATAAAGAAGGTGAAGTATGAATAAAAGAGATTATTATGAAGTTTTAGGAGTTTCTAAAACAGCTAGTGAAGCAGAAATTAAATCAGCGTTTAGAAAATTAGCTAAAAAATATCATCCAGATGTTTCAAAAGAACCAGATGCTGCTGAAAAATTTAAAGAAGCACAAGAAGCTTATGCTGTATTATCAGATGAATCTAAAAGAAAACAATATGATCAATTCGGACATTCAGCATTCCAAAATAATGGTTATGGAAATGCTAGTGGCTTTGATTTTTCTGACTTCGATTTTTCTGATATCTTTGGAGATATGTTTGGTTCAAGTTTTGGCTTTGGAAGTAGAAATCAAAATCGAGCAAGAAAAGGAAATGATACATTATTACATATTAATTTAACATTTGATGAAGCAGTTAATGGTTGTAAAAAAACAATTAATTTAAATCTTAATGAAAAATGTGATGAATGTAATGGTAAAGGTGGTAAGGGTGAGAAAACATGTCCTACTTGCCATGGTACAGGTCAAGAAAAAAGACAACAAAACACTCTTTTTGGGACTTTTGTAACCAATACAACTTGTTCAACTTGTGGTGGTAAAGGTGTAACTTTTAGTGAAAAATGTTCTAAATGTCGTGGTACAGGGCATATTAAAAGCAATAAAGATATTGAAGTTAAAATACCAGCAGGTGTTGATACAGGAAATAGACTTAGATTAGCCGGAAAAGGTGAAGCCGGTACTAATGGTGGGCCTAATGGAGATGTTTATATAGAATTTAATGTAAAAGAACATCCAATTTTTAAGAGAGATGAAAATGATATATATTTAGTATTACCAATAAGTATAACAGATGCTGTACTTGGAGCTAAAATAGATATTCCAACACTAGATGGTACTGTAACTCTTTCTATTCCAGCAGGATCTAAAACTAATGATAAACATCGTTTAAAAGGTAAAGGAATAAAAGACGTAAATAATGGAAGAAGAGGAAATATGTACGTTATCCTAGAAATAGAAACTCCAAAGAAATTAACTAGAGAACAAAAGAAATTATTTGAAGAATTACAAAAAACAGACTTAAAAACAAGCTCATCTTTTGATAATATTAAAAAATACCTTTAATTTAGGTATTTTTTGTGTTAGAATATATAACCTGAGGTGGTATGATTGGGATTATTTAAAATTTATAAATTACCTTTATACTATATTGATTGTTACAAAGAAGATTTAAAAGACTTTGATAAAGAATCATTAGAAATTCTTTTTGAAAAGGAACTAAAAGACATTATGGTTTATATAATTGGTGATAAAGCATTTGAAATTATTACAAAAATATCAATTCCTATTCAAACAAATTATGTAATGACCATTAGCGATGAAGAGATTGAGCTAAATAATCAAGAAGATAATAATTCTTTTACCTATATAAAATTAAAAAAAATTATTGATACAAAAAAAATAAATATAAGGCCAGCTAAAGATATAGAAATAAAAAAATATATAGAACAAAATAATAATGAGAAATTTAAAAAAGAACTTTTAGAAGTAAAACTAAAAGGACGTAATTTTTATAAAGAATATAATTCTTATCAAAAAATAAAACAAAAGAAAAGAAATAGACATTAAATCTATTTCTTTATTATATCTACTATATGAGCTGAGGCACCCATCATATCCATTCTTTCACATGTTTTAAAATGATAATCTAAGAATAGGTTAAATTCTTCATGATCTAAACTATTTAAATAAGGCCTTATATAATTAGCCGGTCCATCAGGAGTGAAAATTAATTTTCTTTTTAATTTAGCCTTTTTATTTAATTCATCTACATCTTCTAATCTAACATAATTGTAAAGATCTGTTTTTTTAGGAGTAATATGATAATTACTATCAACTAAATTATTCTTAATAGATTCTTTAATTGCTTTTTCTTTAAATCCATGAGTTATAATACCATAATCATTCATAATATAAGCCACCATTATAACACCTTTAGAAACTCTTTTAGCTTCACTTAAAGCTTTTAATTGATCTTCTTCATTTATTAAATGATACATTGGTCCAAATAATAAAACTAAATCAAATGTATTATCGTCAAATCTAGACAAATCTATAGCATTACCTTGATATGCTTTAATTAATTTAGATTTTTCTTCAATCATTCTTAAATTATGTTTTACAAGTTCAATTGCTGTAACATCATAGCCTTTTTCTACAAGATAAAAAGAATATCTACCACTTCCAGCTCCTATATCTAATATTTTAGGATTGTCTATTTTTTCTAATATTTTTTCAATATATTTTATAGTTGTAACAAATTCTACTTGTCCATGTCTTCTAGTTAATCTTTTATCTTCATTAAATTTATTATAATAATTAATTAAATTTTCTTCATTCATATAATTTACCTCTGAATTAAATAGTACACTTATTTTAATTTTTTTACAATAGGAATAAGTCAAAAAAAATTGATAAATAGGGAAAAAGGTGTTATAATACCAGAGCAAAAAGAGGTGTTTTTATGAATGAATTTACGCTTTTAAGACTAGAGCAATTATATGGCCCTAACAAATTAGAAGTTTTAAAAAAAAGAGGAGTAATAGCAACATCAACAGATTTTTCTGTATTTTTAGGATTAGAAGATTTATTTAATAATTATGATAAAACTAAAAATAAAAAGTTTGAAAGTAGAAAGGGAGAATATTTAACAAGTGATTTAACTGAGAATGGAGAGTTTATTTCTATTGATAATTTAGGAGGCTTAGGACCTAATCATAATTTTTACATACCTTATGGGACAGGAGTTCGTCCAGCCTTAAAAATTTTATCAATAGACAATATTCCTACAAATGACGGGATAATTAAAAGAGCAGATGACGGAGTTATTGAGGTAGAATATGGCTTTTATCCACAACATCAAATTTATCCTCCACTTCATAATAAACTAGAAAAACTTTATAAGAAACGAAAACTTAGATTTTTAAAAAAAATAGATGGAACTTTTAAAATTAACTACCCTTATTTTGATGTATATGAATATAAAAAAGAAAAATATGTAAGGGTTGTTCTTCACAACGCTAAAATTCGTAGTAATGATGGCTCATTTAATGATAAAAATGTTGAAGTTTGGATGAAAGTTGAACCAGTTAAATGGATTGTTGATGAAAATGAAAATATCATGATTAGTGAAAAAATTCTTTTTTCTGGAATAGAATATCTTTGTGATGATTATTTTAATAACGGAGATTTTGAAAATAGTAATATGTCTAAATTTTTAAATAGCACTTTTAAAATGGATTTATGTCAATACATTACTACTCCAAAAATAGAATCAGAAAATATAAAGTCAGAAAGTATAGAACCAAAAAATATAGTAGTGAAAGATAGAGTGCTAAAACTTGTAATAGAAACAAAAGATAACGTAGAAAAATTGAATATAGATTGTGAAAATAAAAAGAAAGCCATAAAAAAATTAGAATATTTAAGTCAAGAATATTTTAATAAAATGAAAGAGTTTAAAAACAATTGCATTTTATCAAACCTAACATTAACATTAGAATCAGAATATACTATTCAATATGAATATATAAAAAAAATAATAGATATAGAGTCAGAATTTAAGTCACTTGAAACTAATATAGCTGAAATGGATGAATTAGAAAATCAATTAAATAAAGTAAAAGAGATAATTAAAAGATGAAATAAAAAAATTCATCTTTTTTTTGAATATTTTTTCAATCTATATTCATAATTAGATAGAAAGGAGAATATATGGCACGTCACAAGGTAGAAATTGCGAACGTGAACACTGCGAGTATTAAGGTTTTAAGTAGTGAAGAGATGAATAAATTATTTTTAGAATATAGAAATGGAAATATTTTAGCAAAAGATGAATTAGTAAACGGAAATTTAAAATTAGTTTTATCAATACTTAAAAAATATAATAATAGAACTGATAATATGGATGACTTATTTCAAGTTGGATGTATTGGTCTTATAAAAGCAATAGATAATTTTGACTTATCTTTTGATGTCAAATTTTCTACATATGCTGTACCAATGATATTAGGTGAAATAAGAAGATATTTAAGAGATAATTCAAGTGTTAGGATATCAAGAGGGATTAAAGATATAGCTTATAAAGCTTTGAAAGTAAAAGAAGAATTAACTAATAAATATGGTAAAGAGCCAACAGTAAAAATGATTGCAAAAGCCTTAGAAATTGATGAAATAGAAGTTGTTAATGCTCTAAATTCAATGAGAGATACTCTTAGTATGTTTGATCCTATTTATAGTGATGGTGGAGATACTATATATCTATGTGATCAACTTGAAGATAAAAAAAATAATTATGATAACGATATAAGAATATCGCTTAAAGATGCTATTAATAAATTAAAAGAAAAAGAAAAGTATATTATTTTAGAAAGATATATAACAGGAAAAACACAATTAGAACTAGCAGAAGAAATTGGAATATCACAAGCCCAAATATCTAGACTAGAAAAAAGCGGTATTGAAAATATTAAAAAAATGATTCTTTAATATTTTTTTTATAATTAGAAATAGGTGTTATGATGAATGATTTTATTTCAATCCTTATAAGTTTTATATTGATGAATTTAACTGATAATGTTGATTTTTTTTAATAATTCTATTGGTATAGATGCAATTATTGTATGTGGTAGTTTAATATTCATTAATTTTTTAACTAGATCAATAGGAGATATTGGAATATATAAACATTTTATTAAAATTAAAGATTCGTAAAATTAATAATAAATATGAATATAATTATATAGGTGATTGTATGCGTTTATCTGATTTACAAAGTAAAGATATAGTTGATATTGAAAATGGAACGAAAATTGGCAATATTATAGATGTAATTATAGATGATAATGGAAATATGAAATCATTAGTTGTTCAAAAAAGTAGATTTAATTTTTTTGCAAATCAAAATATAATTGAAATTGCCTGGCGTCAAGTAAGAAAAATAGGCAAAGATGTAATTCTTGTTAATACAATTTAGATATGATATAATTCTTAAAGGTGATAAAATGAAGGTATTATTATATACAGAAGGACTTAAAACTGTTGGAAAGTCAGGGTTAGGTAAAGCTGTTAAACATCAAATAAATGCTTTAGAGAGAAATAATGTTGAATATACATTAGATCCTAAGGAAATTAAAAATGTTGATATTGTTCATATAAATTGGTATTTACTTAAGAGTTATTTTCTCGCTAAAAAGGCTAAGAGATTAGGAAAGAAAGTTGTATATCATGCTCATTCAACAGAAGAAGATTTTAAAAATTCTTTTAAATTTTCCAATGCAGTAGCGCCACTTTTTAAATGGTGGATATCTAAATGTTATAAACTAGGGGATGTTATAATAACACCAACTGAATATTCTAAAAGATTACTTGAAAATTATAATTTAAATAGACCAATATACGCTATATCAAATGGAATTGATACTGAATATTTTGAACATAATGACGAATTTGCTCGTGAATTTAGAAAAAAATATGGTTTTAAAGATAATGAAAAAGTTATTATGGGTGTAGGTTTATATTTAAAAAGAAAAGGAATTTTAGATTTTGTTGAACTTGCAAAAAGAATGCCAGAATATAAATTTATATGGTTCGGTTATCTTGATTTAAATCTAGTTCCAAAAGAAATAAAAGATGCTGTAAATACTAAATTAGATAATTTAATATTTGCTGGATATGTAGATCAAAGTTTTATAAGAAAAGCATATAGCGGAAGTGACTTATATTTGTTTCCAACACTTGAAGAAACAGAAGGTATCCCAATATTAGAAGCTTTAATAGCAAAAATACCAACATTAGTTAGAGATATTCCTGTCTTTGAAGAATTTATAAAAGATGAAGAAGTATATAAAGCAAAAGATGTAGATGAATTTGAAATATTAATAAAAGATATTCTAAATGGTAAAAAGAAAAGCCTAAAAGAACAAGGATATAAAAAAGCTACTTCCAAAGATACAAAAATAGTTGGTAAAAAATTAATTGACATATATAAAAATTTAATGAAATAAAGCCAAATAGGCTTTTTTTTGATATAATATAGATAGGTGATTTAAATGCAAAAAAAGCTAAATATAGTAATATATTCTATCTTAATATTATTAACTTTTCTTTTTATAATGAAAATTATTTTTGTAAAAAAAGAACAAGTAAAACAATTTAGTTATTTAAATAAAAATATAACAGTTAAAATAACTACTAATAAAAATATAGATTCCATATTTAATAAAATAGAAACTTTAATTAATAAATATGAAAAATTAACTGATACCAAAAACGAATATGAAGGAATTAATAATTTATATTATATAAGACATAATTTTTTACAAAATAAAGAGTTAAAATTAGATAAAGAATTAGTAAATATGATTGATAAAGGCTTAGAAATATATGATAAAACAAATGGAAAAATTGATATAAGCAAAGGAAATTTATATGATTTATTTGATGAATATTTTACTATAAATACAGGTTATCCAAGTGATATAGAAATCTCGCTAGCAGATAATCAAACAATAGATAATATTGAAATAAAAGACAAAAAGATAAATAATAATTATATGAATATTAATTTAGATTATATTAAAACACCATATATATTAAATGAAATAAAAAAAATATTAGATAAAAATGATATAAAATACTACTATATATCTTGTGATAATGAATCTATTGTTGGAAGTAAAACAAATGGTAAATATAAAGTAGCTACTATAAATCCTGACAATAACGAACTACTAAAAACTATAAATGTTAAAAATAAATATATTTCAACTATTAATACTTCTGATTATTACAAATATAATAACAAAATTTATAGTAAAATAGTTGATACAAAAGAAAAGAAATTAGTTAACAATATGAAAAGTATAACGATTATTACAACTAATGAAAATTATTTTTTATATTTATCAAAATATTTATTTATGAAAAATCCTAGTGAAGTTATAAAAGAAGTAAATAAACTTGATAATGTAGAAGTTATGATATACACAAATGATAATAAAATTATGTATTCTAATGATTTCACAAAAAATACATAATATTAATTTAGAATACTTAAAGGATGTGATATTATGAAAATTTTAATTGTTGATGACGAAATAATGATTAGAAATGTTATTAAAGAATATTTAGAAAATGAATCATACACTTGTATTGAAGCTGAAAATGGGGAACAAGCAATTGACTTTGTTAAATTTAATGATGATATTGATTTAATTATTATGGATATAATGATGCCAAAATTAGATGGATTTTCTGCTTGTAAAGAAATTAAAAAAATTAAAGATATACCAATTATTGTATTATCAGCTCGTACTGAAGAGTTTGATAAACTAGTAGGATTTGATTTAGGGATAGATGATTATGTTACTAAACCATTCAGTCCAAAAGAGTTAGTAGCGCGTATTAAAGCTGTTTTAAAGAGAGAAAATAAAACATCAAATGATATATTTAAATATGAAGATTTAGTTATTGATTTTAAAGCTCACAATGTAAAAATAGAAGATAAAATTTTAAAATTAACACCAAAAGAATACGATTTATTAGTTTACTTTGTTAAAAACAAAAATATTGCCTTAACAAGAGAACAACTTTTAAGCAATATTTGGGGATATGATTTTTTTGGTGATGATAGAACAATTGATACTCATATAAAAATGCTTAGAAATAATCTTGGAAAATATCGTAATTTAATTGTTACTGTTAGAGCAGTAGGATATAAATTTGAGATATAAATTAAATAAAAATAGCTTAGGAAACAAAATATGGTTATATATGATAATGTTTTCATTAGCTATCTTAGTTTTCTTATGGTTTTTTCAAGTTATATTTTTAAATGGTTATTATGAATTAGTCAAAACTCATGAAGTTAGTGAAGTGGCTAAACAAGTATTTAAAAAGTATAAAGAAAATGATTCCTTAGAGGATTTATTTAATTCAATAACATATAAGCAAGGTATTTGTATAGATCTAATTTATAAAGGTAGTGAAATATATTCTTCTAATAACGTAAATGGTGGATGCATTAGTAAAAATAATAATGTTTCTTATTTAAAATATAAAGAAGAACTTATAAATAGTACAACAAACAAAACAATTTATAAACTTAGAAATAGAGAATTAGGTAATAAAATTATAATGTATGGTTTAAAATTAGATGATGATTATTTTGTTATAGTAAATACATCACTAGAGCCTCTTAATTCTACAATTAAAATATTAGCGGGACAATTAATTTATGTTACAATAGGTGTTTTTGTTTTATCATTTTTACTTTCCTATTATATTTCTAAATATATATCATCACCTATTGTTAGATTAAATAATACAGCTAAATTAATGGCAAAAGGAAGACATGATATCAAATTTGATCCTAAAACAGATATAGATGAATTAAATTCTCTTGCTAAAACATTAAATGACGCTAATACTGAGCTTGCTAAAACCGATGAACTTAGAAAAGAACTTCTAGCTAATGTTTCTCATGATTTAAAAACACCACTTACAATGATAAAAGCTTATGCGGAAATGGTTAGAGATTTAACTTATGATAATAAAGAAAAAAGAAATGATAATTTAAATACTATCATAGATGAAACAGATCGTTTGAATTTACTAGTAAATGATATTCTTGAATTATCAAAAATTCAATCAAATGTTGTTGAATTAAAAATAGAAGAATTCGATTTAAATGAATTAATAGAAACAGTAGCAAAACGTTTTTCTGATTTAGAAGAAACGATGAATTATAAAATAATTTATAATGGTACAAAAGCCATAATAAAAGCTGATAAACTAAAAATAGGGCAAGTTATATATAATTTGATAGGAAACGCAACTAACTATATTGGTGATGATAAGAAAGTTATTGTTAATTTAATAGACAATAATACTTACTATCAAGTTGAAGTTATAGATCATGGTAAAGGAATAGATAAAGATAAATTAGATTTAATATGGGATAAGTATTACAGAGTTGATAAAAAACATAAAAGAAATATGGTTGGAACAGGACTTGGACTTTCAATAGTTAAAAATATCTTTATTATGCATGATTTTAATTATGGTGTAGAATCAATAAAAAATAAAGGTACAAAATTTTATTTTCAAATAAAAAAATAGGATAGATAAATTATCCTATTTTTGATATAATTATTTTGGTGATAGTATGTTTTATTTGCTATATGGAACAGATGAATATTTAATAAAAAAAAATATTAAAAAAATAACAGAAAAGATTGAAACGTATAATATCAATGAATATGATTTAATGGAATCAAATTTAAAAAATATATTAGACGATGCTTTTACAATATCTTTATTTTCAAATAATAGAATAACAATTATCAATAATAGTTACATTTTTACAAGCGCAACTAATAAACCTAAGCAAGATACTAAAATATTAGAAAAATATTTAACTGAAAAATCAGAAAATATAATTATATTTATTTGTAATGAAGAAAAGCTAGATAGTAGAAAAAAAATAGTTAGTTTAATGGAAAAACAAGGAAAATTAATCAATTGTAATAAAACAAATATTCAAAAAGAAGTATTAGACATGTTTGGAAATTATAAAATAAATATGAATGATATTAATTTTTTAATTGATCGAGTGGGAGATAATTTATATATTTTAGAACAAGAAATTAATAAACTTAAAATATATAAAAATAAAAATTACGATATAACAAGAGAAGATATTATAAATGTAACTGTTAAGTCTATTGATATTGATATATTTCATTTAATTGAAAACATTATTAATAAAAATAAAGAAAAAGCATTAGAAAGTTATTATGAAATGATAAAAAGAGGGGAAGAACCTATTAAAATTATTGTTATGCTAGCTAATCAATATCGTCTAATATACCAAGTAAAAGTACTAAAAAATAAAAGAATGTCAATATATGATATGATAAATATTTTAGGCAAAAAAAAATATCCAATTGAACTAGCACTTGCTAAAAGTAATAATTTTACATTAGAAGAATTAATTAATAATTTATCAAAATTAGCTGATTTAGATTACAATATAAAAAGTGGCAAAGTAGATAAGAAATTAGGACTTGAAATGTTCATATTAGAAAATTAAAAAATTTATAACCTAATTAAGTACTTGAAAAAAAATAGTTAATTTGTTAAAATGAGTATGTAAAACAAAATAATAGTATTGACTGAGAGATAAAAAAATTTCAAAGTCGGGGGGGGGGTACAAAACCCTCTTTTTTTGTATAGGAAGGAATGATAAAATGAATAAAAAAGGTTTTACTTTAATAGAACTACTAGCTGTAATAGTAATACTAGCAATAATTGTATTAATTGCAACTCCAACAATATTAGGAGTAATAGAAAAAGCTAAAAAAGGAGCAGCAGAGTCATCAGCTTTAGGTTATATAGATGCCATAGAAAAACAAGTAATGATAAATGAAGTTGATACAACGGCAAGTAAGTTTAAAGATAGAGCTTATTCAGTAGAAGAATTAAAAAGCTTAGGAATATCAGTAAAAGGAAGTACTCCAAGTAATGGAGTTGTAGTAATAAGTAAAGGTAATGTAACAAGATATGATTTAACGTTTGATAACTATATAGTAACAAATGGAAAAGCAATAAAATCAAGTGTAAAAAAGAAATATGAAAATGGAACAGCTATATACTATAATCCAACAACAGGAGAAAAAGGTAGTAAAAGTGAATCAGTAAGCTCAACAGGAACAAAGAGTGGATGTATGAAATGGTATACATTTAATGATGAAGAAGGGGCTTCATCCGTTAATTTAATATTAGACCATAATACAACAGCTCGTGTAGCATGGAATTCAAGTGAAAGTAATAGTGAAATGAAAGAAGTAGCTACACAGTTAAAAAATGATACAAAAGACTGGAAAAATGCAGCTCGTTTAATCACAGCAAATGAAGTGGCTAAAATATCAAATAATGTAAATTGGGATGCAAGTAAAATAGGGCAACCATGGTTTTATTTTGGAAGTAGTAATCAAAGTGATACAAGTAAAAGAAGTAATTATGGCTGGCTATATGATAGAACAAGAAGTGACTGTAAAGACTATGGATGTTTAAATAATGCTGATCAAGACACATGGGGATATTGGACAAGTAATGCGAATATAAGCTACTCTTCTAGTGCGTGGAGTGTGGGTAAGGACGGTCGTTTGGGTAGCGGTACTGTTAGCCTTACTGGTATCGGTGTTCGTCCAGTAATAACAGTCTCAAAATCAATAATAAAGTAAAAAATATTGACTTAGTTTCAATATTTTTTTAAATAAGCATGAAAAGAACAAAATAATAAAGTATGATTATTATTAATTTAAAAATAAAAGTTTTTGTATATCAAAAATAGTATAGTTATTCAGAGTGTAGACAAATAGATAATAATTTTATTTGTTCTTTTTTATTTCATTATTAAAAAAAATAGTGTATAATTGTTTTTAAGAATAGGGGATGGGATAGTGAGTACTTTAACAGAAAAAGAAGTAAAGAGTTTAGATGGTTATTTTAGAGCATGTAACTATTTATCAGTGGGACAATTATATTTATTAGATAACCCTCTTTTAAAAAGGCCACTTAGTTTAAAGGATATAAAACCTAATGTAGTTGGACACTGGGGGACAGTACCAGGTCAAAATTTTATATATACACATTTAAATAGAATAATCAAAAAATATGATTTAGATATGATTTATATTTCGGGACCAGGACATGGTGGTAATGCTATTGTTGCAAATACATATTTGGAAGGAACCTATAGCGAAGTATATCCAAATATAACAGAAGATGAAGAGGGATTAAAAAAATTATTTAAACAATTTAGTTTCCCAGGTGGTATTAGTAGTCATGTCGCACCTGAAACACCAGGATCAATTAATGAGGGTGGAGAGCTTGGCTATAGTCTTTCGCATGCTTTAGGTGCCGCCTTAGATAACCCTGATTTAATTGTAGCGACTGTTGTAGGTGATGGTGAAGCTGAAACAGGTCCGCTTGCTACTTCTTGGCATGTTAATAAATTTTTAAATCCTAAAACAGATGGTACAATTTTACCAATTCTTCATTTAAATGGATTCAAAATATCTAATCCAACAATATTATCAAGGATTTCTAAGGCTGAATTAGACTGTTTATTAAAAGGAAATGGTTGGCTACCTTATTATGTGGAAGGTAATGATCCAGTTACTATGCATGAAGTTATGGCAACAGTCTTAGATCAAATTGTTTTAAAATTAAAAGAAATGAAAGAAAAAGCAAAAGAACCTAATTATCAAAGACAATTATGGCCAATGGTTGTTCTTAGAACACCAAAAGGTTGGACAGGTCCCAAAGAACAAGATGGTAAGAAAATTGAGGGAAGTTTTAGAGCTCATCAAGTTCCAATTACGGTTACAGAAGAGTCTTTAAAAGCATTAGAAGATTGGATGTTGAGTTATCATCCAGAAGAATTATTTGATGAGACAGGTAAATTAAAAGACGAGTATAAAGAATTTGTTCCAAGCAAAAATAGAAGAATGGGTTCTAATATGCATGCAAATGGTGGAATGCTTTTAAAAGAACTTAGAATTCCAGATTTTAAAAATTATGGTGTTAAAGTTGAAGTGAAAGGTGATACTGAAGCTCAAGATATGATAGAACTTGGAGCTTTTGTAAGAGATATAATTAAGGAAAATCCAGATAATTTTAGAATATTTGGACCAGATGAAGCACTATCCAATAGATTGAATCATATTTTTGAAGATACTAATAGAAAATGGGTTTTACAAACTGATAATAATGATGAATTTTTATCTCCTGATGGAAGGGTAATTGATTCTATTTTATCAGAACACGTTTGTGAAGGGGCATTAGAAGGATATCTTCTTACTGGAAGGCATGGATTTTTACATAGTTATGAAGCTTTTGTTAGAATTGTTGATTCAATGGCTAGTCAACATGCTAAGTGGTTAAAAGTTACAAAAGAACTTTCTTGGAGAAGACCAATAGCTTCTTTGAACTATGTTTTAACATCTCATATTTGGCAACAAGATCATAATGGTTATACTCATCAAGATCCAGGATTCTTAAATCATTTAGTTACAAAGAAAGCTGATATAACACGTATTTATTTACCACCAGATGCTAATTGTTTGATATCTTGTTTTAATCACTGTATTAAATCTAAAAATTATATAAATGTTATAGTAGCTTCAAAACATCCAAGACCACAATGGCTTACTATGGATGAAGCAATTAAACATTGTACAGAGGGAATTGGTATTTGGTCATGGGCAAGTAATGATGAAGGTGTAGAACCAGATATTGTTATGGCTTGTTGTGGTGATACGCCAACTCTTGAAACATTGGCTGCAACTAAAATGTTAAGAACATATTTTCCTGAACTAAAAATTAGAGTTGTAAATGTAGTTGATTTAATGCGACTAGAATCTAATATAAAACATCCACATGGACTTACTGATTCTGATTATGATGCTATTTTTACAAAAGATAAACCAATAATATTTGCGTTCCATGGTTATGCTAGCTTGATACATCAATTAACTTATAAAAGAACAAATAAAGATTTACATGTACATGGATATAAAGAAGAAGGAACAATTACAACACCATTTGATATGCGTGTTCAAAATGAATTAGATAGATTTCACTTAGTAATGGATGCTTTAAAATATTTAGATTGTTTAGAAGATAAATCTTCAAGTTTATATCAATTATGTAAAGATAAATTAGTTGAGCATAAAGAATATATTAGAGAATATGGACAAGATTTAGAGGAAATAAGAAACTTTAAGTGGCAAGATTAGAAGTTATAAAATTTTATTTAATAATATAAGTAGAGTAATATTATTAGGCATATTGAAAAAATAAAAGATATTTGTTAAAATGGGTATGTAAAGCAAAATAATAATATTGACTGAGAGATAAAAAAATTTCAAAGTCGGGGGGGGGTATAAAACCCTCTTTTTTTTGTGTAAAGGAGTAGATAAAAATGAATAAAAAGATAATACTAGGAATAATAATAGGTGGACTAATATTTGGAAGTGTTGGAGTATATGCAGGAAGTAATTTTTATGCAAATGGAATATCAGTAAATGCTCCAACAGGATCTAATTTAGGAAGTGATGCAACACTTCAAAATTCACTAGATGAACTATATAGTATAGCTGATAAATATGATGAATTAAAAAAAGAAATTAATTCATTAAAAAGCGATATGTTAAATGAAATGTACCCTGTTGGAAGTATATATCTTTCAACGAATATAACAACAGCTAATGATATAGCTAAAAAATTTGGTGGGACATGGGAAGCATATGGAACAGGAAAGACATTAGTTGGAGTAGACACAAGTAATACTAATTTTAACACAGTAAGTAAGACAGGAGGAAGTAGTACAACAACACTTACAACTTCAAATCTTCCAAGTCACAGTCATACATATACACCAAAAGGAAATATTAGTTCTAGTTTTAGTGGAAATAGAGCTTTAACAGAAGGAAGTGGAGGTCATACACATAGAATATACGGTGGTGAATATGATGGCTATAATTATCGCCTTGAATCAGGCTTAGGAATGTATGTTAGCGACTTAAGTTCACAACATTGGGGTCCTTGGTTTGGAGGTGGTTATTCTGCTAAGGATAATGTATATACTGATAATCCAGGTAACCATCAACACTATTATACACCAAGCGGAAAAGTTACAAGTACTTTTACTGGAACAACTTTATCAACAACAGCATGTACAAATTGTAATGGAACGTCTTTTTCAGTGCAAAATCCATATATAACAGTTTATATGTATAAAAGAATTAAATGATATATAATTTTATTCTTGAATAATTAATATTGATATATTATAATATTAATAAGGAGAGATGAAGATGGATGATATTTTAATTACAACAGAAGAAAAAATGCAAAACACAATAACTAATTTAGAAAAAAGACTTACAAATATTAGAGCAGGAAGAGCTAATCCAGCTATTTTAGATAAAGTTAATGTTTCATATTATGGTGTTCCAACACCACTTGTTCAATTAGCTACAATTTCTATTCCAGAAGCTAGAATGCTTCAAATAAAACCATTTGATAAATCATCAATTAGTTTAATAGAAAAAGCGATTTATGAAGCTAATATTGGATTAACGCCAAATAATAATGGTGAAGTTATCATATTAAATATTCCAGCTTTAACAGAAGAAACAAGAAAAGAATATGTTAAACAAGCAAAAAGTATTGCTGAAGAAGCAAAAATTGCTTTAAGAAATATTAGACAAGAAGCTAATAGTGACGCTAAAAAGCTTGAAATCACAGAAGATGAAGTAAAAGATGTTCAAAATGAAGTTCAAGAATTAATAAATAAATATAATAAAATAGTAGATGAAAAAGCAAAAGAAAAAGAAAAAGAATTAATGACTGTATAGATTAGGAAACTAATCTTTTTTTCTTATCAAGATGTCTTTATAAAAAATTTTAATTATGTTATAATCAAATAAGGTGATTTAAGGTGGAACAATTAAATAGAAGTGAACTTAGAAAAAAAGCAATGACAATTCTTTATCAAATAAATGTTTATAAAAGTAATAAAATGGAATATGATATAAATAATATAATAAAAGAAGTCATGGAAATAGAAAATGAATTTGTAAAAGATTTAGTATATGGGGTTGTTACATATCAAAATGATATTGACTCTCTTGCTAATAAATATTTAGATAATTGGACAATAGATAGATTAGGAAATACTGATAAGGCTATTTTAGAGATAGGAATATATGAACTTATTTATACAGATACTCCTGATATTGTTTGTATAAATGAGGCAGTAGAACTTGCTAAATTATATAGTGATGATTCAGTTAAAAATATGATAAATGGCGTACTAGATAAAGTATATCATAATAAGTAGGTGTAAATATGGATAAATATTTAACTGTAACAGCTTTAACAAAATATTTAAAATTTAAGCTAGAATCAGATATAAATCTAAAAAAAATTTATTTAAAAGGTGAAATATCTAATTTTAAAGCTCATTCAACAGGACATTACTATTTTTCTATAAAAGATGAAAATAGTGTTATAAGAGCAATTATGTTTAGAGGAAATGCTCAGAAATTATCTTTTGTGCCAACAGAAGGAATGAAAGTATTAATAACTGGAAGTATAGGAGTATATCCTTTAAGTGGTAATTATCAAATATATGTTGAAGATTTATTAGAAGATGGTGTAGGTAATTTATATGTTGCCTTTGAACAGTTAAAAGAAAAATTAAAAAAAGAAGGTTTATTTGATCAAAAATATAAAAAAGAAATACCAAAAATTCCAGAAAAAGTTGGAATTGTTACAGCTAAGACAGGAGCTGCTGTAAAAGATATAATATCAACAATAAGAAGGAGATTTCCTTTATGTGAAACTTATTTATTTCCATGCTTAGTTCAGGGTGAAAATGCGAGTATTGATATTATAAATAAAGTAAAACAAGCAGATGATTACAATTTAGATGTTTTAATTGTTGGTCGTGGTGGTGGTTCTTTTGAAGATATGAATTGCTTTAATAATGAAGAACTAGCAAGAACTATTTTTAATGCCAAAACGCCTATTATAAGTGCTGTTGGTCATGAGATAGATTATACAATAATTGATTTTGTATCTGATCTTAGAGCTCCAACACCAACAGGAGCTGCTGAAATGGCTGTACCTAATATTGTTGATTTAAAGAATACATTTGATCAATTTAAAATTAGATTAAATGAAGGAATTATTAAAAAAATAAAATATAAAAAATTAGAGATAGAAGCATTAAAAAATTCATTTGTTATAAAAAATCCAATGTTAATGTTTAATAATAAAAAACAACAACTAGATATAGCATTAGAAAAAATAAAAAATATTCTTTCTAAAAAAATCGAAAAAGAAAAAATGAACTTAGATATTTATAAAAAGAACTATATTATAAATAATCCTAAAATACTATATCAAAAATATTTTGATAATTTAAAAGTCATAATTGAAAAATTAGAACTATTAAATCCTTTATCTTTACTAAAAAAAGGATATAGTTTAAGTTATAAAAATGAAGAAATTATAAAATCAGTAAAAAATATTAAAATAGATGACAAATTAAAAATTAGATTTAGGGATGGTAATTTAAAAGTAACAGTTAATGAAGTGGTAGGTGAAAGTTATGGAAAAGAAAATTAAATTTGAAGATAAAATGAATGAATTAAATGAAATAATTGATTCTCTTGAAAATGGCGAAATTGATTTAGAAGAGTCAATTAATAAATATACTAAAGCTATGAAACTTATAAATGAATGTGATACAGAACTTAAAAATGTAGAAGAACAAGTTAGCAAAATGGTTTCAGAAAATGGTTTAGAAGAAAAATTTGAAATAGATGAATAAAAGTACTTTTTTAAGTATTTTTTATTTTTTTATTTGAATAATAATAGTGTAGCCTGTTTTAAAGGAGACGATGTAATGTTTTTAAAAATTAAAAAATCCTTTAAAATCTTACTTCTTTTAATAACTTTAATTCCTATAAATATATTTGCTTATTCTTCATATATTATACCTGGTGGTGAAAATATTGGTATCAGTATTAATACAAAAGGTATTTTAATAGTTGGAACATATGAAATAAATAACCAAAATCCTGCAATAGAAGCAGGACTTAAAACAGGTGATATTATAAAGAAAGTAAATAATGTAGATGTTACAAATATTGATGAACTTGTAAATCAAATAAGTAAATCTGAAAATGAAGCTTCAATTACTTCTTTAAGAAATGATAAAGAATTTGAAACAAAATTAAAATTAATTAAAGAAGATGGTGTTTCAAAAACAGGTTTATATGTAAAAGATAATGTGACAGGAATAGGAACACTTAGTTATATAGATCCAAAAACATTAATATATGGTGCATTAGGTCATGAAGTCATAGAATCAAATTCTGGTTTACTTTTAGAGGTTAAAGATGGGAAGATTGTATCAACAAATGTTACAACCATAGATAGAAGTGAAAATGGAAATCCAGGTAGTAAAAATGCGAATATTAATTTAGAAGACGAAGAAGGTACAATAAAAGAAAATACATCTAGTGGTATTTTTGGAAAGTATACAAATAGTTTACCAAATAAAGAACTAAAAAAAGTAGCAAATCCAGATGAAATAAAAACAGGACCAGCCAAAATACTTACAGTAATTGATGGAGATGAAATAAAAGAATATGATATTAACATCATCAAAATTATGAAAAAAGATGCTAATAATAAAAATATTTTATTTGAAGTTACTGATAAAGAATTATTAGAAAAAACCGGTGGGATAGTTCAAGGAATGAGTGGATCACCAATTTTACAAAATGATTTAATTATTGGTGCAGTCACACACGTTGTTGTAGAGGATCCTAAAAAAGGTTATGGTATTTTTATAACTAATATGTTAAAAGAAGGTGAAAACTAGAGATGAATTCTCTAGTTTTATTTATAAATTTATATAGTATTATTCTTTACTTTTATACATATTTTGTGGTAATCTATATATAGGGTAGATGATTTATGGAAGAGAAAATTGAAAAACTAAATCAAGAAATAATTTTGTTAAAAAAAGAGTTGAAATATTAGAAAAAAGAGAAAAAAATAAAAAAATAAGAAGCATATTTAACATTATTATCATTATTTTAATTGTTGTATTTTCTATTATTTATGCTTATAAATTTTATGGAATGATGATTGATTTAGTAAATCAAATTTAGAAAAGAGTGATTTTATGAAAAAAAGAGTAATAAGTGCAGTAGTAGCACTCCTAATTTTAGTTCCTATATTTTATGTTGGTGGAATCATTTTTGATTTGGCAGTAATAGCATTAGCCCTTTTAGGATTAAGAGAATTTTTAAAAGTTAAAGAAACTAAAAAACAAATACCTAGCTTTATTAGCTTTATATCTTACATTATTTTAACACTTATATTAATATCAAGTCTAAATGTTTCTAAGATGGTATTTATGGTTGATTATAGAATTTTATCAGCATTATTTTTAGTTTTTCTATTACCAGCTATTTTGTATCATGATAGAAGTAAGTATAGTATTACAGATGCTTTTTATTTAATTGGTGGTGTTTTCTTTTTAGCAATTAGTTTTTCTATTTTAATAGTTATTAGAAATATGGATTTAAATTTAATAATATATTTATTTTTAATAACTATTATGACTGATACATATGCTTATATTATAGGAATGTTAATAGGAAAACATAAATTACTTGAAGATGTTTCTCCAAATAAGACTTGGGAAGGTATGATCGCCGGTACTGTTTTTGGTACATTAATTGCTACAATGTTTTATATAACGGTAATTGATCCTTACATCAATTTATTGTTAATCATTTCAGTAACTTTGTTCTTATCTATTTTAGGACAACTTGGAGATTTAGTATTTTCATCAATTAAAAGATACTTTGGTAAAAAAGATTTCTCTAATATTATGCCAGGTCATGGTGGTATATTAGATAGACTTGATAGTATTATTTTTGTTCTCTTAGGATTTATATTCTTTATTGGAATTTTATAGGAGGGGTTTTATGACATTAATATATTTTATAATTGTATTATGTGTAACGATAATGGTTCATGAACTGGGCCATTTTCTATTTGCTAAAAAAGCAGGTGTATATGTATATGAATTTTGTTTAGGAATGGGTCCTAAAATTTTTTCTAAGAAAAAAAATGAAACAGAATACTCAATTAGACTATTTCCAATAGGTGGTTTTGTTAGTATGGCTGGTGAGGATTTAGAAGATGGGGAAAACGTTCCAAAAGATAGACAACTTTGTAATAAAAGTTGGATATGGCGTTTTATGACTTTAATAGCGGGAATTATGTTTAATATCTTACTAGCAATTATTTTCTTATTTATTGTTGGACTTTGTAATGGTAAACCAACTAATCCAACTAAGATATCATATATTGAAAAAGAAAATTATCCTATTTCAGAACTTGAAAATATTAAAGTTGGAGATAAAATAACTAAAATAAATTCCAAAAAAGTAAATTCTTCTGAAATGCTTGTTTTAGAAATAGCTGTTAATAGTGGAGAGATTATTAATTTAGAAGTCGAACATCAAAATGGTAATAGGGAAGTAGTTGCGGTAAAACCTATTTTAGTTGAAAGAAATGGTGTAGAAGGATATTCATATGGTTTTTCTTTATCAAATGATACAGAAAAAGGTATCATACCATCAATAGAGTATGCTTTTATTCAAACTAAAAATTTGATATGTCAAATGGGTAAAATCCTATTATATTTAATAACAGGTAAACTTGGATTAGACAATTTATCTGGACCACTTGGTATTTTTAATGTAGTTGGAAGCGCTGCAAGTGCTGGTATTATTAATATCATTTATTTAATTGCTTATTTATGTATTAATGTAGCAATTATTAATTTAATTCCATTTCCTGCCTTTGATGGTGGAAGAATATTATTCTTATTTATTGAAAAAATAAAAGGATCAAAAGTAAATCCTAAAATAGAAAATACTATTCATACTATTGGATTTATATTATTAATGATTTTAATGATTTTTGTTACTTATAATGATATATTACGCTTTTTTTAAAAACCCATTATTGGGCTTTTTTTATATAAAAAAAAGACTTTTTTAAGTCTTATAGTATTAAAAGTTTCTTTCAGCAAGTCTTAATCTTTTTCCTTTTTCTATTTTTTGTTCATCAAATTCATTATTTTTTACTATGTCATCTTCAATTTGCTTGCTTATTAATTTTAAATTTTTTAATTCAATAGATAAACTATTTAAAATTTTATTTAATTCTTCTTTGTTTGATGTATCTTCCATTTCTTCAAATAATTTTTTTGTATATTCATATTGTGATATTAAATCATCGGTAGAAATACTCATATTAATTAAATTATTAAATGTAATAGAATCTTTATTTTCATTTGCTAATTTTTTAATATTTTCAATAGTTGACTCATTTGTAATCATATTTGGTAATTTATTAGGATTAAAAGTTAAGCTGTTTAATTCAATAATTCTATTATCTTTACTGATTGTTTCATCAAAATTATTTATTTTAAATGTCATACAATAACATGAATTATCTGTTTTATATTTAATTATATCTTGATTATATGTTGGTATAATCTTTATATTTTCAAAATACTTAAATTCTCCATATAAGTCATTTTTAAATATATAACTATCATATTCTTTCTTTTCTTCATTATAAATAATTGTATCAAATCCAAGTTTTTTTATTTTGAGAGCTAATCTTTTTATTGCTCCAATATTTTCTTTATGCATAGATATGTAATTATAAAAGTAGTTTTCATATGATTTTTCATTTGGCTCACCATAAGAATTATATTTAAATATAATCATATTACATAGACAATCATATTTCTTCATTATTTCAATTGTATCTTGATACTTTATTAAAAAATTTTTATATTTTTTCTTTCCAAAAAAAGAATCATATTGCATCATATCATAAATTTTATAAATTAAGTTTTTTTTAGATTTTACTAAATCTTCTAAATCATGACAAAATTCATTATAGTCTTTTATCTCACATAGAGCTATTAAAGAATTTGTTTTTATTTCTTTACTATTTGTCATAAAAAACCAACTCCTTTTTGAATTAGTATTTATTATACAATATACATTTATTTTTTTCAATTATTTTTTTAATATCATTTATGAAATTTTATCAAAATTGTTTTGGTATATTTTAATATAAAAAAAGAATTTTTGACAAGTTCTTTTAGTTTCAAAAAGTGGTGCGAGTGTCGTAGATATCTACAACTTTTTTATATTGATATTTTTAATAAAAAATGTTATAGTATAAAGTAATTTTGGATGTGGTTTTTGTGAAATTAAAAAGAGATCTAATTAATAAAAAAATATCAATAGTGGGCGATTCTGATTTAGTATATTTAGAATTATATTTTGTTCCTAGTTTTTTTCTGTTTGTTTTTCCTACTAATAAATTGATTGTTATTAGCCAAGATGATGATGAAATTTTTTATCATAATTTAGAATGGTTAATGAATAATTCTTATGAATTTCCGCATAAATATAGTAAAAAATCAGAAGATGAACTTATTTGGATTTCGGAACAATGTTATAATATTGATGATAAAGATGAATGTGATATGGTTTCTCGACTTATAATCAAAAGAATAAATGGAGAATTTTATATTTCCTATAGTAATCCTTTTTTTGAAAAATATGCTATTGATAGAGAAGCAATTGTTTCTTTTTCTCCAGCAGGTAATGGCTTTTTGAGTAAAAATATTGAAACGGGACTTACATTACAGGATGATATGATAAAGATATTTTATAATACATTATATGAAAAGAAAATAGATTATAGCAACTCATTAAAAAAAGTAAGAAACAATAAAAGAGTTAAACAATAATATTTTATAATTAAAGTATTATTGTTTTTTTATAAGTCAAAATATTTAATCCTCTAGGTATTTTGACACAAGTATCAAAATATTAACCGAAAAAAAACAATCTTTTTTCAGATTATATATATAAAATAGTTCGAACAGATTCGTCAATAGTGCGAGTGAAGGAAATTATATTATTGCTATAAATATGGCAATTACTAAGAAGTTAAAAGACGAAAAAAGAGTAATAAAATTACTCTCATCAATAAACTATTAATTTATTATGAATAATTTGAAACAAGTACATAATAAATTAATTCTATTTAAAACACGCCATATTTTTTGATTTTATGAGGTATTTTAGACTATTTGGTGCGAGTGAAGGGACTTGAACCCCCATGTCGTAAGACACTAGATCCTAAGTCTAGCGCGTCTGCCAATTTCGCCACACTCGCATTAAGTGGTGGACCCTATAGGACTCGAACCTATGACCGATCGGTTATGAGCCGATTGCTCTAACCAACTGAGCTAAGGGTCCATTCATCACTACTTCATCATGATAACATAATATTTTTAAATAATCAATAATTTTTATTTAAAAAAATAAAAAAGTAATAAAATAGTAAAGTTTTTATTATAATTAAGTGGTGATAAAATGAATGAATTAATCGGTAATACACCAATGATAAAAATAAAATATAAATATGAAAATAAGATTGACTATGTATATGTTAAACTAGAATATTACAATTTGACAGGTAGTATCAAAGATAGGATGGTATATTATATTCTAGATAAGGCAAAAAATGATAAAATTCTTGAAGAAAATATGCCTATTATAGAAGCAACAAGTGGTAATACTGGAATATCTATTGCTTCCTATGGCGCACTTCATAATCATCCTGTATATATATTTATGCCAGATTTTGTAAGTATAGAAAGAAAAAAATTAATGGAAATGTATGGAGGTAAAGTAATAACATATTCCAAAGAAGAGGGTGGCTTTTTAAAATGTATTTCAGAAGCAGAAAAATTAGCAAAAGCAACTAATGGCTTTTTAGTTAATCAATTTAGTAATCCAAATAATATTCTAGCTCATTATAATGGAACAGGAAAAGAAATATATCAGAAATTAAAAAAAGTAGATGCCTTCGTTTCAGGAATAGGAACTGGTGGAACTCTTATTGGAACAGGAAAGTATCTAAAAGAAAAATGTAACTCTAAAATAATAGCACTTGAACCACTTACTATGGCAATACTTACAAATGGAATCAAAACAGAACATAAAATAGAAGGGATAGGTGACGAATTTATTCCTGAGATAGTTGATCAAAGTATTATAGATGATATTGTACTAGTTAGTGATTTAGAAGCTATAAATATGTCTTTAAAAATAGCTCGTGAACTTGGTATTGGTGTTGGTATTTCAGCAGGCGCTAATCTATATGCAGCTATCCTCTCAAACAACCATGATGTAGTAGTAACAGTATTCCCTGATGACAATAAAAAATATTTGAGTACAAACTTAAAATTAGATCAAAATACAAAATTATTAAGCAATAAAATAAAACTTTTAAGTTATGAGATTGTATGATATAATCAAATAAGGATGTGATAAGATGCGTTTTTATAATACACAAACAAGAAAAATAGAAGAGTTCAAACCAAGAGATAAAAATCATGTAAAAATGTATACATGTGGTCCAACAGTTTATCATTTTGCTCATATTGGTAATTTAAGAAGTTATATTTGTGAAGATATATTAGAAAAAAGCTTAAATTATTTAGGCTATCATGTTGATAGATGTATGAATATAACAGATGTTGGACATTTATCAAGTGATTCTGATAGTGGTGAAGATAAAATGTTAAAAGGTGCTAAAAGAGAACATAAAACGGTTTTAGAAATAGCTGACTTTTATACAAAAGCATTCTTTGAGGATTTAGAAAAATTAAATATAAAAAAGCCTGAAATTATATCTAAAGCAACAGATAATATAGATTCATATATAGAAATAATAAAAACACTATTAAAAAAAGGTTATGCTTATGAGTCAAACGGAAATATATACTTTGATACAACTAAATTAGAAGATTATTACGCTCTTACTAATCATAAAGAAGATAGTATGGTTGTTGGAGCTAGAGAAGGAGTTTTAGAAGATAAAAATAAAAAAAATCAAAATGATTTTGTTTTATGGTTTACTAAATCAAAATTTGAAGATCAAGAATTAAAATGGGATTCACCATTTGGATATGGTTATCCTGGCTGGCATATAGAATGTTCTGGTATAAGTATAAAATATTTAGGTGAATATTTAGATATACATTGTGGTGGTGTAGATAATATATTTCCACACCATACTAACGAAATTGCTCAAAGTGAGGCTTACCTAGGACATAAATGGTGTAATTACTGGTTTCATGTAGAACATTTAAATGATGAAACAGGTAAAATGAGTAAATCAAAAGGGGATTTTTTAACCGTTTCTAAATTAATTGAAAAAGGTTATGATCCAATTGTTTATAGAATGATGTGTTTACAATCACATTATAGTAAACCATTACTTTTTACATATGAAGTTTTAGATAATGTAGATAATGCATACAAAAAATTAAAGAATAAAATAAATAGTTTACAAAACAAAAAAGAAGAAATTAAAGATGTAGAAAAATATGATTCTGAATTTAAAAAAGCTCTTGAAGATAATTTAAATACTTCACTAGCTATTACTGTTTTATATGATGTTTTAAAAAGTGATTTAAATGATACATCTAAATTATATTTAATTGAAAAGTTTGACAGTGTTTTATCACTTAATTTATTAAAAAAAGAAAAAATAAGTAGTGAACTTGAATTAATTATAAAAGAAAAGATAGAAGAAAGAAATGAAGCTAAAAAAAATAAAAATTATGTTTTAGCTGATCAAATAAGACAAGAATTACTTGATATGGGCATTATAATAAAAGATACAAGAGAAGGAACTATATACGAAATAAGCAGATAATCTGCTTATTTTGTGTATAAAATATTTGTATATTCGCTAATAACAATAGCTTTACTATCTAAAAGAGAAATGCTATTAATTAATTTTTTATTAAATTTTCTTTTTATAACAATTAAAAGTAAATTATTATTATTTTCTAAACCAGTAGTTTCAATTTTTGTAATAATATATCCCATACTTCTTAAATCATCTTCAATGTTTTTATTTGTTATACACATAACTAAATTATTACCAAGTGCAAGTTTTTCTTCTAAAAAACTTCCAATATAAGAACCAATTAATGATCCAACAGAAAAAGATAAAATCATAATTAAATTAATGTGAATAATCGCAACACTACTAGATACTATCCATATAATTGAAATAATAAAAAGAAGGATTGATCCTAATATCTTTTTTCCATTAGAAACTAGAATTAATCTTAAAGTTGCTAATGAGTTTTCTAGTATCTTAAACACAAAAATAAGAAAATAGTTCATAAAACCACCTATAAATATATTAAGTAGAAATATAAATATTATACAAATAGTAGCAATTTTATATAAAATTTGTTAAAATGTTTATGAAAGTAGTGTGATTCTATTTGAATACTGAACAAATGAAAAAGGAATTAAATGAATATTTTTCTTATATAAAAACAATATATCTTAATGAATATCAAAAATATTTAAACGAACAAACAAAAGAATATATAAAATCATTAAATGATGTAGTTGAAATTAATGAAGATTTAACTTTTAAAATAAGTGTAGAAAAAAAGATTATATTTAATTTAGATATTGACAAATTTATAGAGGAAAATAATTTATATGATGAAAATAATTTATGTGATATAAATGAAGACGGTAAAAATTATATTCAATTTTTAATAAAAAACAAAGATGATATATACGAAATTATTAAAAGAAAATTTTTGCGTCAATCACTTAAATTACTAATTAGTAATAAATGCGATGCTTTGATAAATGGTTGTATTGATACTATTCAAAATGAACTTGGAATTAAATATAATTTAAAACAAGATAATTTTATAAAATCAAAAGAAGTTACAGTTTTTAATTATATAAAAAAAATAGTAGGTGACAAAATAATTCTTTCGGGTATTTTAAATAATAATTTAAAAGAAATAGAAGAAAATTATAATTTATATATTGAAGATCAAAATTTAGAAAGTTTTAATCAATTGATGGAAGAATTTAATAAATCATATAATAACTATTATAAAAAAATAGGTAAAGTATTTTTGACGGATTCTTTATATGAATACCAAATATTAGATTATCAAATAGACGAAAAAACGGGATTAATTACAAATGAAAAAAGAAATAATAATATAGAAAAAGTAAAACGTTTAATATCTATTAGAAAGAGTTTAGTAGATATTAGTAAATATCGTCTTTTATTTGATCATATGGAGATTATAAATATTAAAAATGATATAGCAGAAATGGATAAAATATTAAATAAAATAAGAGAAAAAGGTAATGTCCTAGAAAATATAGATAGTGAATATAATAAGGCTATGGAAATTGAAGAAGATGCTAAAAAATATAGTTATAAGGTATGGAATAACGAAATAACATCTATAAACTACTATAGACCTGATAATTTTCTCATTCTAATAGGTAGTCATGAAAATGAAAAAACTATAGAAACAGTATTAATATCAAATGAACATTTAAAAAATTTAAAAACAATGAAATATAGTTATGGATTTATATATGGTATTAATAAAGATAGTGTTATATATTCAGCTACTAGTAATATTATTTGTAAAGAAATTAATGATCCATTATATAAACCAAACTATAATACAATAAAACATAATGATATTTTATTAGATGTTGATATTCAGGAAACTTCAAAAATTATAACTCCTAGATTAATAATAGAAGAAAATATGAAAGCAAAAGAAATTCGTAATAAAGTTATATTAGATAAAAGTAATACTAAAAAAATAGGCGTTTATTGTTTCTTAGAAGATGATATAGAAAATAGTTCAAATTATGCTAGAGCATTAGAATTATCAGAAAATTATAATTTGCCAGTTTTTAAAATAGAACAAATTAAACAAAATATTGAGCCTATTAAAATAGATGTTAAAATGACAGAAGAAGAAGTAAAAAAAGAATCAATATTTGATAAAATTAAAAAAACTAAAGATAAAATATTATATGAAGATGAAATAAATGATTTCAAAAAGACATTATAATTCAATTTTTGACAAATAAAAGTTTTAAAATAATATTGGTGAGCTATATGCGTAAATATTATTTATTTATAATAACAAAAAAATATTTTGACCAATATAAAAATGCATCATATGTTTTATATAGAATTTTAGAAAATCTATATAGTCTTAAAACATATGATTTTTCTTATGGGTTAAGTGTATATAAAGAACTTTGCTTACCTTTTCCGGTCAAACTATTTAATAATTATATAGATAACAAAATTTCATATAAAAAAGTATCAACAAAAGTAATTCAAGTGAACTCTTTATTTGAAGAGACATATGTTCAAATTAATTATGCAACAGTTATTCTAAGAACAAATGTTAATTTTCCTCAAATTTTAAAAATTTTCAACATATATAGTAAACAAATTTTTATATGTGATTTTGATTCAAAAGATTATTTTTGGTTAAATAGACAAATTAAAAGCGGTAATTTTATAGATAAATAACATATACTAAAATAGGTGATGGTATGAGTAATATAACTAATTTTAAAAGTTTTGTTAAAGAAAATCCCAGTCTTTTAAAATATGTTCAAAAAGGAGAAATGACGTGGCAAAAATTTTATGAAATGTATGATATGTATGGAGAAAGTAATGATGTTTGGAATAAGTATTTAAATAAAGAAGCAACTACAGCAACATCATCTTTTGATTTTGTTAATTGGGTTAAAAATATTGATATGAATGCTCTTCAAGAAAATATAAATAGTGTTAAAAGAGTAATTGGTGTTATTCAAGATTTAGGATTAAAAAATGATAGTACTAAATCAGATTATAAACCAAGACCCCTTTATAAACATTTTGAAGATTAATGCGTTTAGATGTTCAAGTAAAATTAAAAAATAATCCTAACTATTTAAAATATTTAAGAGAAAATTCGTATTGGTATAAAAGATTAAATAGAAATCCCAATTTATTTAAGGAATTTGAAGAAGAAGTAAAAGAAAAATATAAACTAAGACCAACAGATAAGATAGGAAAAACATTGGATACAATTGAAATGATTCAAACTATTTTGTCATCAATAAGATAATGTGTTAAAATATATTTGGTGATTTTATGCGCATAATTAGTGGTAAATATAAGGGTAAAAAAATTGAAGGATTTGATATAATAGGTACAAGGCCAACCATGGATAGAGTTAAAGAATCATTATTTGGAATGATTCAAAATAAAATTCAAGATAGTGTTTGTCTTGATTTGTTTGCGGGAAGTGGAGCTCTTGGAATGGAGGCAATTAGTAACGGGTGTAAAAAAAGCTATTTTGTAGATAATAATGAACAAGTTATAAAAATTTTAAAACAAAATTTAAAAGACATGGATAACTATACGATAATTAAAAGTGATGCTTTTAAATTTTTAAAAAATATAGATCAAAAATTTGATATTATTTTTTTAGATCCCCCATATAAGTATAATTTGATTAATAAAGCTATATCAACAATTATAAAATATGATCTCTTAGCTGATGATGGCATTATAGTTTGTGAATATGAAACAGAACACATAGAATGTAGTTTAGAATTAATAAAAGAGAAAAAATATGGAAGCAAAAATATTAAAATTTTCAAAAAATAGTAAAAAACTATTTTTTTTTGCAGGAAAAACGTAAAAAAAAGTTAATAATATAAGTGAGGGGGTGAAAAAGATAAAAAAATATCCGTTTGTTAAACAGGAAGAATTTAAAGATTGTGGTGTCTCATGTTTACTTATGATAATTATGTATTATGGGGGTTATATTAATTTAGAAAAACTAAGAGATTTGACGAAAACAAATCGTGATGGGACAACAGCATATGATATAGTTACTACGGCTAAAAATATAGGATTTAACAGCTATGGTATAAAACAAGATTTAGAAAGTGATAGCAAGTTAATTTTACCTATTATTGCTCACGTTATTATTGATAAATCGCTGTATCATTTTGTTGTTATATATGAAATTGATTATAAAAAAAGATATCTAGTGATAGCTGATCCTGCTTTAAAAATAAAAAAAGTTTCCTTTGAGGAATTTGAAAAAATTTATACTAAAAATTTTATTGCTATGTATCCAATAAAACCAATCATAAAAGAAAAAAGAATAGATACTTTATCATTTTTAAAAGGTGTGTTAAAGAATAATGTTTGTGAAATGGTTTATATTCTCTCTTTTACTATTATAACCTTATTTTTTACTTTTATGAATTTATTAATTATAAAAATTCTTTTATCTCATAATAAGAAAAATTTATTAATATTCCTTTTTATAACAATTATATTAAAAAATATTTTTGGGTACATTAGAGATAAAAAGATAATCAATTTTAATTATAAAATTAATTTAGATTTAACAAATGACACGTTTTTAAATATCCTTTTGCTCCCTTATAAATATTATCGTAATCGTAATACTGGAGAAATAGTTTCTAGAATTAATGATATTGAAAATATTAACAGTTTTATTATTATTGTAATATCATATATAACAGATATAATTATTATTTTAGTATCAATTATTTTACTTTTCCTTATTAATAAAAAAATAACTATAATTTTATTTTTAATTTCTTTAATATATTTAATATTATATAATTTTCTTTATAAAAAAATAGAATCTATTTTAAATATAGTTAAAATGAAAAAGGCTTCTTTAAATACTTTTGAAGTTGAACATATTCAAGGATTTGAAAGTATTAAGGGTTTAAATTTAGAACAAAAAATTTATAAAAATTTTTTAAACAAAAATAAAGATTATTTATTTAATTTAAAAACATTAGATATGTTAAAAACAAAAGTAAATTATTTAAAAACTGTTTTTTATGATTTATCAATATTAGTAATATTAATGATGGGTATTTATTTAACTTTAAATCAAACAATTGATATGACAGATTTATTACTTATTTATAGTATTCATTCATATTTTATTCAAGTATTAGAAAACCTATTAGATTATAAATTAGTAATGTCAGAAATTAAAATATCAATAAAAAGAATTTTAGAGTTAAAAAATAATGGGATAAAACAAAAGAAAAAACTAGTTGGTAATATAGAATTTAGAAATGTTAATTATGAATATAATGATTTAAAAATCTTAAACAATGTTAATTTAAATATTAATATGAAAGATAAAATTATGATGATTGGTAAAAGTGGTAGTGGTAAAAGTACAATTTTAAAATTACTTAATCAATATTATAAAACAAGTGGAATATATATAGATGAAAATAAACTTAATAATATTAATTTAAAAAATCAAATATCATATATTTCACAAAATGAATATTTATTTACTGATACTATTTATAATAATATTTCTTTTGAAGAAAAAAACATTGATAAAATAATTGAAATTTGTGAACTTGAAAATGTTATAAATAAAAGTGAACTTGGTCTTAACATGTTAATTGAAGAGAATGGCTTTAATTTAAGTGGTGGCGAAAAGCAAAGAATTGTTTTAGCTAGGGCTTTATGTAGAAAATTTAATTACTTATTTATTGATGAGGGTTTAAGTGAAGTTGATATTAATATGGAAAGGAGAATAATCAAAAGATTACTTAAAATTTATAAAGATAAAACAATTATAATTGTATCACATAGACTAGACAACATCGACCTATTTGATAAAGTTATAAAAGTTGACAAAGAAATAGAGGTGATATCAAAAAATGAAGGAGGAATATTATGTTAAAAAGCGTATGGTACATGATGATTTATCAAATTTTATACAGGATGTTTCACTAAAACATAAAGGTGGTAAAGCTACTGTTATATTAGAACTAAAAGAACTATTACTTGAAAATGATTGCGTAAATATTGAACTTAGAATAGATAATGAAATTGTAGATAAAATAGAGATTGGAGGAAAAGAAAATGGAAAATAATGAATTAAAGAAAATAAAGGGTGGAGCTTTTAATATTGGTATAGGATTATTCATAGGTGGAGCAATAACATTTATAATAGGATTAGTGGATGGATATGTTAGACCACTAGCATGTAGATAGGAGGAATTTAATGATTAAAGAAGAAAACTTAAAACAAATAAAAGGTGGGGCATTATCAGCTGCTTTTTTATCAGCAATATTAAGAGGACTTGGTACAATATCTGACCTAGGTAGAGCTCTTGGATCATCTATTAGAAGAATTCAAACCGGAAAACTATGTTAGTAAAAAAGTATAAAAAACAAATATGTATAATAGTTTTAATACTATTGATACCTTTTATTGTTCCTGTTTTGTCAGTAATAATAGATATAATACTAAATGTTGGAAGATATTTTGGCACACTTGCAAGGTATATTTCAATGGGTGTATGTTGTCTAAAAGCCTAAATTAGGCTTTTTCTTTTTCTAAATGCAGAAAAATGTTGAAAAATGCGGATTTAAGTGATATACTATAAGCAGTTCAAGAAGGGAGGGATATCATGACAAAAGTTGTTGTAAAAAATGGAGATGTTGATCAAGCTTTAAGAATTGTTAAACACAAAAGTGCTAAAGATGGTTCCTCTAAAAAACTTCGCGAAAGACAAGAAGGTTATATGAAACCTGGAGTAAAAAGAAGATTAGCTCAAAAAGAAGCTATTAAAAATAGTAGAAGAAGATCAAGAGAAAATTATTAAAGAGCTTTATAGCTCTTTTAGAGTAGGTGAAAATATGAAAAATCAAATAATTGAAGATTTAAAAACAGCAATGAAAAACCAAGATAAGGAAAAATTATCAGTTATAAGAATGTTAAAAGGTGCAATTAGTTTAGAAGAAATTAATACAAAAAAAGAACTTAATGATGATGATATTATAGGAATAATTGCTAAACAAATAAAAACGAGAAAAGAATCAATAGTTGATTTTGAAAAAGGAAATAGACAAGATTTAATTGATAAAACAAAAAAAGAAATCGAAATTTTATCTGAATATATGCCAGAACAACTTAGCTTAGATGAAGTAAAAAAAGAAATAGAAAAAATTTTTGATAAAGTAAAGCCAACAGCTATATCTGATATGGGTAAATTGATGAAAGAAGCAAATATTACATTAAAAGGAAGAGCTGATATGGGAACTGTTAGTAGTATAATAAAAGAAAAATTAAATAATCTATAAAAAAGTTGTTAAAAAACTTTTTTTTCTTTTACTTTTTAAAAAAATATAGTATAATTATTTATAGATTATAGGAGATGATTATATGAAGCATGTCTATACTAGTATCGATATTGGTTCTGATACAATAAAAGTTGTGGTTTGTGAATTATATAATAATAAATTAAATTTATTAGCAGCGTCTTCTGTTAAATCAAAAGGAATAAAAAAAGGGTTAATTACAAATGGACATGAGGCTAGCATCTCTTTAAAAAAAGCTATAAAAGAGATAGAATCAATGCTTGGTATTAAAATAAAAAAAGTATTAGCAACTATTCCAAATTATTTTTCAGAATATATAATTGTAAAAGGAAAAATTGAATATAATGAAGAAACTTTAATAACTGGAAAAGAAGTTGTTGATTTACTTAAACAAGCAATGAAAAAAGGTGTTTCAAAAGATAGAGAAATGGTTACATTAATTCCAATTGACTTTATTGTTGATGATAAAACAGGAATTAAAGATCCAAAAGGCTATACAGCTCATGTTTTTCAAACAAGAGCAGTTATGGTAACAACACCAAGAAAGAATATATTATCAGTAGTTACACTTTTAGAAAACGCTGGACTTGATGTTGTTGATGTATCATTAACAAGTATAGGAGATATGGCATCGGTTAAAGATAAAGATATTAAGAATAAAGTTGGTGCTATTATAAATATTGGCCATGAAACAACATCTGTGTCATTATATAACAAGGGAATTATTGTTAATAATTCTGTTATTGGTGTTGGTGGCAAGAATATTAATAGTGATATATCTTATATGTATAAAGTTACACCTAAGGATGCTAACACTATAAAAGAAAAGTTTGCTTTAGCACATAAAAAATATGCTAGCAAAAGTGATTTTTATGAAGTTACAAATAAATTAGGTGAAGATATTAAAATAAGCCAATTTGAAGTGTCCGAAGTTGTAATGGCTAGATTAGAAGAAATATTGATTTTAGCAAAAAAAGAAATAAATGTTTTGACAAAAAGAGATATTGATTATATACTAATAACTGGTGGTACTAGTAGTATGACAAATTTTTCGTTGATTGCAGAAGAAGTCTTAGGCAGTATTGTTAGAGTTGGAAACATTAAATTAATTGGTTTAAGACATAATAAATATTCTTCAGCGGTTGGAAATATTGCATATTTCATTAGTAAACTTAAATTAAAAGGAAAAATGTGCTCATTAATCAGTAAAGAAGATATGGAAGAGTTAGTTTCTAATACTGATGGTGTAGTTAGTGTTAATGAAGAATCAATGCTAGGGAAAGTATTTAGCTACTTTTTCAGCGAATAGGAGGATTAAATTATGTTTGGATTAGAAATAGATCAATTAGCTAAAATTAAAGTAATAGGAGCAGGTGGCGGAGGAAACAACGCTGTTAATAGAATGATTGAATCAGGTGTTAAAGGAGTTGACTTTATTGTCGCTAATACTGATTTACAAGTTTTAAACAATTCAAAAGCACCAGTTAAAATACAAATCGGAGCTGAACTTACAGGTGGACTTGGAGCAGGTGGTAAACCAGAAGTAGGAAAAGAATCAGCCTTAGAATCAAGAAATGAAATAGAAGCAGCCTTAGAAGGTGCTGATATGGTATTCATCGCTTGTGGTATGGGTGGTGGAACTGGTACAGGTGCAGCCCCTGTTATTGCTGATATTGCACAAGGACTTGGAGCCCTTACAGTTGGTATTGTAACAAAACCATTCTCATTTGAAGGTAAAAAAAGAATGGAACAAGCTTTAGCTGGACTTGAAGAATTAAAAAAACATGTTGATACTTTAATCGTTATTCCAAATGATAAATTAAGAGAAATAATTGATAAATCAACACCACTTTTAGATTCATTTAAAGAAGTTGATAATGTATTAAGACGTGGAGTTCAATCAATTTCTGATTTAATAGCTGTATCAGGACTTATCAATCTAGATTTTGCTGATGTTAAATCAGTTATGGAAAAACGTGGAAATGCTTTAATTGGTATTGGTATGGGAGTTGGAGAAAATAGAGCAAGCGAAGCAGCTCGTGAAGCAGTATCAAGTCCACTTCTAGAAGCAAGTATCGATGGAGCAACAGATGCTATTATAAATGTTACTGGTGGTGAAAACTTAACTTTATTTGAAGTTGAAGAAGCAGCAGAAGTTATTCGTGAATCGGCAAATACAGATATTAATACAATATTTGGTGCAGTTATAAATGAAAATTTAGGCGATGAAATTATTGTAACTGTTATAGCTACTGGATTTGATCAAGAGAAGGAAAATAAAGAAGAAAATGTTGAAGAACCAAAAAAACAAGGCTTTAGTTTAGATAATGATGATGACGATGATGATTCAGATTTACCTCCAATTTTAAGAAAAAGAGTATTTTAAGCAATTTTAAATTGCTTTTTTCTTTTTATTATATTGATAAAATATTTGTAATAATATATACTATTATTAGGATAAGTGATAGTATGAAAAATAAAAAGGGTTTTACATTAACTGAATTTATATTAACTATTACCGCTTTACTAGTAATTATTGTTATTGTTTTACCTACCATTTTATTTGTTATTAAAAAGGTACGTATTGAAGCTTTTAAAAATAGTGCATATAGTGTTTTAGATTCAGTTAGTTATTATTTAACAGATGAGGATTATAAAAATATTCCAGATGAAGGTCTTTCAATTGATGAATTAGATTTAGAATTGAAAAATAACAATTTTGATACAGGAATAGTTACTTATAATAATCGAAAAAAATTAGAACTAGTTGAATTAACAAAAGATAATTTTTGTGCTAAAGGAATTAAAGATAAAATTGTCGTTTCTGATCAAGGATGTGGTGGATTAGATACTACTGCTCCTAAAAAAGCTTTATTATATTTACAAAATAGGACAAGTACATCTTTAACAGTAGTAGCATCAGGAATTGATTTGGAAAGCGATATTGTTTATTATGAATTTAGTATAGATGATTCTAAATATACTAAGAAATCAACTGTAAATAAATACGTATTTGATGATTTAAAACAAGGTACTCATAAAATAAGAGTGAGAGTTACAAATGAAGTAGGAAAAACTAAAACGTCAAAAGATTATAAGTTTGAAACAGATATTCCGAATATTACTTGTACTGAAAAAGATAATAATAGTTATGTTCAAAATGAAAAAAATATTGTTTGTAAATATCCTAGTGGTGATAATTATATATATGAATATAGTGAAAATAATGTTGATTGGAACCAAATAGGTTTAACAAATAATGAATATAATTTTAACTTTACAGAAAATAAAACCATTTACACAAGAATTATTAGAGAAAATAAAGTTGTTAAAACAGAAAGTATTAATATAAATAATATTGATAATGTTTTAAATGACGCTATTCCAACTCTTTCATCAAATATGATACCAGTTATATATGATGAAAACAAAAAAGAGTGGGTAAAAGCAGATCCAAAACAAATTTATTGGAATTATAAAGATAAAGTTTGGGCTAATGCAGTATTAGTTAATAGATATGCTATTGAAGGAGATAAAAATAGTAAATCTAGAAAGTACTATTTAAGTGAAGAAGCAATTGGCGAAGTAGTTTATGAAAAAGATATAATTGGTTTTTATGTTTGGATACCAAGTTATAAATATATTTTATTTAATGTAAATAGAATCAGTAAAGAAAATACTATATCTATTTCATTTGAAAAGAGCAATATTGAAAATAAAAATGAAAGATATAGTAATGGACAGTGGTATATGCATCCTGCTTTTAGTGATAATGGCTTTTGGGTAAGTAAATTTGAAAGTAGTGCTCAAGAAAAAACGGAATGCTATAATGATAATAGTGTATATTCATGTAATAAAGAAAATATAATTATCTATTCATTACCTAATAAAAATAGTTTAAAAAATATATCTATAAGTAATGCTCATTTAATAGCGCTTAATATGACAAAAAAAGGTAACATCTATGGTCTTGATAATATAAATTCACATGTTATAACAAATTTAGAATGGGGTGCTATAGCATATTTAACTAATAGTAAATATGGAATTAATACCAATTTATATAGGTCAAGTGATGACTATAAAACTAATTTGACAGCTTCAACTACTGGTAATATAACAGGTGTATTTGATATGGCTGGAAAAAATATTGAAATGGTTATGGCAAATTATAATAAAGATGCTGGTAAAGATAAAAAAGATAATTCAGGATTTAAAGATTTTGGAAATGTTGATTGGCCAAACTATATAGATTATTACAAAGGAATTACTTCGAAAAGTAGAATAATTGGAGATGCAACAGGTGAAACTGAAAAATGGTATGATAGTCAAAATGAATTTGTTAATGGTGAAAAACCATTTGTGATTCGTGGTGGTGTTATGAATAATGTATCTAGTATTTATAATTTTTCTAATTCAACAGGTAGTCCAAATGAAAATACAACATTTAGAGTAGTATTAAAGTAAACTTGATTGTTTACTTTTCTTACTTTTTATGTGATAATTATTTTATTAGATGGAGAGGATTAAATGATAGGAGAATATACATTATTTAAATTATGTCAAAAGTATAATATTGACTCAAATAAAATTGTAAATAAAAATAATAATATTTTAAACTATGGAGAATATGAAGAGATAAATAAAACTTTAAATTATTTAATCAATGTTTTAAAAATTAGCCCTAATAACATAGAAAAATGTCCAAGTATTTTATATAAAAATGTTAATATAATAGAAGAAAATATAAACTTTATAAAAAAAACAAACATTAATTTTAGTAATATTGAATCATGTTTGCATGTTTTAAGCACAGATCCTAATGACTTTAAAAATACATATGAATATGTTACTAATAATTATAGCTTAAAGGATTTGAATAGAAATACATCTATTTTATCGGTTAATGTTAATATTATTAAGAGTGTAGAAAAATTAAGAATACCATTTATTAATAAAAATGGTAATTTAACAATTGCCGTTGGTATTGGGTATGGTATTCAAGATATTAATGGAATAGAAAAAATAATAGAAAGTAAAGAATTTAAAGAACATCCAGAATTATTTACCTCAACAGTTTTAGCTCATTCAAGTTTAGAAGAAATAAAGAAGATAATAGGAAGTGAAGAATTTAAAGAGTATCCAGAATTATTTACCTCAGAAGTTTTAACTCATTCAAGTTTGGAAGAAATAAAGAATATAATAGGAAGTGAAGAATTTAAAGAACATCCAGAGTTATTTACCTCAACAGTTTTAGCTCATTCAAGTTTAGAAGAAATAAAGAAGATAATAGGAAGTGAAGAATTTAGAGAACATTCAGGATTATTTACCTCAACAGTTTTAGCTCATTCAAGTTTAGAAGAAATAAAGAAGATAATAGAAAGTAAAGAATTCAAAGAACATCCAGAATTATTTACCTCACAAGTTTTAGCTCATTCAAGTTTGAAAGAAATAAAGAAGATAATAGGAAGTGAAGAATTTAAAGAACATCCAGAATTATTTACCTCAACAGTTTTAACTCATTCAAGTTTGGAAGAAATAAAGAAGATAATAGAAAGTAAAGAATTTAAAGAACATCCAGAATTATTTACCTCACAAGTTTTAGCTCGTTCAAGTTTAGAAAAAATAAAGAAGATAATAGAAAGTGAAGAATTTAAAGAACATCCAGCTCTATTTACCTCACAAGTTTTAGCTCATTCAAGTTTAGAAGAAATAAAGAATATAATAGGAAGTAAAGAATTTAAAGAACATCCAGAGCTATTTACCTCAGAAGTTTTAGCTCATTCAAGTTTAGAAGAAATAAAGAAGATAATAGAAAGTGAAGAATTTAAAGAACATCCAGAATTATTTACATCAACAGTTTTAGCTCGTTCAAGTTTAGAAAAAATAAAGAATATAATAGGAAGTGAAGAATTTAAAGAACATCCAAATCTATTTACCTCACAAGTTTTAGCTTATTCAAGTTTGAAAGAAATAAAGAATATAATAGGAAGTGAAGAATTTAAAGAACATCCAAATCTATTTACCTCACAAGTTTTAGCTCATTCAAGTTTGGAAGAAATAAAGAATATAATAGGAAGTGAAGAATTTAAAGAACATCCAAATCTATTTACCTCACAAGTTTTAGCTCATTCAAGTTTAGAAGAGATAAAGAAGATAATAGGAAGTAAAGAATTTAAAGAACATCCAGCTCTATTTACCTCAGAAGTTTTAGCTCATGCTAAAATAAATGATATTTCTTTATTACTTTCGCAACCTTACTGGAAAGATTTAAGGTTTAAACATCTTTTAACTTCATCAATTATAGCTAAAAGCAAAATTATGATAGAAAAAATTCCAAAGTTAATTAAGTTAGCAGAAGAACATAATATTGATAAGTATTTAACCCAATCATTTTTATCAAAATCAATATCACAAAATTATGCTCTTATAATATATTTAGAAAATAATAATATACCACTTGTAATAAATGAAAAATTAAATTCAGTTTTTAATTATCAACCAGGAGCTTTGAAGAAAAAATATAATATTGATATCAAAGAATTAATGAAATTATACCCATTAGAAGAAGAAAATCAAAAAGAAGGTGCCATGAAGTGATAAATATAGATGAATTAGATATGAAAATATTAAAAGAAAATTTTAGTGAAGAAGAAATTTATAAAATTGATTCTAACAATGTAGCAAAAATAATTAAATATTTAAATGAAAATAATGTATATTATGCAAAGGATTTATTTCTTACATCACTTGATTTATTTTTATTACCAGTAGAAGAATTTATAAAAAAATTTGAAAAATTAAAATTAAAATTAGGTGATAATTTTATAGAAAAATTAGGTGAGGATTGTTCTTTAATAGAAATTATGTATGAAGATTAGATAAATTATCATGGTATGAATATAAGTGATTTTATTCACTTATTTTTTTATGTTATAATTAAATAAATTAACTTGAAAGGATGTTTTTATGGATCAAGAAAAATTTGGAAAAATTATAAAAATATAAGGAAAAAATACCATCTTACAAAAAAAGAAATGGCTGATAAATATAATGTTACTTATCAAGCTGTAAGTAAATGGGAAAATGGTAAAAATATGCCTGATATTTCTTTAATTAAACAAATAAGTAAAGATTTTAATATTAGTTTAGAAGAATTATTTGATACTCAAAATAAACAAAAAAAATATAAATATATTATCTTTATATTTTTATTTATATTAATTGTTCTTATTATTGTATTAAATATATTTAAAAGTGATGATTTTAAATTTAAAACTTTAGCGACTGATAAAAAAGATTTTAATATTTCTGTAAGCATTGCTTATCATAATATAGATAAAACAATAAGCTCATATAAATATGAAGGTAAAAAAAGCATTAAATTAAGTGATTTTTTAAAAGATGTAAATTTAACAACAGATAATTATGAAAATAATTGCAAACATCCAAATAACTCTTTATATTTATCAATTGAGGCAACTACTAACCATGATAAAATAGTAAAATATAAAATTCCTATCAAATTAATTAATAGTTGTATAGAAAAATAAACTAAACATTTAGTTGAGTTTTTTCAACCAATTAGTTATTTAAAAAAAATATAATATTAATTTAAAATAAGAACGGAAATGGAGGTTAAGCATGAAAAAAAGAATAATTATTATATTATTATTTTGTTTATCTATAATTCTAATTTTAAATTAAATCTATCAAGCAAAAAAATAAATAAAGAGTATAAAAATCATAATATTTCTATAAAAAAAGAAATAGATAGATTATCTATTTCAGGAAGATTTAAAAGAGAAGATAAAGTAAATATTATTTTATATAAAAATATGAAAGCTAAATATTATAATTTTAAAGTCAGTAAAAAACCTTATACAGCGCTTTGTGTTGATATATTTACTGAAGATGAAAATGAAAATGGAATTGTAGTTACAAAATATATTAATCAGGATAATTTAAAAGGTAAATACTCTATTTATGTTGAGATAAATGGAAAAATTTATAATACAGGTGAATATGTAAAATTTTAAGTAAACTAAAATGTTTACTTTTTATTTATATGATAGTTATATAAAATTTTTACAATTTCCTGTTAATGTATAGATATTACTCCAATTTTATTTTAATGTATTAATATTCTTACATACTAAAAAAAATGATTATTGAATAAAAATTTTGAAAATAATACAATTTAATTGATGATCATATAAGGAGGGATAATTATGTATTATGGATCAGGAACATATGAAGCATTTGCTCGCCCAGAAAAGCCAGAAGGAGTAGATAAAAAATCTGCTTATATAATTGGTACAGGATTAGCAGGGCTTTCAGCAGCATTCTATTTAGTAAGAGATGGACAAATGAAAGGAGAACATATTCATTTGTTAGAAAAATTAGATTTAGCCGGTGGCTCATGTGATGGTAGAAAGGATGTCACTAAAGGATATTATATGCGTGGTGGTCGTGAAATGGATAATCATTTTGAATGTATGTGGGATATGTTTAGAAGTGTTCCATCAATTGAGACACCAAATATATCTGTATTAGATGAATATTATTGGCTTAATAAACATGACCCAAATTATTCACTATGTAGAGCAACTATAAACTGTGGTGAAGATGCTCATACCGATAAAATGTTTAAACTTGATAAAAAATCAGCAATGGCATTATCCAAATTATTTATTACACCAGAAAAGGATTTAGAAAATAAAAAAATATCAGATGTATTACCAGACTCGTTTTGGGAAACAAATTTTTGGTTATATTGGCAAACGATGTTTGCATTTCAAAAATGGTCATCTGCATTAGAAATGAAAAGATACCTATGTAGATATGTTCATCATATAGATGGATTACCAGATTTTTCAGCATTAAGATTTACTAAATATAATCAATATGAATCAATGATTTTACCACTTACAAAATATTTAGAAAGTAATGGCGTAAAAATTGAATATGGAATAGATGTTAAAAATGTTATATTTGAATCTAAACAAAATAAAAAAGTAGCAACACAAATTATATATGAAAGTAAAGGACAAGAAAAAACAATAGATTTAATAGAAGATGATTTAGTATTTATTACAAATGGTTGTTGTACAGATACATCTTG
>CAKPGR010000001.1 GCA_934155005.1 uncultured Bacilli bacterium | reverse complement strand
TTCGTCTCCTTTTACTGTTACTCCTAGTGTCTTTAAATCTGATACAGAATATGTTTTATCTGTTATCTTTGTTGCTGTATTATCCATTTCATTTATCATTACTTGTTTTTCTACGGCATCTATATAACCTAAAGCTGATGACTCTGCTGCTCCTTTTTTAGCTTTCTCTATTACACCTAATATTGTTGGTGTTGCAATTAATGCGATTATAGCTAGTATTACTATTACGGCTAGTAACTCTATTAAAGTAAAACCTTTTTTATTCATTCTATCATTCCTTTCTAATAAAAATGAGAATGTTTTTCCCATTCTCCATCGACTATTCCAAGTCAATATTATTATTTTATTTTACAATTTAATTCTATCAAATTAAATCTCTTTTTTCAAGTATTTTTTCTTTATTTAATAATTACGAACTTTTTATCTTTTTTAAATCATCTATTAAAAAATTTTTTATTTTTAGATAAACTTAGTATATAAAAAGAAATCATAAAGAAAATTAACTACCAAATAAGATAAAGAAATAGAAATCATAAGATATAACACTCTCGATTGATAATATCTATTTTTTTTAAATTTATTTTCAATATTTAAAGCATCTAATGCCCATATAGATAAAGGAACTATAATTATATATAAAATTGTTTTTATATTAAGCATTTTCTAAATCCATAATTTCTTTTATTCTTCTTGCATGTCTTTCTTCATTTGAAAAAGGTGTTTCAATAAAAATTTTAACAATTTCTATAGCATCCTTATTTTTAGACGACAAAGCTAAAATATTACTATCATTATGGCTTCTAGTTAAATAAGCTTCTTCCTTATTATCTACCTTAGCGCATCTAATTCCTTTTATTTTATTACATGCTATACTCATTCCAATTCCTGTTGTACAAATTACAATTCCTTTTTCTATTTCTTTATTTTGATATCCCTTGCATAACTTTAAAGCATAAATAGGATAATCAACTGATTCTAAGCTGTCTGTTCCATAATCAACAACTTTATAGTTATTAGCTTCTAAATATTTTTTTATTTCTTCTTTTGTTTCATATCCACCATGATCACTTGCTATTCCTATCATTTTTTCACCTTCTTTAATATTCTATAAAATTTAAACATCATACTATATATTTTATTATAAAACGAATTAGTTACATATGTAAATTCACCAATCAATTCTTCAACATGTGCTCCAAAGCCTCTTTTAAAATCGAATAATCCAAACATTGGAGATGATTCGTTAAATGCTGGATCAATTCCATAAAAATTAAATTTTTTATAATGGTTTTGTAGTCCATATTTAATCATTTCCCACTGTAATAAATATTGTGAATTAAGATGCATAAATGGTTTTAGACTTGCGCCAAACAAATAAACTATTTGGTTTCCAAATAGCATATATAGTCCTCCCGCAACTGTAACATTATTCCCATATTCTTGTTTTAATTCTTCTGTGTGGACTATTTTTTTAGAAATACTATTAATTTGACTTTCCAGTTCTTTTCTTTGACTATCTTTTTTTATTTTTTGAAGTTTATCATGAATTTCGTCTATCTGATTTTGATATCTTTCAATTTGTTTTGTTGCATCAAAATCAACTAATAAAACTTTAATATTATCTGTTTGAGCAAAAGATTTATACATAGCTTCATAATAACTAAGTGGCCTATCGATAAACCCTCTTCTTTCTGAAGTATGTTTCATTAATTCTTTAAATTGTTTCAAATCAGATACGCTAGCTTCTTTTACAGTAAGACTATTTTTGTAAGAATTTTTAACACTCCATCTTGTCGTTGAACGCATTTCTTTTAACAAAGATTCTTCTGTTTTATTTTCTAAGTTAAGTACTGATATCCATCTTGGTTCTAAATCTTTTCCATATTCTTTATTAAAACCGTTATGTTTATAACCTTCTTTTATTAAAAAATCAAATAGTTTTTTATTATTTATCCCATTTTCTACAATATCACCATCGATATTTCTTTCTTGATATATCATAAGAGGATTTATCTTAATAAAAATACCATCATGTTCTTTTACAAATTTAATAATACCATCTGAATATTTTTTTAGAAGTTCCAAATCATTATAATCAATCAAATATCCCCTTGGAGAATAAAATATATATTTCCCTATAACAGGTATTTTCTTAGCTAGTAAAAGAGAAACTCCTTTGATTTCATCGTCTTCTTTTAATCCAACCAAATAATAAATCCAACCTGTTTTTTCTTTAAGTTTTCCCCAATATGAGCTTTGAAAAAAGATGCTGTTATCATTATTTTGTGCGAAAGCATTAAATTCTTCTTCTGTTAATATCTCTATCATGTTATCACCTTTTTTTATTATACAACATTTTTTTTGATTAGTCATTAATTGTGTTATAATATAAAATAGATTGGAGCTGGTTTTTAATGAGCAAAGACTCACGAACTAAAAATTCTATTAGAAATTCATCTATCTCTATTATTACCCAAATTTTAACAGTTATAATGGATTTTGGTGTTAAAACAATTTTTATTGCTATACTGGGAAGTGAATATTTAGGAATTAATGGACTTTTTTCTAATATAATCACTTTATTATCACTTGCAGATTTAGGTATTGGTGTTGCCATACCATATAGTTTGTATAAACCACTTGCTGATAATAATCAAGATAAAATTAAGGCACTAATGCATTTTTATAAAAAAATATATAATATTATAGGTGTTATCGTATTATTAATAGGTTTTTCACTAACACCCTTTCTAAGTTTTATTATCAAAGATATGCCTGATATACCACATTTAAATTTAATATATATGATGTTTGTTACGCATTCAGCTTTAAGTTATTTCTTTGTTTACAAAAAATTCTTAATTGAATCAGATCAAAAAGGTTATATAATATCTAAAATAACTTTCATTTGTTCAATTCTTTTAAATGTTACTAGGGTTACAATTTTATTAATAACTCATGATTTCGTATTATATTTATTTTGCAGCATTGTTTTTGTTATTATACAAAACTTATGGTACTCAAATAAAGCAAATAAAATGTATCCTTATATATTAGAAAAATCAGAAAATACTATTTCTAAGAAAGATAAAGATGAAATTAGCACTAATGTTAAGGCATTACTAATTTATAAAGTTGGTAATGTTGTTACTATGGGAACAGATAATATCGTTATTTCTAAATTTTTAGGGCTTATTCCTGTTGGAATATATTCTAATTATATTCTAATAACAAATTCCTTGAATAATGTTTTAAATCAAGCTTTTAACGCTATAACATCTAGTGTTGGTAATTTAGTTGCTACTAATAATAGTAGAAGTAAAATTATTTATGAAAAATTAAATTTCTTTAACTTCTATATTTATTCGCTTTGTAGTATTATATTATTTGTCTTAATTAATCCTTTTATGCATATTTGGCTTGGAAATGATTATTTATTAAGTAATATGGTAGCATTTCTTTTATCACTTAATTTTTATATTGCTGGAATGCAAGCTGTTACAAATTCATTTAGATCAGCATATGGATTATTTTATAAAGCACGTTTTAGACCTATTTTAATGGTTATAATAAATCTAGGTGTTTCTATTTTACTAGTTAAGCCACTAGGTATAGCTGGAGTTTTAATTGGAACTATCGTATCTAGAATTTTAACAGTTGCTTGGCTTGATCCTTATGTTATATATAAATATGGTTTTAAAGCGAATGTGTTAGAATATTATAAAACATACCTTTATTATCTAATTATATTTATTGTAAGTATGTTAGGAATCTACTATATTACAAATTTATTTAATTTAAATAATATAATACTTTGGATAATAGGTGCATTAATATCATTTATCTTGTATAATATGATTATTATATTAATATTTAAAAATACTGATGAATTTAATTTCTTTTTAGATAAAATTAAATTACTTTTAAATAAATTTATGAAAGGAAGAATTAAAAATGGAACTAATTGAAACTAACAATATTAAAGAATTTGAAGATTTTGTTTTAAATCACCCTACTAAATCTCATTTTTTACAAAGTTCACTATGGGGGGAATTTTGTTTTAAAGAAAAAAATTTAATACCTCATTATTTATGTCTAAAAGATGGAAATAAAATATTATGTGCAACTATGTTGCTTGAAAAAAAATTACCTCTTAATTATAGTTATTTTTATGCTCCAAGAGGATTTGTTATTGACTTTAATGATTTAAAATTACTAGAAATTTTTACTATTAAAATAAGGGAATATGTCAAAAAGAAAAAAGGTATATTTTTTAAGATTGATCCAGATTTTATTATAAGCAAAAAAAATTACTTGGACGAAAACATCAATCTTCCTTATGACTATCAAAAAGTATTTAATAAATTAATTGAATTAGGGTATAAACATAAAGGATTTACTAAACGATTTGAATTATCTGAGCCTAGATATTCATTTAGGATAGATTTCAATCAATCGTTTTCTGATATTGAAAATCATTTTTCTAAAACTACAAAGCAAAGAATAAAAAAAGCAGAAGAATTAGGTATTGAGGTTACTACTACTGATAATATTGATGAATTTTTTGAACTAACTAAAATTACTGAACATAGAAAAAATTTTATTACACATCCAAAAAAATATTATGAAGTTTTAAAAAACATATTTAAAGATAATTCTAAAATTTTTTTAGGAATTGTCTATTTAGATAAAATCATAAATAATTTAAATGCTAAAAGTAAAATTATTAAAAATGAATTAAATGATCTTTGCATAATAGAAAATAAAAGTAAAAGTATTAACAACAAGATTAAAGAATTAGAAAGGCAATATAATAAAATTTCCAGTGATTTAAACATTTATAGTAAATACAAAAAAGAATATGGGAACAAGATTGTATTAAGTGCTCATTTTATTGTTTCATATGGTGATAAAGCATGGGTTTTATATGCTGGAAATCATGACATTTTATCAAATACATATGCTAATTATAAAACATATCTAGAACACATTAAATATTATTATGAGAATGGTTATAAAATATATGATCAATTTGGTACCGTTGGAGAAATAGGACAAAATGATCCTCTCAAAGGATTACATGAATTTAAAAAGAAGTTCGGAGGAGATTATATTGAATTTATTGGAGAATTTGATTTTATAACTAATAAATCTATGTATTTCCTATTTAATAAATTAGTCCCTATTTATAGAAAAATCCAATTTAAAAAAAATAAAAAAAGCAACAAAAAAGATATCTAACATAAGATATCTTTTTTTATTTTTCTTTTTTGTCAAAACCATATTTACGGTTAAACATTTCAACTCTACCTGTTTTTGATACAGCTCCTTGTACACCTGTATAGAATGGATGACATTTATTGCAAGTTTCTAAGTGTAATTCTTCTACATTTGATTTTACTGTAAAAGTATTACCACAAGCACATGTAACCTTAGTATCCATATAATTTGGATGAATTCCTTTTTTCATAGTTTTTAACTCCTTCCGCCATGACTTTTTTAAGTCATAGAAATTTAATGCATAGATATTATAACAATTATTCTCTTTAAAATCAACATTTTTTATTATTTGTTTATAAATTTATCGATTTTTTCACTTATTTTAATATTATTATTTCTATTATCTAAATTAGATGCCTTTATGTAAACAATATCATATTCATTACATAAATCTTCTATTTTTAAATTTAAATAATCATATATTTCATTATAAAATTCTGAATGATTATTATATAAACCAATAAAATAAATTTGCTCTTTAGAATATTTTCTAACTAACTTAAATAAATTTTCTAAATCAATAGTTAAAGTATCACAATATTCAAATAATTCATTTATTTCATCATTATTAATTTTATAATTTAATTCGTTACTACCAATTTTCAATGTTATTATATCTGCTTTAATTAAAGCATTTTGAATTGTTTGATTATCTATCATTTTATTTTGATCAATATCTTTTATTAAATCTGTAATTCTATAATCTTTGTTTGAAAAATTAGATATATATTTTTCTAGTTTATTTTCTTTTTTCAAATTATTATATATATAATTATTATAATCTAATTTTTTTGGTACACTATCTTTTATATCAACATAATATATTTTTTTGTCTTGATTAAAAAAATATATAAAAAAAGTTAAAGAAATTATAACTATAAATACAAATAAAACTTTCCACTTCATAAAAACCCCCTAAAAAAATAGAGTATTATCTCTATTTAATTATATTTCTTCTAATTTTATTTTAGCACCAACATTAGTTAATTTTTGAGTTATGTTTTCATAACCTCTTAAAACATGTTCTATTGATTTTATAGTTGTCTTACCATCTGCTACTAGTGCAGCTAAAACCATACAAGCACCAGCCCTTAAATCTGTTGCTTCTACTTCTTTTCCAATTAATTTTGTAGGTCCATTTATAAATATTTTTTTACCTTCAATAGTTATATCGGCACCCATTTGATTTAAATATTTAACATTATTAAAACGATTTTCATAAATTGTTTCTTCTAAAATTGATAAACCGTTACATCTCGTAAGTAAAGCGGTTAATGGTTGTTGTAAATCTGTTGGAAAACCTGGATATCCTAAAGTTTTTACTTTGACTGGCTTAATATCTTTTTTAGCACTTACGATTATACTATCATCGTTTATTATAAGTGGTATTCCCATTTCTTCCAATTTTGTTATTAACGAATCTATATGTTCTGGTATTATATTAGTTATTTTTAAATTTTTTCCAATTAATGCTCCAGCTATTAAATAAGTTCCTGCTTCTATTCGATCTGGAATAACTTCTGTATAACAACTAGATAGTTCATTAACACCAATTATTTCTATTTTGTTAGTACCTGCACCTAATATTTTAGCACCCATTTGATTTAAAAATGTAGCTATACTAACAATTTCTGGTTCTTTAGCTGCATTATGAATTACTGTTTTTCCAGAAGCTTTTGTTGCAACTAACATTGTATTTATTGTTGCACCTACACTTGGCATATCAAGATAAATACTATTTCCAACTAATTTAGTTGCTGTAATCGTATATTTATTATTTTCTTCTAGTATATTAGCACCTAATAATTTAAAAGCCTTTAAAGTTTGATCTATTGGTCGACTGCCTATGTTACATCCACCAGGAAAATACATTTCTACTTTTTTAAATTTAGCAAGTAATGCTGCCATAAAATAATATGATGCTCTTAATTTTTTAGATATATTTTCAGGAATTTCTTTATTTTTTATATTTGAACTATCTATTTCAATAGTATTATCATATCTTTTAACTTTTGCGCCTAAAAAACTAAGTATTTCGTCTAAAGCATCAATATCCGAAATATTAGGAACATTATCTATTTTTACTTGTCCATCTGACAATAATGAGGCTGGAATAAGAGCAACGGCACTATTTTTAGCTCCACTAATTTTTATTTCTCCCTCAAGTTTATTGCCACCTATTATTGTTATTTGCTTCATAATTCCTCCTATTTAAATTTATTTTCTATTACTTTTTTTATATTGCTCTCTCCTGATTTAATTATTTTTCTTGGATCATATTCATCATTTTCAAAAAGATATTTTCTTACTCCACTAACCCATGCTTGTTGTAATTCAGTATTAATATTTAATTTACAAATACCACAATCAATAGCTTGTTTAATTTGTTCATTTGACAAGCCACTGCCACCATGTAAAACTAATGGAATATTTACTTCATGTGATATTTGGCTTATCCTATTATAATCCAAATTGGCTTTATTTCTATATATTCCATGTGCATTACCGACTGACGGCGCTAAAGCATCAGCGTTTGTTTCTTTAATTAATCTAATTGCATCAGCAACTTTTGTCAATTCCACATCTTCTTCTTCGGTTTTTATATAGCCCATTTCACATTCAACAGTAACATTTTTTTTATGAGCATAATCACAAACTTTTTTTGTAATATTAATGTTTTCATCTATATCATATTTTGATGCATCTATCATAACTGATGTAAATCCATTATCTATTGCCTTTTTACAAGAATCAAATGTTTTACCATGATCTAAATGAATTACAACAGGAATTGTTATATTTAAATAGATACATAAATTTTTAATTAAATTGCTTATTGTTTTATAACCACCCATATATTCAACAGTACTTTCACTAATTCCTAAAATGACTGGTTCTTCTAAATATTCACATTCTTCTAATATAAATCTAGTCCATTCTAAATTATTAATATTGAATTGAAATATACATTTCTTTTTCTTTTTAGCCTCTATTAATAATTCCTTGGAATTTACTATCATATAATCACCTTATTTATTATAGCATTTTTTTTCTTTTTTTCCTAGAAAAGATAAAATATTCCAATTATTATAAGTACTACACCACCTATTATTGTTGAAACTCTACCAATAACGCTACTTATTATTTTTCCTAGATATAATCCTAAATAGGTAAAAACAAAACTTGAAATTGAAAATATAAAAGCTGAAACAAAAGGACTTTTATAAATTACTTCTAATCCTAACCCTACTGTAAAACTATCTATCGACACAGCCAGTCCAAAAATTATCATTTCTATTATTGACAACATTTTAATATTTCTATCTTCTTTTAATGATTCTATAATCATTTCTATCCCAATAAAAAATAAAACTATAAAAACTAATGTTGATGGTTTTATTGGTAAAATATTTATTATTATGTTACCAACATGCATTCCAAGGATTGGCATAAAGAAATGATATAATCCAACTATAATAGATAGTAACATTATATTTTTTTTAGGAAAATTTAAAGTCCCATAAGCCAAAGATAAAGAAAATGCATCCATACTAAGTGAAACTGCTACTATTAATACCATAATTATTGCCATAAAAAAACCTCCTACATTATTTTACTTAAAGAGGTTTATTTTTATGATTACAAATATTTATCTATTAATTCTTTAATAAAAAATTTATACTCTACTTCGTCAGCTTCTTCCGCCTCTACCAAACAAAGTGGTGGAAATAAAACACACCACCAATTATTTCCTTCACCTTCACCTAAGGTTATAACTAATGATTCATAATAACCTTCTTTATATTTAACTCCTTTATATTCCTTTTCCGGAAAATAATTTTGACCATATGAAATAGTATAATTTTTATTATATTTTTCTTTTTCTAAAATCTTTTTAACATTTGAATCTAATTCATTGATATTATCTTTTATTATTTTTCTTGCTTCTTCTATTCCTTTAGTACTTTTAAGTAAATTGTATAGTTCTAATTGAATTTGATCTTTTACTTCTAATTTAATTTGTTGATCATATTTAGAATTACTATTTGCTATAACTCTTAATCTAATTGCTTCATCAGGAATTATATTTTGTTTTGCCTTTATACTAGTTGTAAAAATTATAATGATTATTAAAACTACAAAAAATAATTTTTTCAAAAAATCATCTCCTAGTTAATAGTGATGATTTTTGATTATTTTATTCAAAAAATTATTTATATTTTAAATTAACTTGATAATTTGATAATACATACAACCACTTAAAGTTACCCCACTATTTTGTTGAGCCATAAATTGTAGAGTAACAGATTTTGAAAGGGTAAGAGGGACTGTCATAGTAACGGTAGTTAGCCCACTTGGACTTGAACCCAAAATTGTATCTACTGCCCAATTAACATCGGGTTGAACTGACAGTCTTATTTGTCTATATCCAGATGCAGAGCCATTAAAACCTTTTTGAAAATATATAATATACGTTCCTGCTGGCAATGTTATTTTTTTTAGAGTGGTTAATGATCCTGATGGAACAGACACATTATCAGAATAATATGAATATGGTATTGTACTTTTCTTATTTTCTAAATTAGTTAATCTTGTTTCTATTTTTTCATTATTGTCTGCTATGCTATATAATTCATCGAGTGAATCTTGAAGTGTTGCATTACTTCCTAGACTAGAGCCTGTTGGAGCATTTACTGCTACATCACTTGCATAAAATTTTGCCCCAGCATAAACTCCTACGCTTCCAAATATTATTCCACCTATTATTATTCCGAATATATTTTTCTTTATTATGTTTATTACTTTCTTCATACACTTAATCCTTTCTATACACACAAAAAAGATGGTTTTGTACTCCCCCCCCGACTTTGAAATTTTTTCATCTCTCAGTCAATATTATTATTTTGTTTTACATGCTTATTCTATCATATTAATTTATTTATTTCAAGTAACCTCACTATTTATTTATGATATGTTTCATTATTATTAATTTTAAAGGATCTATATATTTGTTCTAATAAAATTATTCTAAAAAGTTGATGAGGAAAAGTCATCTTAGAAAAAGACAAATGATAATTACTTCTTTCTTTAACTAACTTTGATAACCCATAACTCCCACCTATTACAAACGTAATATTCGAATAATTTAGCTGTATATTGTCTATTTTAGTAGCTAGTTGTTCAGAAGATAATATATTACCTTCAATTTCTAAATCAATTACATAATCTTTTTCCCTTATATTTTTTAAAATGTTATTAGCCTCTTTTTCTAAAACATTACCATTTGATTCATCATGGATTTCTATAATTTCTAATTTTGTGTATTTTGATAATCTTTTTTCATATTCCTCTATTGCTTCTCTAAAAAATTTTTCTTTTATTTTTCCTACACAAACTATTTTTATCATACTTCTACAACTTCAGTTCTTTCATCTTGTGTAGCAATTAATATATTATTGAAATCATTTTTGTTCTCTAATAAAGTATCTTTTAAAGTTTTCATTGCAATAACAGGGTCATTATTTTCATGGCTTAAATGGGCTAAAATAACAGTTTTTGTATTCACGCCAATAAATTTTGACAAATAATATGATGAGTCTCTATTTGATAAATGTCCTTTATCTGATAGAATTCTTTGTTTTAAATAATATGGATATTTGCCATTCATAAGCATCTCTACATCATGATTACTTTCAAAAACATATATATTTTTATTAGATAATTTTTTATGATTTTTAACATTTATATATCCTGTATCTGTTACATATACAACACTTTTACCGTTTGATTCTAAAATATACCCGTTCGAATCAGAAGCATCATGAGATGTTTTTATAACATTTATTTCTACATCATTAATACTAAAATTGCCGTCTATTATTTCATAATTAGAAATAGGAAAAAGCAAATCATTTTTCATTTTTTCAGTTAGATATATAGTTGGATTATATTTTTTTATAAATGTTTTTAAACCATTAATATGATCTGAGTGAGTATGAGAAATAATAATTGCATCTATTTCACTTGGCTCTATACCAATGCTTTTTAATTTTTTTTCTATATATAAACTAGTTGGACCTAAATCAAGCAATATTTTTGAAGAAGAAGACTCAACATATGTTGAGTTTCCTTTACTTCCACTTGCTAAAACACACACTTTCATCGATACATACTCCATGGATTAATTCTTGTTCCACCACCCCATGGTTTTCCACCACGCCATACTTCAAAGTGAACATGAGGTCCTGTTGCCCAACCTGATTTTCCAACATAACCAATTATTTGACCACGTGCAACTGTTTGACCAACTGTAACATTTCTTTTTGACATATGAGCATAACAAGTATAGTAACCATTATTGTGATTTATACAAACATATAAACCATCTTGTGTTCTAGATGTTGATTCTGATACAACACCATTTGTTACAGCATATATTGGAGATCCATAACCAGTACCAGAAATATCAATAGCAGCATGAATTTCACGAGCACCATTTATTGGATTAACACGATAAGTGTAATCGGATGAAATAGTGTATCCACTATTAGTAGGCCATTGCCAATTTGTTGTTGAACCAACGGTAGGTACATATTTGTCCCCTTTAAGAATTATTTCACTAATTGTTGGTTTTAACTCTTCTTTATTTATTGGATCAACATAACTTATTACACCATTAATATATCTTGTTCTTTGAGTAATTCTTTCAAGTCCATTTTCACCAGATTGTAAAATTTCATCATCTCCAACCACTTTGTTTTCATCATATTTTAATTCAGTTGAATAAGCAACTTCTTGATCTTTTACAGAATATTCTTCTTCCACAACCGATATTTTTGGATTCGTATATCCTATTGTAACTTCTTGCCCTGGAAATAATAAATTTTTTGAACTAGAAAAAGTTGGATTTGAAATCAAAAATTCTTCAACACTTATTTGATTATTAAATGCAACATCTTCTATTGTATCACCTATTTGAACAGTATACTTTTGTTGATCAACTGTTGTACCAAAAACTAAATATTTAGCTAAGGTAGCGGAATCAGTATATATCATTTCATCAACAGGAATATTAGTTTTTTTAATTGTAATATCATCATCGACGTAAATATTTTCAATAATTGAGCCAACATCATTTATTGTATCTTGTTCACCATTTTTATATTGCTCATATTTTTCTTCCCCAACAAATGTTTTTATTGTACTCTCAACAGCATCATTAAAAATTTTTTTATTTAAAGTATAAATAATTTTATTTTCTTTTTCATTTGAACCTTTTATTGTAAATTTATAACCTTCAATAGTAAAAGATTCATTTTCTGCTATTTTTTTATATATTTCTTTAACAGAAGAAATTTTATCATTATATGTTTCTATTTTTTTTATTTCCAAACTATTAGGTGCATAAATTTTTTTAACATTAAATTTCTTTTTATATTTTTCATTTTGTTTATCAATATAATTTTCTAATTCTGTTTTAGATTCTATAATTCCTAATACCTTGCCATCTAAGTATACTTGATAATACACCTTAGGATTATTACTTGTTTTATAATTAAAACCTAAACAAAATATAGATAATGACAATATTAATACTATAATTATTTCTATTGTTTTTTTCATACTTCACCCGATTCTTCACTAATAAAAGTTTCAAATTTACTAATAGCTTTTCTAAATAATAATGGAATTGTTTTAGTGGCTCCATTACGATGTTTAGCAACAATAAATTCACTTTTACTACTTCCATCTTGATATTCTACCTTTTTAGTATAATAATCATCTCTATATAAAAATGCTACAATATCTGCATCTTGTTCAATAGAACCTGATTCTCTTAAATCACTTAATAATGGTCGTTTATCTTCCCTTGCCTCAACACTACGAGATAATTGCGCTAAAGCTACAATAGGAATTTTTAATTCCATAGCTAATGTTTTTAATGATCTTGATATCTCAGCGATTTCTTGTTGTCTATTTCCAGCATATTTTGCCGAACCTGAAATTAATTGTAAATAGTCTATTACAACTAATCCTAAATCTTCTTCTGTTGCAGCTAATCTCCTACATTTTGCTTTTATTTCTGATATTGTCATTCCAGGAGTATCATCGATATAAATTTTTGAATCAGAAAGTCTAGAAATAGCTTCATCTAATTTATTCCAATCACTTTTTAGTAAATTACCACTTGATAATTTATACCCCTCAATTTGTCCTTCTGCTGCAAACATACGATTAGCTAATTGTTCTGCCGGCATTTCCATATTAAATATTGCAACTGTTTTATCATTTTTAATAGAAACATTAGTCGCTAAATTTAAGGCAAATGCTGTTTTACCCATAGCAGGACGTGCTGCTACTATTATCAATTCACTTTCATGAAGGCCATTAGTTAATTCATCTATTTCATCAAATCCTGTTATTAATCCTGTTATCTCACCATTTGATACAGACAATTTCTCTAATTTTGATTGAGCACTTGTTATAACTTCTTGGATACTCTTAAACTCTGTTCCTTTTCTAGTTTTAACAACATTTAACATCTTCTTTTCAGCATTATCTAACAAGTCATTTAAATTATCATCAGAATTATATCCAGCAGCTTCTATTTCTAATGAAGTTTCTATTAATCTTCTTCTAATTGCTTTTTCTTCTACAATAGATATATAATCGTCTATATTAGCTGGTGAGGCGATAGAATTTACAATTTCAGTTAAATATTCAATACCACCTACTTTATCTAATATATTTTTTTTACCTAATTGATCTATTACAGTTGTTATATCAATAGCTTTATTATCTTCATACAATTCTCTTATAGTTTCAAATATTTTGGCATTAGCATCCGAATAAAATAGTTCCTTTGTTAAATCTTCTACACTTTTTTGAAGAGCATACTTAGACAAAAACATTGAAGCTATTACAGCTTGTTCTGCTTCTATATTTTGAGGAATTTTCTTATCTTGCATTTTTTCACCTACTTTTTAACTACATTTACTTTAATATTAGCAACTACTTTTTTGTGTAAAACAATTTTAACATCATGATATCCCAAAGACATTATAGGATGATCTAAAATAATATCTTGCTTTTCTATTTTATATCCTAAATCATTTAATTCTTTTTTTATTTGTTTAGTGGATATTGTTCCAAACATTCTATCTTGTTCACCTGTTTTTGTTTTAAAAACAATTTTTTCTTTTTCCAATTTTCTTTTTACATCTTCCAAATCTTTAATAAGTAATGATTCTTTTAGAGCTTCTTCTGATACTTGTTTACTTATTTTATTAACATTATCATTAGTTGCTTTAACTGCATATCCTTTTTTTATCAAAAAATTTTGAGCATATCCATCTGCTACTTCTTTTATTTCATTTTTTTTACCTTGACCTTTTACATCTTTTATAAAAATAACTTTCACAAATATCGCCACCTAATCATTAATATTATACTATATATAGCTAAAAAAAAAAAGAGAATATTCTCTTTTAAATTACTATTTAACAAATGGTATTATAGCCATAAAACGTGCTTTTTTAACTTCGTTAGCTATATATCTTTGATGTTTAGCACAAGCACCTGTAACTCTTCTAGGTAATATTTTACCTTTATCAGCACTTACATATTTTTTAATTATTTCTGCATTTTTATAGTCAACATCTTTTCCAGCACACATTTGACATATTTTTTTCTTTTTTCTATAAAACTCTGCCATAAATCCTCCTTTTTTAGTCTAAGAAGTTATCATCAATTGATACGCTATCACCAAAGTCTGCAAATGGATCATTTTCTACATCCACACTATTGCTTTGTTGATAATCATATGGACTAACATTATCTTCATTATTTGATGAAGAACTTGCTTCTCTTTGAGATTTTGATTCAATAAAGTGGAATTGGTCTAAAACGACATCAGTAGTATACCTTTTATTTCCATCTTTATCATCATAACTTCCTGTTTGTATTCTACCTTCAATAGCGATTTGATTTCCTTTATCAAAATAATTACAAATTACTTCTGCTTGTTTTCTCCAAACAACTATATTGATGAAATCAGCTTCTCTATTTCCTTCTTGATTATTAAATTGTCTATTAACCGCTATTGTAAATCTAGCATATGGAACATTTGATCCAGTATATCTTAATTCAGGTTTAGCAGTTAATCTACCTATTAACATTACACGGTTCATAATTATACCTCACTATTTTTCAATTTTTGTTATTAAGTGACGAATTATATCACTACTAATTCCAGCTAAACGATCAAATTCTTTAACTGCTTTGTCATTATTAGCTTCAATAGTATATAGATAATAATACCCACTTTTGAATTTTTTGATTTCATAAGCTAATTCTCTTTGACCTATTTCTTTAGCTTCTACTATTTTTGCTTCATTATCTGTTAAAACACTTGAAAATTTTTCAACAACAGCTTTTGTTTCATCCTCATTTAATGTTGGTTTAACGATAATCATAATTTCATAATTTCTCATTTTCACACCTCCTTATGGTCTTTTGGCAATTTCTTGCAAGGAGTAAATTAATACTCGTAGTTGATTATAACAAAAAAACTTTTAAAAGTAAAGTTTTTTAGTCACGATTATTTCCAAATAATCTTAGTAAGTCTAAGAAAATATTAATAAAATCTAAATATAATTGTAGCGCTCCATATATTGCTAAATTGTCTTCATCTATATAATTAGATAATTCTTTTATTTTTTGTACATCATATGCTGTAAATCCTAAGAATATGATTATTGAAATAGAAGAAATTATTATTTCAAATGTTCCATTACCTACAAAAATATTTATAATTGAACAAATTAATATTCCAATAATTCCTATTAACAGATATGTATTCATTTTTGTTAAATCTAAATTTGTACAATACCCAATTAATCCAAATATTCCAAAAATAACAGCAGCTATTAAAAATATATAAATAATTGCACTTATTTGATAAGCTACAAATATTGTAGAAAATGTTAAACCTGATACAAATGAATAAAGCAAAAACATTATTCTAGCACTTGTAGGACTTAATTTAGTAATTCTTGCTGATAAGAATATAACTAATCCAAGTTCTATTACAGCAAGTAATATATATCCTCCAACTGAGAAAATTTTCTCTAATATATTAGGACTAATAGCAACGTAATATCCTGTTGCAAAAGTTACTAATAATCCTAAAAACATCCATAAAAATATTTTTGAATAAACTTTCATTTTTTATCTCTCCTTTTTATACATTAAATCTAAAATGGCAAATGTCACCATCTTGCATAACATAATCTTTTCCTTCAATTCTAAGCTTTCCAGCTTCTTTAACCTTTAATTCTGAACCATATTTTTTTAAATCCTCAAAACTAATTGTTTCTGATCTAATAAAGCCCCTTTCAAAATCAGAATGAATAATTCCAGCACATTCGGGATTTTTCATTCCTTTTTTAAATGTCCAAGCTCTACATTCATCAGTGCCTGCTGTAAAATATGTTTCAAGTCCTAGAAGTTTATATGTTGCTTTTATTAGTTTATTAAGTCCTGAATCAGATATACCTAAATCTTTTAAAAATTCTATTCTATCTTCATAATCTAATTCACTTAATTCTTCTTCTATTTTAGCACATACAACAATTACTTCTGACTTTTCTTTTAAAGCATATTCTTTTACTTTTTCTACATATTCATTTGTTTCTTTTGCTATATCATTATCATCTATATTTGCCATATAAATAATTGGCTTTAATGTTAAAAAATTAAAATTTTTAATTAATTCTTGTTCTTTTTCATTTAATTCAATCTGTCTTAAAGGAATATTATTTTCTAGATTTTCTTTAAGTTTATTTAGTAATTGAACTTCTATCTGCGTTTCCTTGTCCTTTGACATCATTGCTTTTTTGGATGTTTTTCCAAGGCGGTTATTGATAACTTCCAAATCAGCTAACATCAGTTCTAAATTAATTATTTCAATATCTCTAATCGGATCTACTCCACCTTCAACATGAATAACATCTGTGTTATCAAAACATCTAACAACTTCCACTATAGCATCTACTTCTCTAATATGAGATAAAAATTTATTTCCTAACCCTTCTCCTAATGAAGCACCTTTTACTAATCCTGCTATATCTATATATTCGATTGTAGTTGGTACTAAACTTTTTGGCTTATATAAATCATTTAAAAAATCTAATCTCTCATCAGGTACTACTACAACACCTACATTTGGTTCAATAGTTGCAAATGGATAATTTGCAGATAATATTTTTTGCTTTGTTATAGCATTAAATAATGTACTTTTACCTACATTTGGTAAACCAACAATTCCTGCATGCAAACTCATATATACACCTCCTATAATGTTGTTATAGTATTTATTCCTATTGGTAAATTCATAACATACCAAATAACAATTAATATTAACCAAGTAATTGCCATTATTAATATAATTGGGAATAAATCTTTTAAGATTCCAAATATACTTATTTGATTTTTTTCATTTGTACGGTATTTTTCTAAAAAGGCTAGCATTATTATGTAATAAACATATATTGGTGTAAATGCTTTACCAACACCATCTGCAACTCTAAATATAAATTGTGTAAAAGCAGGAGTTATATTCGATTGCATAAAAAGTGGAACTATTACTGGACTTGCTATATTCCATTTAGCAACTGTATCTGGAAGTAATATACTCATTAAAACTACTGCAATAAAGAAAATAATTATAAGTAATATACCCGATAACTGAAGACTACCAACTAATTCTATTATTTTAGAAGCAAAAACTGTTCCTATATTTGTCCAATCTATGATAGCCGTAAGTTCTGATATAAAAAACATTAATACAAACATAAAGCCTAAATTTTCAAAATTTTTAGAAAGTCCTAAACTAAATTCATGACTATCTTTTATATTTCCAGATAATCTACCATATACATAACCCCAAATCATTAATAAGGCTGTTAAAATGATTGGAAGTCCATTATTAAATGCAGAATTTGAACCGAATAATTTATCCATATATCTATCTGCACTATTATCTAATAAAATTCCAGCACCTGGCATTTTTATTGGAAGTATCATATACAATATTAAAAATATATATACCAAACTTATCAAAAAAGTTTTTCTTTTTGCTTTTTTATCTATAACTAATTCTTGTTCTTCTTCATCTATTACATATCTCTTATTTATTTTTGTCACAAGAAATTTCTCTATCAAAATTGTTAATATAAATGTAATAACAAAAGTTGAAACAATCATTATATATATATTTGAAAATAAATTATAATCAAAACTACTATCAACACTAACTCTAGCAGCTAGTTGTGTCATTTCTGACAAATTATAATCTGTGTAATTAACTACTAAGCCTGTTCCATAACCAACTGTTATTCCCAAAAATACTGAAAAAATTCCCAAAATTGGATTTTTACCTATATATTTATACATTGAACCAACAAGTGGTATTAAAAATATATAACTATTGTCTCCAACAACTGTTCCTATTACACCTACAAAGATTGTTAAAAAGATAATAATATTTAATTTTACTCTTCTAAGTGGTTGAAATATAGCACTTAAAAAGCCACTCTTTTCACATATTCCAACACCTATAACAGAAATAATTAATAAAACTAGTGGTTCAAAATTTCTAAAATTATCAACTGTTTTTCCAAAAATAAATTTCAATCCATCTATGCTTAATAAATTTTTAACAATTACTAATGTTGTTTCAACATTTTTATTTGATATTATTGTTTGCGAGCTATCAAATCCAATTAAATTTAAAAATAAACTTAATAATCCAATTATTAATATTATGACTGCTATAACCAAAACAGCTCCATAATTTTTTTTCTTTTTATTTTTTCTTGGCATACTTTGCCCTCCTAATATTTTACTACTTTTTTTAATTTTTTATTAAATTCAACCCTTGGAAGCATAATACTTCTACCACATCCAAGACATTTAATTTTTATATCAGCACCTACTCTTATTACTTTCCATTCATTTGTACCACAAGGATGCTGTTTTTTCATAATAACAATACTATTTAGGTGATAATTATTTTGCATTATGAATCACCACTTGTTTATATGGTATTTCTATTTTATTTTTATCAAATTCTTTTTTAATTTCTTTTCTTATTTTTCTTTGAATTTCATAATGTTTTAATGGGGCTGTTTCTACTGAAATACGATATACTATACCAGAATCACCAAATTCATCAACACCATCTACTATTACTTTACCTTTCAAATTAGGAAGTTCTTTATTTAACCTTTCACATAGTTTATTTAAAACGTTTTCTACTTTATCTAAATCTTCCTCATAAGGAACTTCTACTGTTACAATAGCTAGTGATTTACTTAAACTATGATTTATTACATCTCCAACATTTCTATTAGCAATGAAACAATACTCCCCACTAAAAGAACGAAGTTTTGTTGTTCTAAGGCCAAGCGCTACAACTTCTCCTTTGAAATCGTTTATTGTTACTGTATCACCAACATCATATTGATTTTCAACTAATATTAATATTCCTGATAAAATATCTTTTATTATATCTTGGAAAGCTAAAGCAGCAACTGCTGAAGCTACACCAAGTGAAGCTAATAAACCGCTTGTATTTATCCCAAATATATTTAATATTGTTATAATAGCAATTATAATTAATACATATTTAACGATATTATTTACTATTGTTAAAAATGTTTTATGTTTTTTTGAATCTAATTTTTTTATTCCTGTTTTAATTTTCAACATTCTTCTAATTATTTTATTGAAAATTAGGTAAAATAGACTACAAACACATATAACTATTAAAGACTCTATAAATTTTTCTGATATTAAAAATTCTTTCATCTAATCACCTTTTATATCTAATATTTCTAATATTCTATTTAAATCCGCATTGTTTACAAAAGATATTTCTATTTTTTTATCTTTTATTTTTATCTTTGTATCAAACTTATCTCTAAGTAACTCTTCAACATATTGATATTCATTTTCAACTTTTTTTCTATTCGTTTTATGCTTTTTTAAATATGGTTGTTCTTTTGACATTTCCTCTAAATTTCTAACACTAATATGTTCATCAACAATTTTATTGGCAAGCCTTACTATTTCTTCATTATCTTCTAATTTGCTTAAAACTCTGGCATGTGCCATACTAATTTTATTTTCATTAATCATATCTTTAACATTTTGTGGAAGATTTAACAAACCAAGTAAATTAGTAATATAACTTCTACTTTTTCCAACTTTTTTAGCTAATTCTTCCTGTGTCAAAGAAAGTTTTTCTATTAATGATTTATATGCCTCAGCTTCTTCAACCGATGTTAAATTTTCTCTTTGTAAATTTTCTAGTAAAGCAATTTCCATCATTTGCTCATCATTGAAGTTTCTTATAATAGCTGGGATTGTTTCTTTTCCAGCTAATTTTGAGGCTCTATATCTTCTTTCCCCAGCTATTATCTCATAACCTTTTATACTTTCTTTTACAATTATTGGTTGAAATACTCCATGTTCTTTAATTGAAGCAGCTAATTCTTTTAAAGCTTCTTCATCAAATATTTTTCTTGGTTGATATGGATTAACTCTTAAATTTGAAAGTGGTATATCTATTATTTCATCAGTTTTGACTGTTTCATATATCGATTCTTCAAATTGATTTAAATTTAAATTTTCATTATTAAATAATTCTTCAAGGCCTCTACCTAGGGCTCTTTTTTTATTTTCCATTTCTTTCAATCACCTCTTTGGCTAAATTCAAATAAGCTTCTGATCCTCTATTTTGTGAATCATAAGCTATTATTGGTTTACCATGACTAGGAGCTTCTGATAATCTAACTAATCTAGGAATAATAGTATCATATACTCGTTCTTTAAAATAACTTTTTATTTCTTCTACAACTTCTAATCCTAAATTTGTTCTACCATCTAGCATTGTAAGTAAAACTCCTTCTATATCTAATTTTGGATTTAATGTTTTTTGGGCCATCATAATGGTATTTAAAAGTTGCATAATTCCTTCTAAAGCAAAGAACTCACATTGAACTGGGATTATAACTGAATCAGCTGCTGTTAAAGCATTAGTAGTTAAAATACCAAGAGAGGGTGGACAATCTATTATTATATAATCAAATGAATCTTTTATTTGATCTAAGTATTTTTTCAATTGACTACCTTTTGAAAAATTATTATCTAAATTATGCTTCTCAGTTAATTCAAAATCAACACCAGCCAAATTAATAGTTGCTGGAATTATATATAAATTTTTAAACTTTGTTTTAATTATTACTTCTTGTAAAGTTGCTTCATCTTTTAATAATTCATACATACTTTTTTCGTAATCTGTTTTGTTTATACCTACACCTGTAGTTGAATTACCTTGTGGATCTAAATCTACTAATAAAACTTTTTTCTTTAAATATCCAAGGGATGCAGCCAAATTAATACTTGAAGTTGTTTTACCAACGCCACCTTTTTGATTTACTAGCGCTATTATTTTTCCCATCTTATCACCATTCTTTTTACAAATATCTACACTTTATTTTAACATATATTAATAAATAATGCTATAACAAGTTAAAAAAATCAGTAGTAAATTCTACTGAACAATAACATCAAAAATACCAAATGATACGGCTATTATATTAACAATTAAAGTAAGTACACACATTGTTGTAAGAATTGAAAAAATACTAAATGATATTTTCAAAAGGACTTCTTTCTTTGATTTTATTCCTAGTATTATATATGCAATAGCAAAAATATATAATAAGAAATTGTCTATAAAAAGAAGAAAATCATATTTAAGTAAAAAAGAATTTATTCTTTCAATATTATTATCTTGATAAAAAAGATAAGCAAAATGAAACATAGAACAAATAATACTTATAAAGGTTAAAATAATAAGTGTATTTCTAACAATATTTTCAAAAAATTCATTTTTTTTATTCATAACTATCACCTCCTATATTATTAATTTTTCTAACCATTTCTTTGATTTTATTAAAGCGATGATATATTCCAGACTTTGAAATTTTATTTCCCGTTTCAATTGAAATTATTTCACTTAGTTCAACCAATGAACTTTCCGGATATTTTTTTCTATATATTGCTGCTTCTTTTGTTTTATCATCTAACAAATCAAAAACACCAGCTCGCTCTAATATTTCTATTTCTTTTATTTGACAATTAGCTGTTTCTATAACTTTATCCATATTTGCTTGTTCACAATTATTTAATCTATTTGTCATATTTTTATGATCTCTATATATTCTTATATCTTCAAAATAAAATACAGCATTTATGGCAGACATTAATCTTAAAAAGTCACCTATTTTTTCCGCTTCTTTTATGTAAATCATATATTTTGTTTCTCGTTTTAAAACTTTACTCTTTAAATTAAATTGATTTAATAAATTTGAACAAAACAATGCATATTCCTTGTTATTTACAGTAAATTCTAAATGATATCTTGACTTTTTAGGATCATTTATACTTCCAACACTTAAAAATAATCCCCTTAAATAAGCTCTTACTAAATATTCGTCTGAATATATATATTCTGCTGGAATATTTTTATTGAGTTCTAATTCATCTAGTATTTTAGTTATATTTGTTTTTATTTCTAAAATATAAACGTAACTTTTACTAAAATTATATCCTTGTCTTACAATTATTCTAGGTGTTTGTTTAAAAGTTATTTTTATTAAATTAAAAATTCTTCTAGCAACACTAGCATTTTCTGTTTGTATCTTTATATTATTATCTATAATTCCTATATTTTTAATAATAGCAGATAATTCTGTTATATTTTCTATTTCTTTTGTATCTAATTTACTAATTTCATTTTTTACTATACTTGTAAATGACATTTTTATCACCTAATAATATTATAACTTAATTTCAAAATAAAAAAAAGGATTATAATCCTCTTTCGCAACTAATGGCCGCTTTGGCTCCTTCACTTGCCGCTGTTATAATTTGATATGCCTCTTTCTTAATTAAATCACCACAGGCATAAATATTTTCTATATTTGTTTTCATATTTGAATCTACTAATACATAACCATTTTCTGTTTTTATATCTGAATTTTTTAAATATTCTATTTGTGGCTCTAAACCTATATATATAAATAAACCATCACATTTTATTTCTTCATTTTTTGTAGTAACAAATTTTAAAACTTCATCTTTATTTATTTTTATTATTTCTATATTATATTTAATTTCTATGTTATTTCTTTTATTTACTTCATCAATTAAATAATCATCGGCTCTTAATTTAGCACTTCTATTTAAAATTATTACTTTTTTACAAAGATTAGATAAATATAGAGATTCTTCTAACGCACTATTTCCACCACCTACTACACAAACAATTTTATTTTTAAAGAAAAAACCATCACATGTAGCACAATAGCTAATACCTCTACCAATTAATTCATCTTCATTTTCCAACCCTAATTTTTTAGGAATTCTTCCTGTTGCCAAAATAATATTATCGGCTTCTAATATCTCATCTTTTAATTTTATCAAATGTTGTTTTATTTCAACAACTTCTTTATTTATTATAGGTATATTTAAATTTTTAATTTGTTCCTTTATTTTATCGACTAAATCAATTCCTTCTATAAAAGTAAAACCTGGATAGTTTTCAACTCTTGATGTTTTATTTATCTGTCCACCCAAAATATCTTTTTCAACTATAACAACATTTTTATTAGCACGCTTTAAATATATAGCGGCTGTCATTCCTGCTATACCACCACCTACTATTACACAATCAAAATGTTGATTCATTTGTATTTCTCCTATCATTATAATTGTTATCAAAAACAGATGATTTTTTTAGGATTATAAGCATTACTATTCCGCAAATTATCATAATTATAGAAACTATTTGAGCTATCTTAAAATTACCAAGCATCAAACTATCTGTTCTCATTGACTCTATTATAAATCTAACTATTCCATACCAAATTAAATAGAAACTTGTTGTAGCACCTATTTTAGTATATTTCAAGGATCTATAAATCATACAAATTATAAATCCTAAAAAATTTAAAACAGATTCATAAAGAAATGTTGGTTGATGATAAACACCATCAATGTACATTCCTTGAATAATAAAATTAGGAATATGTAAAGATTTTAAATTATTTAAAGTAGTAATTGGTCCATAAGCTTCACCATTCATAAAATTACCCCATCTACCAATAGCTTGTCCAAGAAGTAAACTTACAACTAATATATCAAGTAATCTTAAAGTATTAACCTTATATTTTTTTGTATAAATTATTATAACTAATAAAGCCGCTATTAATCCCCCATGAATAGCAAGTCCACCTTCCCAGACTTTAAATATTTCTGCAATGTGTTTTCCATAATAATCTAAATTAAATAAAACATAATATAATCTTGCTCCTATAAGAGAAAAAATTATCAAATAAAAATATAAATTAATCATAAAATCTTTATTTATTTTCCATTTTTTTGCTTCATGAATAGAAAGAGCTCCGCCTAAGAAAAAAGCTAGAAATAAAATAACTGAATACCAGTATATTTGAACTGGACCCAATGTTAAAAATATAGGATTCATATTAATTCTCCTTTCTTGTTATTGGTTTTATTATTACATCATCTAATATTATGCTCAATATTGAAATCAAAATAGCTGCTATACATGCTATAAAAATACCATTAATTTTGAAATGTTCTCCAAGTAAAATATCAACTATTTTAAGTATTATAACATTTATAAAAGGATAAAAAATTCCTAATGTTAAACCTGTTATTGGAACTGTAATTCTTACAATTAAAGGTTTAATTGTTTTATTCAACACATAAATTACAACTGATGCTATTATACCCCAAATACCAAAATAATTATTGTCGATTTGTATTGTATTCTTAAATAATAAAGATACAATACTAAGTATTAAGGCATAACTTATAATATGAATTAACCATTCTAAAAGATTATTTATTTGAATTTTGTTAATAATAGATGTCATTTTATCATCTCCATACAATAAAATTATATCATAATCAAAGTTGTCAATCAATTTAAATTTATTCACTTTTTAGTTCAAAAAGTATATCTCTAAGTTCTGTTGCTCTTTCAAAATCTAAATCACGAGCAGCTTCTTTCATTTCTTTTTCAATTTTGTTTATTAAATTTATTTTTTCTTCCGTTGTTAATGTTTTTTCCTCTTTTTCTTCTATTTCTTTATAATTTGTTACAACATCTGTTATTTTTTTGGTTATTGTAGTTGGTACAATATTGTGCTTTTCATTATATTCTTCTTGAATTTTTCTTCTCCTTTTAGTCTCACTTATTGCGATTTTCATGGCGCTACTTATATAATCAGCATACATAACGACTTCTCCATTTTTATTTCTAGCTGCACGCCCTATTGTCTGAATTAAACTTCTATCACTTCTTAAAAATCCTTGTTTATCTGCATCCATAATAGCAACTAAGCTAACCTCAGGTATATCAAGTCCTTCTCTAAGTAAATTTATTCCTACCAACACATCATATTTACCAATTCTTAAATCATTTATAATCTTTAATCTTTCTAATGTTTTTATTTCACTATGTAAATAAGCTACCTTAATATCAAGTTGTTTTAGATAAGCAGTTAATTCTTCTGCCATTCTTATTGTAAGAGTTGTTATAAGAACTCTTTCATTTATTTTGACCTTTTCATTAATTCTAGAAACTAGATTATCTATTTGTCCATCTATTTTTTCCACTTCTATAATTGGATCTAAAAGTCCTGTTGGCCTAATAATTTGCTCTACATATTTATTATTTACTTTTTCTAACTCATAATCACCAGGTGTCGCTGAAATGCATATTATTTGATTTATTTTTTCTTCAAATTCTTCAAATTTTAATGGTCTATTATCCATCGCACTAGGTAATCTAAATCCATAGTCAACTAGTATTTTCTTTCGGGCTTGATCTCCATTATACATTCCTCTAACCTGAGGTAAAGTAACATGCGATTCATCTACTACCATCAAATAATCATTTGGGAAAAAGTCAAGTAATGTAGTTGGAGTGTCGCCTGCTTTTTTAAGCGCTAAATGTCTTGAATAGTTTTCAATACCTCGGCAGCTTCCTGTTTCTGATAACATTTCTAAATCATAATTAGTTCTTTCCATCAATCTTTGATATTCAAGTAATTTATTATTATCTTTAAAATATTTTAGTCTTTCTTTCAATTCTTCTCTTATATTTTCTATTGCAATTTTTAATTTATTTTCATTTGTAACAAAATGGCTAGCAGCAAAGATGGTAATTGATTTTTTATTTGCTGTAATTTTACCTGTTATTAAATCATATTCAACAATTTTATCTATTTCGTCACCAAAAAATTCAATTCTAATTCCTTTTTCATGCCAACTTATTGGAACTATTTCAAGCACATCACCTCTTGCTCTAAAAGTTCCTCTTTTTAAATCTAAATCATTTCTTTCATAAAACATATCAATTAATTTTAGCATTACATTATCTCTTTCAATCACTTCATTAACTGATAAAGTTAGAACCTTGTCCATATAATCTTCTTTTGATCCTATTCCATAAATGCATGAAACACTTGCTACTACAATTGTATCATCATATGATAAAAGATTTGAAGTTGCTTCATGTCTTAATTCATCTATTTCATCATTTATAGATGCATCTTTTTCAATGTATGTATCTGTTTTAGCCACATATGCTTCTGGTTGATAATAGTCATAATAAGAAACAAAATAGCATACGTGGTTATTTGGAAACAACTCTTTAAGTTCTGCATAAAGTTGTCCCGCAAGCGTCTTATTATGAGCTAAAACAAGTGTTGGTTTATTAACACTCGCAATTACATTTGCAATCGTAAAAGTTTTTCCCGTTCCCGTTGCACCAAGTAAAACCTGGTATTTCTCATGATTATTAATTCCATCTACTAATTCTTTTATAGCCTCTGGTTGATCACCACTTGGCTTATATTTTGATACTAATTTAAACATAATGACCTCCTTATTATGATTCATATCAACCAGGAAATTCGTGTCCTCTTATCAAAAATTCGTGTCTAACACTACTTAAAAAAGTCTAATTTTTGGTGAATACGCATAGGACACGAATGTCGGCCACAAATTTATTAAATAACACTAAATAAAACTGGATAATACTAGTTGTTTTCCAATAACTTATTTTAACACTTAATTTGCAATAAAACAAGGAAGTCATATTAACTTCCATTTATATTATTATTTCTATTCTAAAAATTAAAACAGTTTATTGTACCATAAATATATTTTCTAATTAATTTTAAATTAGCTCTATAAAATTAGATTTATTTATATTACAAACACTACCAACTTTCTTTTTTTTCCTCATATTCAATGTTATCACAAATTACATAAAAAGAAGGTTCTATTTCGTCACTAGTAAATAATATATATTCTTTACCATTAATTTTAACATATTTTATAATTGCTTCTTCAATATAATCACTAAATCTATCATCATCTCTATATTCTTTAATACCAGTAAAAATCATTTTCATCTTTGTTCTATTTGTTTCAATTAAATTATCTTCTTTTAGTATTGGTTTAAAAGACCAAAAAACATATATTAAAATATCTATTTTATTCTTATCTAAATTGTAGTTAATATCCTTTATGTAACTATCATGAAAGAAATGATAAGAATTCATAAAGTTGTTTAAATTATTTTTAGTTATTTTATTCATAAATTTTATTACTCCTAACCATTATAATTATTAAACATACGCTAATACATATTTCACTAAGATACAAATAAGATACGTGGTTATTTGGAAACAACTCTTTAAGTTCTGAATAAAGTTGTCCAGCAAGTGTCTTATTATGAGCTAAAACAAGGAAGTAAGGTACCCCCTATAATCCTAATTATATAATATGTTTAACTAATTTCATTGTATTTTCCATATCTGACTGTAATTTAATTACACTTATTGCTTGAAGTATAACAAATCCAACAAAGATTGCCATAATAAAATTTGCATTTAAAAATGCCATTAGTATAAATAAAACATTACTTATAAATCTGCCTATAAATAAAGATGTTTCTAATGTTAAAAAATATTCAACTTTATATTCTTTTTTTATTATTTCAAAATTAGAAAAATTAAATACATTTCTTTCTGTAATTAAATCAGATAATAATTTTGAAATAGTTTGAAATAAATTATACAAAACTACGGTTACAAAATTACAATTTAATAACATAATACATAGTAATATTATTGTAATTGGTAATGTTGCAACTAATAATTTTATATAATATTTAGGTTTAATTATTTTTACAAATAAAAATCCTATTATTATAGAAATAACACTAAATATTGAAGTAAATATACCTAAACTTATGCTTTCAGAAAAAACTTTAATTATATATATTGTTATAACATATGATAATGCTCCTTCTGAATTTAGGCCTGAACAAATCTTGTTTCCAATAATACTTCTTAATTCTGGATGTTCTTTCATGATACACTTAAATTCTTTTAAATTAGTTTTATTACCTTTTGGAATATTATTATCTTTTAGAGTTATTGATAAAACTATTTGTAATATAACAATTATCAATACAATTATGATTGTATTGATAAATCCAGATTTTTCGATTAAACCTCCAAAAAATAAAGGAAATATAATAGATACAATATTTTTCCAACCATTGTAAGTTCCTAAATACTTTTCTCTATCTTTATTTTCTATACCATCAGATTCTATTGTATTATATACAGAATAATAAAACCCTTCTTCTAATCCATATAACAATCCTATTAAATAAATATAATTAACAACTTGTTCTTTTAATAATATAATAGCTAAAAAATAAATAAAATACATCACGATACCTATTCTCATTAGCCAAACTCTGTTTTTTGATTTACAATAATTTCTTGATAAGAATATTACTAACCATATAGTTACTATAGTGACTAATTTATATATTCCAAGTGGTAATATATTATTATTAGAAACATTAATAAAATATAGTACTAAAAACACATCTACAAAATTATTTAATATACTTTTTAATAATCTTAATGAAAATAAGATCTTATAATTTTTACTCAACATTTAAATACCCCCTCAAAAACTCTATTACCCCATCATGATTATGATCATAGTTAGTTACAAAATTTGCATTTTCTTTAACTACTGGTAATGCATTGGCAAGAGCAACACCTGTTCCACATTTTTTAAGCATATCAATGTCATTAAGTCCATCACCAAAAGCTATGATTTCATCATTGTTAATATTTAGATAATTTGCTAATTCTGCTATAGCTTTGTATTTAGTGCACCCTTTTCTTATTGTTTCAATCCACTTTCTATCATCAAAAGAATCTTGCATAATATTAATATCTAATTCAGGAATATCTTCTTTTAGGTTATTATATAATTCGATTACCTGTTCATTTGTTTTCATACTTACTGAAATATGAGATATTTCTTTACAATTATTAAAAATGTAATCCCAATCTTTTGTGGTATCTATAAAATAGTAATCTTCATCTATATCTGAGTATTTATATATTGTATATTTATCGCAAACATCAATAAACATACAATTATCATTGTATAATTTTTTAAATTTTTCAGTTGTTTCTATTTTTATTGGATTATTAAAAATAGTATGTCCATTACTAGTATCATAACAAGATGCACCCGTATCAGTTATTACATAGTTTACACAATCAAATCCATCAATTACATAATTTATGGATTCATATATTCTTCCTGTAGCTATTACAATAATATATCCCATATCTTTTAATTTTTTTAAATAATTTTTACTTTTTTCCGAGACTTTTCTTTCACAATTTAATAAAGTCCCATCCAAATCTAAGACTATCATTTTTTTCAAACTAATCACATCTTTCTACTTCTATTTATAAAAAACTTTTTAATTATAGCTAACATATTTTTATCATTATAATTTTAACTCCATTTTTTTATACATGAATAGATACGGATTTCTGTAACAAAATTACTTAATAAAAATATTTTTATCTATTCATATATTATCTTAATTTCATCAATTATCTTATTATTAAATTTTCACTATTAGTTAATCATAATCTAATTTTAGTAAGTAATAAGACAAGAATAAATAAGTATTACGACCAAATTAATTATCATCTATTTCATTATAAAATTACGTTAAATTTTATACTATGATTTAAAAATATTTCCAATTTTAAATAATTCTTACAATAATAGTATAACATAAATAACTCTTTTTCTAATATAATAATATATCTTTCTTTTTTATATTAAATTTCATAAATTTTCTCTTTTAAGTTTTTTTACAAGCTTAGAAACTTTTAATTTTCTATCAACATAGCATATTTTGTTAAAAGATTAAATATAATTAACTTACAAAAGACTTTTTATAATTTAATTATTTAAATTTACTTAATATTAAGTTGAAAGGAGAAAAATATGGACAATAATTATAATCCTAGTTATGATAAAATTATTAAAAAAATAGAAGAATATAATAAAAATATTGAATATCGATGTATTCAAGGACCTACTAGGTACAAAGAGAAAAAAAGGAAAACAAGTTTCTTAGGAAGAACCTAGAACAACTGCTCAGGTTTTATATAATGTACTATTTTTTGTAAGTCTTCTAGAAACTACAGTTTAAGAAATTACTCTACTAGAATCAAATAGAATAATACCAAGTATTAATGAATATTTCGGTACTATTGATGGAAGAAATATAAATATTAAAAATTTGGTATTTATGAAATAAAACAAATTCAATGGATTTACAATTAAAAACAGAAATTATAAATGATAATAATATTGATTTTTAAAATATTAATAAAGGTGTATAATATTTAAATTAAAAAACTGATAGTTAAATATCAGTTTTTCTCATTTTATTTTGAATTTGTTTTATTTCATCAAAACTTGAACCATATTTAATACTTTTGTATTCATATAAAACAATATTATTTTTTGTTATTTCAGGATTAATTTTTATTTGTTGTTCTTTATACAAATTAAGTACTTCTTTTAATGTTCTTCGTTTATAAATACCTGAAGTTTCTTTACAAGTTCTTTCAAAAAAACAATAATTATTTTCTTCTTTGTAAATTAAAAAAACATGATTATGATACGATGTAAAATAAGTTTTAACTTCATAATTATGACTTAAAAACCATTTTCTTTCATATTCTACTTGATCATAACAAAGACCACACTTTGTTGTTTGTAATTCTTCTGGACTTTGTAAATAATAATGATGAACTAATTCTTTTTCATATAATTCATCATTATTTAATTCTTTTCTTATATACTTTTTTTTATCTTTTTTAGACACAAATCCATATTTAATATTATTCTTCATATAAATATATAATTGTTCTGGTGTTTCTATATCTTCATACTTCATAAATATATTGCTCCTTACATGTTATTATATCATTTATATATAAAAAAAATATAGAAAACTATATTTTATCTATTTTAAATGTAACCTCATAACTATCAGCTAAATCTATTTCATCTGTTTCTATTTTATATCCGAATTTTTCTATTGTTGCAGCACAATCTCTTATAGTATTTATAACTGTTTTCATATCAGCAGTTACATATCTTTCATTATTCTTTTCAACATTTACTTTAATTTCTCCATCCTCGTCAAACGAAACATTATCATCCATCATATAAGATTTTGTTACTTCTGGTTGAATAATTTCTGGTTGTGGATTTATTGAAGGTTGAGTTGATTGTGGATTTCCAAAATTTTCATCATCATCAAGTGTAAAAGGTTGTACTGGTTGTGAAAAATCAAATAAATTTTCTGGTTGAATTGGTTGTGTTTCAAATTGTGGCATAGTATTAAAAGAACTAACAGATGATTGCGTTTGATTTAAATTATCAACCGAATTCATTGGTTCAACTGGTAAAACAGTTGGTTCCTCCGAAATATTATTAAATGTTACATTTTGTTCATTATTATCTATTGATGGTTGATTTATAGACTCAATTGGTTCAGTATTATTTGATATTTGAGTTTGAAATGGATTTTCAAAAATATTTTGGGATTCACCTTTTGGTTCTCCAAATTCCATATTAACTTTTTGTTCTTCAACATTTGAAACAAAGGAAGAATCTTTGTTATTATTCATATTAAACATATTAAAGAATTTACCACCTTGTTGCTCTTCTGTCATTTGAGTTGGCACTTCAATTTGTTCTGACATTGGTTGAACTGACTTAATACTTTCATCTGGTTTCAATAATTTATCTATTTCGGCTGGTGCTACAGGTTCTACTGATGTAACAATATCTTGTGCTTCATTTTTTATTTTATCTACATCCATAAAGCCTGGATTTATAGATTGAGAAATATTATCAGTTGGTATTTCTTCAAATAAAGTTTCTGGTTCTTCTGCTGATTGAACTATTGGTTGGGAAATATTATTAATAGTTGGTTCTGGTTCAATTATTGGAGCAGTTGGAATATTAAATTCATTTTTTATTTCATTTTCGTTCATTTTGTTTTCTCCTTTTTCATTTATACTATGATCATTTAACATTTTATTTATTTCTTCGTCTGTTTTCCTTACTGTTAAACGTTCATTTATTATTCTATTTAACATTAATATTTGTGACTTATTATCTAATCTTAATAGAGATCTGGCATGTCTTTCAGATATTTTATTTTCCATTAAGGCCTCTTGAACTTCATCATCTAGGTTTAATAAACGTAATTTATTAGCTACTGTCGATTGATTTTTTCCTAATTTTTTACCAAGTTCACCTTGACTAATATAACCCATATCTAAGATTTTTTTATAAGAAATGGCTTCTTCTATTGGTGTTAAATCTTGCCTTTGAATATTTTCTAACAAAGCAACCTCAGCACTGTTTTTGTCATCAAGAGATGTTATAAGAGCCGGAATAGTAGATTTCCCAGCAATTATACTAGCTTTATATCTTCTTTCACCAGCTATTATTTCATATTTATCACTTATTTTTCTTACAACAATCGGTTGAAATACCCCGTGTTGTTTTATTGATTCAGCCAATTCATTTATAGCCTTATCATTAAATTTTATTCTAGGTTGAAATCGATTTGGAATTATATCATCAATATTTAATAATACCACCTTATTTTCATCCATATTGCTCACCCCTTTATTCTATACTAGTAACAGGATACTACATTTTGGGAAATATTTCAATTATTTTCCGGGAAATATTTAAAATTTAGTTAATGTTTAAAAAAAAATGCTGATAACAGCATTATTTATACCATATGTTAGCCAAATTAACATTAGTACTTGTAGGCATTGGATCTGGAATTTCTAAATTAACAATTAATGGGATTTTGAAAGCATTACCAAATAATAAAGCTGATCCTGGATACAATGTTTTAACTCTATTAATTAAATCCTTAGTTATATTTGGAACCATTGACTCTATCATCTTTATATCATCAGGATAATAAATTCTAAAAATTATAAAATTAGAACACTGACTTAATATCATTGGAGATAACTCACTTATTCTTTGAGTAATTAATCCAAGCAAAACTCCATATTTTCTTCCTTCCTTAGCAATTCGCTCAAATATATTATAACCAATAATTTCTATATCACTATCTTTATTTACATATCTATGAGCTTCTTCTATTAAAATATTAATTGGAAAACTACCACGATTTTGTAAAGTTGTGGAATAATTATATAATAGTTTACATAAAATCTTTACCATTGATTTAGCAAATCTATCATCTATATAATTAAAATTAACATTTACAATTTGAGCAGCATTTCCAGTTCCAATAGAAAATAAACCTTTTATATATTCATCTTTTGTTTGAAATTCATTTGTTTCAAAATATTTTTTACGATCACTATTAATAATAGCATGAAGTCTTATTTTTAATTGACTCAATTTTTCATATGCCACACTATTATTTAAAGTTCCCTCACTTATTAAAGCAAATTCTAATGCATAGTATAAATCATCTAAATTATACTTGATAGGTTTAACCTCTATTTGATCAACATTTAATTCTGAAAATTTCTTTAAAAACTCAATTACTAAATCAATTGCCGGCATTTTACCTTGTGCATCTATATTTAGACATTGTTTTAATGTTCTCTCATAACCAGGTTGATATATTGTTGTATTCAAGTTTATTTCATCAGTATTATAGTCTGATAAAACAGCTATAATTTGATCTCTAACTTGTTGTGAAGTTCTTCCACTACTTAATAATTCTATTAAACTCTTAGCCAAAATGTCATTTTTGTATTTTTTACACATTTCATCATTTCCATTGAAAATATATACATATCTAAGTGTCTTTTCTAAAACAGGTAGTAAACTTGAATCATTTATATTCAAAAGAATTGCTAAATCATCTACCTCTAAAAAATAAATCGGAATAGTAAGTAAGTTAGAATCAGATATAGAAGCTGTTGATGTTGTATAATTAACTATATTTATATTTTGTGATTGGTTAATTTTTTGAAGAGCACTTTTATATTCACCATATGCATCAAATATAATAAAATGACTATTTTCTGGCATTTTTTTATTATTTGAAAATAAATTTTGAATTAATCTAGCTACTCCACATGATTTTCCTGAACCTGTATTACCAATTATAGAAAAATGATTGGAAAAAAAATCATTTACATTTACTGTAACATTAAAGTTATCATAAACACTTGATTTACCAATTAATAAATTATCTTGATTTTGAATATCTTGATTTCCCAATATTAGTTCTAATTCTGGTTTTGTGATAATACGACAGATAGAATTAATAGTTGGAAATTTATTAAATCCAGGTAACAACTTATTTTGATATATTTCACCTATTAATCTTATTTGAAAATAATTAACATCTACATAAATTATTTCACCTATCAACCTTGTTTGACCATCAAAAACAACATGATAACCTATTAAGTTAGATTGAATTTGTTTTGTTGTATTTTCAACAAAAACTTCTTTTGATTCTATTTTTAAAACTCTTCCAAACATTTTATCAGCCCCTTATTTTAATATATTATAACATATTATGTTTCACTATTTTTTTCTTTTTCGCATTTTTTTAATATTTTTAACAAATCTAATAAATAAAAAATATAATGTTTGTCTAATTTTACAATATCCAATGTTATTATCAATTTTTTAAATTGAAATTTTAGTCTATACATTCTAGTTAATTCAGTCAATTCCATAAATAATTGTTCGCCATTTAGTTTATTTGAATAATTTTCTGATAGTGTTATTTCAATAAAATTATTTGTTTGCCTAATTTTTTCTATTTCAAAATTTTTAGCTTGATTTTCAAATAATTGTTCATACATATAAATTTTAATATTTTCATTTATATTACCAAATCTATCTTCCAATTCATTTTTTATTTTATTAAATTTATTTTCATCAGTTATATCATTTATCATTTTATGAATTTCTATCTTTAATTCCTCTTCTGTTACATAATCATCACTTATTGTAGTTGATACATCAATTAATGGTTTTTCATCTTGTTCTTCTTCTATTACTTTATTTCCTTTTAATTTTTCTACTTCTTCATTTAACATTTTTAAATATAAGTCTATACCAATTGAATCTATAAATCCTGCCTGTTCACTACCTAAAATATCCCCGGCTCCTCTTATAGATAAATCTCTCATTGCTATAGAAAAACCACTACCAAGTTTTGTAAATTCTTTTATAGCTTTTAACCTTTTTTCAGCTATTTCAGATAACACCTTACCTTTTTTATACATTAAATAACAATAAGCTATAACATTGCCTCTACCTACTCTTCCCCTAATTTGATATAGTTGAGATAAACCGAATCTATCAGCATCCATAAGAATTAAAGTATTTACATTAGGAATATCTATTCCTGTTTCAATAATAGTAGTACAAAGTAAAATATCATATTCTTTATTTATAAAATCATTTATTATATTTTCAAGTTCTATTTTATTCATTTGTCCATGAACAAATGTAACTCTAGCATCTTTAATCATATTAGCTATTTCATTTGCCTTTTCTTCAATTGAATCAACATGATTATATAAAATAAATACCTGACCATCCCTTGACAACTCTTTATAGATAGCATCTTTTAAGATTGTATTATTTTCTTCTAATACATAAGTTTGAACTGGATATCTATTTATTGGAGCTGTTTCTATTAAAGATAAATTTTTAATTCCTACCATTGACATTTGTAAAGTCCTAGGTATTGGTGTTGCTGATAAAGATAAAACATCTATATTATTTCGTATTTGTTTTATTTTTTCCTTATGTTTAACACCAAATCTTTGTTCTTCATCTATTACTAATAAACCAAGATCTTTAAAAATAACATCATCGCTCAAAAGTCTATGTGTACCTATTACAATATCTATTTTACCATTCTTTAATCCTTTTAATATTTCTTTAACTTTTTTTTGAGAGACAAAACGATTTAAACAAGCTATTTCTATCGGAAAAGACTTAAATCTTGCAATTGCATTGTTATAATGTTGATTTGATAAAATAGTAGTTGGACATAAATAAGCAACTTGTTTTTTTGATAATACAGCTTTAAACATAGCACGAAACGCTACTTCTGTTTTACCATAACCTACATCACCACAAAGTAATCGATCCATAGGATGATTTGATTCCATATCATTCTTTATTTCATCTATTACTTTTAATTGATCTAATGTTTCTTCATAAGTAAATTCTTTTTCAAATTGATACTGTAATTCATCATCTTTTTTAAAACTAAAACCTTCACTTGCTTCTCTTTTAGCATATAATTTTAACAATTCACCTGCAATATTTTCTAATTTATCTCTAACTTTTTTCTTGGTTTTAATCCATTCTGTACTTCCTAATTTATTTAATTTAGGTTTTATATCATCATTTGCTGAATACTTTGAAATCAATTCTATTTTCTCAACTGGAATATATAATTTATCTTTATCGCGATATTCAATAATAAGATAATCTTTTTTTAACTTATTTTTTTCTAATGTCTTAATTCCTAAATATTTCCCAATACCATGAATATTATGAACTACATAATCACCTATTTTTAATTTATCTATATTTCTAATTTTAATTCCATATTTAAAATTATTTTTATATTTATTTTTATTAATTTTATGATTAAATATTTCCGAATCATTTATTACAACATATTTATTAATAATAAAACCATTTTCAATTGATTTTATTATTAAATTTATTTTATTTTCAAATATCTCTTTTTCATTAGTTATAACAAAATTATCATTTTTAATATTATCCATTATTTTATTAATTTGATATTTATTAATTAAACAAATTATAACTGTATTTTTGTTTTCAATATAATCATTTAATTTGTTATTTAAACTTATTAGATTTGAAGAAAATGGTTCTATATCATAAGTTTTATAATTTATTGTATTTGATACACTATTATAATTATCAAAATTAGAAACATATATTTCATTTTTAAAATTTATTTCATCTAAATTAAACATATATTTTTTAATTTGGTTTTGATCATTTTGATATTCTAATATTTCCAACTGTAATTGCTTATAAGATTCTTTAATTTGACCATATTCATTAAAGATAGTTATAAAATCATCTTCTAAATAATTAATAATATTTGTTTTAGTGTCAGAAAAAATATCATCTGAAATTGGTTCTATTTCTATTTTTTCTAATTCCTTTATTTTAAGCTGATTTTCAACATTAAATTCTCTAATAGATTCTAAATTATCACCCCAAAATTCCAATCTAATAGGATTTTGACTAGATACAGGAAAAATATCTAATACATATCCTCTAACAGCAATTTCTCCTGTTTTTTCTACTATAACATTTCTTTCATAACCCATAGAATATAATTTTTCAACTAATTCATTTATTTTATATTCATTATTTCTATCAATTTTTAAAATATGATTTGAATAAATATTTTTAGGTGGTAAATATTTTAAAACTCCCATTAAATTGGTTATTATTATCTTTTTATTATTATTTATTAATTCATTTAGAGTTTCAACTCGATTATTTTGAAGTTCTGGTGATTTAGCTAATGCCTCGCTAGTTAAAAAATTATCCATTGGAAAAAATAATACATCATTTGTATAATTACTTATTGATTTATATATCATATTTGCTTCAAATAAAGTACTTGATACAACTAATATTGAAGTTTTTTTATTAAGAAATTTATTATATATAAAAAGTGATTTCATTTCATTGTTCAAACCTGTTACATATTTAAAATTACTATTATCAAATATATTATCAAAAAAATTCATATTACCCCTCCACTAGAAAAAAGATACTTTTTAGTATCATTAGTTATACTTATTCATTAAGTTGTCAAATGATAAAGTTAAATAATCAGTAATCACATCTGGCATTTTTGATATTACTTCATTTATTATTTTAGCGTCATTATCATTAAATTTACCTAGGACATAATCTTTTGTATCAATTTTTTTATTATTTGATATTCCTATTTTTATTCTTTTATATTCTTTTGTTTGAAGATGAAGTTCTATATTTTTTAGACCGTTGTGGCCACCACTACTTCCTTTATATTTTATTTTAATTTTACCTATATTAATATCTAAATCATCACTTATAATTAAAATATCATCTATATTAATTTTATAAAATTTAACAAATTGAATAACTACTTCTCCTGATAAATTGATATATTTTTGAGGTTTTAATAGAAGTATTTTTTCATCATTAAATTTTTCTATTGTATATAAACCACCAAATTTTTCTTTATTTACATTAAAATTATTTTTTTTTGCAAATTCATCTATTGCCATAAAACCCATATTATGTTTTGTTTTTTCATATTCTTTTCCAGGATTTCCTAAACCTACTATTAATTTCATTTAATCACCTCTATGATACTCTTTATATACCTCATTCTTATTTAATTTACGATCATTTGCTACTTTTTTTATGGCCTCTTTACTAGTATTACCTTCTTTTATATATAAATTTACATGTTCTATAATACTTAAATTATCATATGTATTTATACTTTTATTACCTTCTAATACTATGACCATTTCACCCTTAGCATCTTTTATTTCATCAATTATATCTATAATATTTCCTCTATAAATTTCTTCAAATTTTTTTGAAATTTCCCGGGAAATAGAGATTTTTCTATTTCCCAAAATTTTATTTATAGCTTTTAAAGTATTTCCTATACGATGTGGTGCTTCATAAAAAATAATTGTAGCTTTCTCATTTTTTAATTGATCTAATTCTTTATCTCTTTTACTAGCTTTATTATTTAAAAATCCATAAAATAAAAATGGTTGTGGGTTTATATTTGAAGTTATAAGTGCTGGAACAAAAGCAGTAGGGCCTGGAAGACCTACAACATTATAATTATTTTCAATAGCCACTTTAACCAATTCATAACCTGGATCACTTATTATTGGAGTACCTCTATCAGTTACAATTCCAACATCATATTTTTCTTTTAAATATTTTAATAATTTATCACCATTAGTTGATTCATTAAAATTATGACTTGATATTAATTTTTTCTTTATATTTAAATATTTTAATAGTTGACTAGTTACTCTAGTATCTTCGCAAAAAATAACTTCAACCTGTTTTAGTATATTTATTGCTCTTAACGTTATATCTTCTAAATTACCAATTGGAGTTGGTATTAAATAAACAGTCGGCGTATTATTATAGCTTTTTTGTGACATTTTATCACCTCACTTGATTAATTATACAATATTTTTCTTAATATATCAAAAAACTTCATAAATTTGAAGTTATCTAATATACTCATATAATTGGTTAGTATAACTACCATCTTCATTATGAATATAAAGAGGTGGTAAAATTTTACAACCAGGTTTACCATTTTTTGTTCCCTCAATTAACAATATATTTGAAGGTTTTGACTTATTTGAATAAACAAATTGAATTTTTTTTGGTTCTATATTATTTTTTTTCATAGTATCCACAATATCTATTAATCTTTCAGTTCTATGAACAATAGCAATATTACCATTATTTTTTAATATTTTTTTTGCTATTTTCATTATATCATCAAGATTTAAATTTATTTCATGTCTAGCTAAGGATTTTTCTTCTAATTTATTTTTTTTTGAAGTATCTGATATTTTAAAAAATGGTGGATTACATGTAATCGTATCGTAAAAATCCGTTTCTATTTTTTTACTATAATTTTTAATATCATCATTAATTAAGTTTATTTGTTTATTTAAATTATTCAATTCAACGGTTTTTTTTGCCAATAAAAATGATTTTTTTTGTATTTCTACTCCATCAATTTGGCAATTAATTTTAGTTGATAGTATTAATGGAATAACAGCATTTCCCGTACCAATATCTAATATTTTTTTTGATTTATTTAACAATGTAACAAAATTAGGAAGTAAAATAGAATCTATTGAAAATTTAAACATATCATCATGCTGATAAATTTTTAAATTATCATATCCAAACAAATAATTAATTTTTTCCATCGTATTCTATAATTTCCTTATCTTCAAATTCTACTTTATATTTATTTTTTAATATATTAACTTCTATTACTTTACCTTTTTTATTATCTATATTTATAATAGCTCCTTCTTTAGGAAGTTTTTTACGACATTCTGTATATGTATCATTTTCATATTTTAAACAACATAATAGTCTTCCACATAAACCATTTATTTTATTAGGACTTAATGATAAATTTTGATTTTTTGCCATTGATATTGAAACTGATGAAAAATTTTTAATATATCTAGAACAACATAGTTTTTGACCACATAAACCATAACCACCAACTTTTTTTGATTTATCTCTAACACCTATTTGATGAAGCTCAATTCTAACTTTATAAATATTGGCAAGTTGTTTTGCTAATTCTCTAAAATCTACTCTTGATTCTGAATAAAAAATAAAAACTAATTGTTCACCATTTAATGTATAAAATGCATCTAATATACTCATTTCTAAATTAGATTTACTTACTAAATCTTTACATTTTTTTAAGGCTTGTTTTGATTTAGTTTGGTTTTTAATATAATTACTATAATCTTTTTTACTAGCAATTCTAATTATACTATTTAATTGATAATTTAATTTTGTTTCATCAATTGGATGAATATCAGTCACTACTTTACCCAATCTTTCATATTCATCTTTTTTTACAACAACAGTAATATTTTTTTTAACATCCATATTATTTGTAAAAAAATATTCAATATCTTGATTATCAATCGAAATTCCAACTATCTTTTTCACTTATTTCACTTCCATATCAATTATTAATTTATCTATTATTAAATTTAAATTAGCATTTACATCTATTTTTTCTATTTGTGTTATTATTACATTTATTTTTTTTATTAGTACTTCTACATTATCTTCTATTTGAATTTCATTTAATTTTTCTTTTTCAAAATATTCTGGCAATTTACCTATTTTTAAATTAATTAAATCTTTGTAGATTAATTGCATTATTATTAAAAAATTTTTTATTTGATCTAAATTGTTATATTTATCAAAAACAAGTTCTTTTGTATATATAATGGTATTTTGTTTATATTTTTCTAAGATATCAACAAAAGAAAATGCATCTTCTACAATACAAGATAAATCTTCTTTTGTTATATTATTATTAAACATAGAATATATTTTATTTTCTTTTTTAAAGTTATTTTGTAATGAAATAATTTGACACCTTGATTTAATGGTTTCTAATACCTTATGGCTATTTTGAGTTATTAAAATAGCATATATTCCTTCCTCAGGTTCTTCTAAAAATTTTAAAATTGTATTAGCACTTGATGAATTTAAACATTCTGCTTGATTTATAACATATAATTTTTTATTTCCAACAAAAGATTTTTTAGAAAAATCTTTTTTTAAATTAAGCAATTGCTCTTTCTTTATCCATAACCCATCCGGATTTATTACTTCTATTTCAGAATATATTTTTTTATCTATATTTTCACATTGATGACAGTTAATACATTTTTTATTGTTTAAATATTTATGTGGACAAAAGAGAGATTTTATAAAAGCATAAATAAGATTATATGCTTGTTCATAATTATTAATTTCAAATAAATAAGCATGTGATACTTTATTATTTTTTATTTGATTTGTTAATATTTTATATGTTTTTGGTTGGTCATTTATAAATTCATCTAACATACTTATTCTCCTTTAAAATACTAATACATGTATTAATATTAAAAAAAATAAAGATGGAAGACCCAGTACAGTTAATATTAAAATATTAATTATATTTATTGGAATTATAATATTTAAAGGTACTGCTAGTACATTATAACTATAAAGAAAAAAACAACTAAAAACTACTTTTTTAAGAAATTTTATTATTTTTTTCATATTTTTCACCAATATATATTATTCCATATATATTAAATTATGCTACTTCTTTACGATCTTCAAGTGCTAACTCTAAGGTTAATGAATCAATGTATTCCATATCAACACCAATAGGAATACCATGAGCAATTTTTGTAACTTTTACATCTTTATTTTCTAATATTTTTGTTATATATAATGAAGTTGTTTCTCCTTCAACACTAGGTTTAATTGCTAATATTACTTCTGTAATTTTTTCTTTCTCTATTCTAGAAAGTAAAGAGGCTATATTTATATCTTCTGGATTGACATTATCTAGTGGAGAAATTAATCCATCTAATACATGATACAATCCATTATAAGTACCAATTTTTTCAAATTGAATAACATTCTTTGCTTCCTCTACTACACAAATAATTTTTTTATTTCTTAAATTAGATTTACATATTTCACATAAATCATCATCACTAAAATTATTACATTCTTTACATCGTTTAATTTTTGTTTTAACATTTTTAAGTGAATCTGAAAATAATTCTAATATTTCATCATCCATTTCTAGCGTATGTAAAGCCATTCTTTCAGCATTTTTTTCACCTATTCCAGGTAATTTTTTAAAACATTCTATTAAATCATTTAAAATTTTTGGATATTTCATTAAAATAAACCTGGCATTCCTTTTGTATATTTTCCTAATTTTGAATTTGTCTCTTCATCTATTTTTTTCATTGCATCATTTAAAGCTACACAAAGTAAATCTTCAACTAATTCTACTTCATCTTCTTCTATTTTATCTTTATTAATTTTAATTTTTTCTATTTGTTTATTTCCTTTTACTTCTACTTCTACAAATGAAGATTTTCCACTATATGTTTTATTATCTATTTCTTCTTTTTCTTTCATCATATTTTTTTGTAAAGCTTGTGCTTGTTTCATCATTGCTTGTATATTCATTTTTGCATCTCCTTTTTTTCATCCATATAAATATATGTTTTTGTTTTATTATTAAATTCTTCTTTTATTTTATTCCATTCTATTTCATCAACAGCGATTCCTTTTATATCTTCTTTCATTATACTTTTTATTTTTGTATCTATTATTTTATAATTTGAATTAAACTGTTCTGCTTGATTTCTACTTTTATACATTATAATAAAATTATTATTACCAAAAGCTTTTATTTCACCATCATATATTAATTGTTCATAGTCTGATTTAATATTATTCTTATATTTTAATAATTCTTCTTTAAAATTCAAAAATTCTTTTTTGTTAAATTTACACAAAGTATTATTTATTCTAATATTTTTTAATTTGTTAGTATTTTCATCTAAAGTAGGTTTAGTATTTAAATTTAATAAACCTATTATTGTTAATTCAAATATTATTTTATAATTTGAATTATTTTTCATTTTTAATAATGACTCGTTAAAATAATTAACATAATCATATAATGTAGTACTAGATTTATTTTTTTGTTTCAATTCAGCTATTAATTTATTTTTTATAAAATTTATTATTTGCTCTGTAATTTTATAGAAATCTTTACCACTATTATTAAAATTTTCTATTAAACTAAATATTTCTTCTGTTTTAGAAGTTTCTATATAATTTAAAAATAATTGAATTGTATCATCAGTTATAGTTCCATTTATTTCATGAATATCTTCTATTGTTATATGATCAGAATATGATATTACTTCTTCTAGTAGTCCAAGAGCATCTCTCATTCCACCATCTGAAATAATAGCAATTTGTCTTAAAACATCATCATTATCTATTTTTATATTTTCTTGTTTTATAACATATTTTAATTTTTCAATTATAAATTCATTTGATAATTTTTTAAATTCTAAGTGTTGACATCTTGACAATATTGTTGCTGGAATTTTATGTAAATCAGTTGTAGCTAAAATAAATATTATATGTGATGGTGGTTCTTCTAATGTTTTTAATAAAGCATTAAATGCACCTGTAGATAGCATATGGACTTCATCTATAATATAAATTTTATATTTTCCATTAGAAGGCACTAAATTAATTTTATTTTTTAATTCCCTAATTTCATCAACACCATTATTAGACGCTGCATCTATTTCAATAATATCAGTAGATTGTTTATTATTAAATAATGTACAATTTACACATTCTTCACATGGTGTTGTTCCGTTAAGATTTGTACAATTTACTATTTTTGATAATATTTTAGCTATACTTGTTTTTCCTGTACCTCTTGGTCCAGAAAATAAATAAGCATGTGATATAGTATTATTTAATATAGAATTTTTTAAAATTTGTACAACTACTTTTTGTCCTACAACTTCATCAAAATTAGTTGGTCTATATTTTCTATACAATGATTGATACATTCTATCACCTCTTATTACATAACAATTATATCATAATATTTAATTAAAAAAGAAGATAATTATCTTCTTATATTTGTAAAAAATTGTTTTAGTAATTGTTTTACTTCTTTATTAAATAAGCCTTCTTCATAAATAATTTTAGTTTTATTTATTTTACAATATGTTTTTAAATATCCAAATGATTCATTAGATAATGAAAAATATATTTTTTTAATTCTAGATTGAATTATGGCTCCTGTACACATAGTACACGGTTCCATTGTTGTATATAAAATACAATCATCTAAATGCCATGTTTTTAATTTTCTACATGCTTTACTTATAGCATCAATTTCAGCATGTTTAATAGCATTATTATGTTTTTCCTTTTTATTATATGACTTTGCTATTACTTTATCATTTTTTATAATTACACATCCAACTGGAATATCACCATTCATTGATGCTTTTTTTGCTTCTTTTAAAGCTAAACTCATGTATTTTTCATTCATATTATCACCATAAAAAAATAGTACACACATTTAGTGAATCTTAAGGCTGCTACTTTCCAGTCCTGACCTAGTTCGAATATAAATGTTGTACCTATTAAATAATACATTATTTATTTTTATTTTTCAAGAATATCTAATGTTTCACGTGAAACATTGAATAAATTGAATAATATGTTTTTTTATCTACTAAAATTATTTATATTATTTAAATAAAACTAATTACTATTAATACTATTTTTTTAATAATTAAAAAATAATGTTTCACGTGAAACATTATTTTCATATTGAATATAAATAATTTATATAATATATAATATTTTTTATAAAAATTTTTATTTTTATATTATAAATTCAATTTTAATAAAAAATACAATGTTTCACGTGAAACATTGTATTCAAATTAATTGTCACTACTTTCTTCTACTTCATGATCAACTAATGATATATTACTTACTTTTTGGTGTTCTTTTAAATTAATTAATTTAACACCTTGTGCAACACGACCTGTTTGTGAAATTTGAGCTATTGATAATCTTATAATAATTCCACTTGTTGTAATAATTAATAAATCTTCTTTACCTTCAACCATTTTAAATGAAACTATATTTCCATTTTTTTCAGTAATATTTAATGCCTTAACACCTTTACTACCACGATGAGTTTTTCTATATTCTTCTATGTTAGTTTTTTTACCATATCCATTTTCTGTTACAACTAATACTTGTTGATTTATATTTGAAATTTCACAACCAACACATTTTCCATCTCCAACATCTATTCCTTTAACTCCTGATGCTGTTCTACCCATAATTCTAATTTCTGATTCATTAAATCTAATCATTCTTCCATTTGAAGAACCTATTAATATTTCTGATTCTCCTGATGTTTTTTGAACTGATATTAAATTATCTTCTTCTTTAAGAGTAATAGCTATTTTTCCATTATTTCTTATATTTTCAAATTCTTTAATATTAGTTCTTTTAATTAAACCATTTTGTGTACAAAATACAATATATTTATTTTTTTCTTCTTTTTCAATACTAACCATTGCAGTTACAAATTCTTCTTTTTCAATAGGAAGTAAATTAATTATAGGTAATCCTTTTGATTGTCTACTATATTCTGGTATTTCGTATCCTTTCATACGATATACTTTTCCTTTGTTTGTAAAGAATAAAATATAATCATGTGTAGTCATTGAGATTAAATTTTTAACATAATCTTCTTCGTTAGTAGTCATTCCTTTTATACCTACTCCACCTCTATTTTGAGTTTTATAAGTATCAGATAATACCCTTTTAATATAACCATTATTAGTTAGTGTAATTAATACATCTTCTACTGGAATTAAAGATTCATCTTCAATATAATCTATTGCTGTCATATCTATATTAGTTCTTCTTTCATCGGCATGTTTTTCTTTTATTTCAACTAATTCCTTTTTAATTATTTGAAGAACTTTTTCATTACTTGCCAAAATTGATTTTAATTCTTCAATTAAATTTAATAATTCTTTTAATTCATTTTCAATTTTTTCTCTTTCCAATCCAGTTAATCTTCTTAATTTCATTTCTAATATGGCATTAGCTTGAATTTCTGATAAATTAAAATTACTTATTAATCCATTTCTTGCCTCATCATCTGATTTTGAGCTTTTAATTAATTTAATAATATCATCTATATTATCCAAAGCTATTTTTAATCCTTCTAAAATATGAACTCTATTTTCAGCTTTTTCTAAATCATATTTTGTACGTCTAATTATAATTTCTTTTTGATGATCTATATATTTAGAAATAATTTCTTTTAAAGATAAAATTCTTGGAGTTTTTTGATCTATAACTAATAAATTAATACCATAATTTGTTTGCAATTGTGTATGTTTATAAAGATTATTTAATACAACATTAGCATTTGCTTCTTTCTTTAAGTAAATAACAATTCTAACTGGATTTTCTAAATTAGATTCTTCATGTAGGTCACTTATACCATCTATAACTTTATCTCTAACCAATTGTCCAATTTTTTCTTGAAATTCCTTTTTATTAACTTGATATGGTAATTCTGTTACAATTATTCTTGATCGACCATTATTTTCTTCTATTTCAACTTTTCCACGAATTGTTATAGAACCTTTTCCTGTTTCATAAGCTTTCTTAATACCACTATTTCCTAAAATAGTAGCTCCTGTTGGAAAATCTGGTCCCTTGATATATTCCATTAAACCTAATGTATCTATATCGGGATTGTCAATATATGCTACGCAACCATCTATTACTTCTCCTAAATTATGAGGTGGTATATTTGTTGCCATACCAACAGCAATTCCCATTGAACCATTTACTAAAATATTAGGAAATCTACTAGGTAGAATTTGAGGTTCTTTTTCTGTTTCATCAAAGTTTGGAATAAAATTAACTGTATTTTTATTAATATCTCTAACCATTTCTAATGATAATTTAGATAAACGGGCTTCTGTATAACGCATAGCTGCAGCTCCATCACCATCTAAATTTCCAAAATTACCATGTCCGTCTATCAACATATGTCTAAAACTAAATGGTTGAGCCATACGTACCATCGCATCATATATTGAAGAATCTCCGTGTGGATGATATTTTCCCATAACATCTCCAACAATTCTAGCACTTTTACGATGTGGTTTATCAAAGGTATATCCTGATTCATACATTGAATATAAAATTCTTCTGTGTACAGGTTTTAAACCATCTCTTAAATCAGGAATAGCACGAGCTACTATAACACTCATTGAATATTCCAAAAAAGAATCTTTTACTTCTTGGACTATATTTTTTTCAACTATTCTATCCATAACATCCTCCTATATATCTAAATTTTCTACATATTTAGCATTTTCTTCAATAAATAATTTACGAGGTAATACATCATCACCCATAAGTTCTGTAAAAATTTTATCTGCTTCTACTAAATCATCAACAGTTACCCTTTTTAAAACCCTATTATTTATATGCATTGTTGTTTCACGTAGATCTATTGCATCCATTTCACCTAATCCCTTAAAACGTTGTACTATAGGTTTAGCATTAGGACTTAATGTTTTTCTATATTCTTCTAATTCTTCATCTGTTAAAACATATTTACAATTTTTTCCTGTTATTACTTTATAAAGTGGTGGTTGAGCAGCATATACATATCCACCTTCAACAATTGGTCTAAAAAATCTATAAAATAATGTTAATAAAAGTATTCTAATATGTGAACCATCTACATCAGCATCTGTCATAATGACAATTTTATGATATCTTAATTTATTTATATCAAACTCATCACCTATTCCAGTACCAAATGCTGTTATTATTGTTCTTATTTCTTCATTAGATAAAGCTTTATCTAATCTTGCTTTCTCTACATTTAAAATTTTTCCACGTAAAGGTAAAATTGCTTGTGTTTTTGGAATTCTAGCGTCCTTAGCTGATCCACCTGCTGAATCTCCTTCGACTATAAATATTTCTGAGATTGATGCATCTTTACTTGTACAATCTGTAAGTTTACCTATTGTATTAAAACCATCTAGTGCTGTTTTTCTACGAGTTGCTTCACGGGCTCTCTTTGCTGCAAGTCTTGCACGAGAAGCGACTGTTGCTTTTTCTATAATAGTCTTAGCAATATTAGGATTTTCAAGTAAAAATCTTTCAAATCCTTCACTAAATACATTATCAGCTATTTTTCTAACTTCTGAATTTCCAAGTCTTCCTTTTGTTTGACCTTCAAATTGTGGATTTGGATGTTTACAAGAAACAATCATTGTTAATCCTTCTTTTACATCATCACCTGTTAAAGAATCATCTTTATCTTTTAATAATTTATGATTTTTTGCATAATTATTTAAAATTCTAGTTAATGCTCTTTTAACACCATCTTCATGAGTTCCTCCATCATGAGTATTAATATTATTAACAAATGAATAAATATTTTCTGTATAACCATCATTATATTGTAAAGCAACTTCAAAAATTATTCCTTGTTCTTCACCTTCTAAATGAATTATTTCTTCATGAATTGGTGTTTTATTTTTATTTAAATATTTTACATACTCACTAATTCCACCTTCATAATGAAATGTTTCACCTGTTGTATCTTCATCATCTCTATCATCCCTAAGTGTTATTTTTAAACCTTTATTTAAAAAAGCTAGTTCCCTTGTTCTAACACGTAATGTATCATAATTATAAATATCTGTATCAAAAATAGATGCATCTGGTTTAAAAGTTACTGTTGTTCCTGTCCTATTTTCTTCACATTCTCCAATTACAGTTAAATGTTCAACTATTTTTCCACCATTAGCAAATTTAGCTTCATAAATTTTACTATTTTTATAAACTATAACTGTTACACTCGATGATAATGCGTTTACAACACTAGCACCTACACCATGAAGACCTCCGGAAACTTTATATCCGCCTCCACCAAATTTACCACCAGCATGTAACACAGTATAAACAGTTTCAACTGTAGAAATACCTGTTTTTTTATGAATATCAACAGGAATACCACGACCATTATCTTTAACTGTTATAGAATTATCTTTATTAATAATTATTTCTATATTATTACAATAACCAGCTAAAGCTTCATCAATAGCATTATCAACTATTTCCCATACCAAATGATGTAATCCCTTAACATCTGTTGTTCCAATATACATACCAGGTCTTTTTCTTACAGCTTCTAATCCTTCCAATACTTGAATATCGCTAGCATCATAATGTTCTAATTCATTTTTCATCTAATCACCTCTGTTACTTTTTCTAATGAACCATTTTTTATTTTTATTAATTTAGACTGTTCTTTTATTTTTTTACCAATATTATTTAAATCAGTTGTTGTTATTATTACTTGTGAATTATCATAAACATATTTTAGTAAATTATTTTTTTTATTTTTATCAAGTTCACTAAAAACATCATCTAATAATAAAATAGGATAATGATTTTTATATTTTTTTATTATTTCTAATTCTGCTAATTTAATAGCTAAAATTGCCATTCTTTGTTGTCCCTGAGAACCATATGTTTTAATATTAAATTCATTAATTTTAAATTCTATATCATCATGTTGTGGTCCAAATAAAGTTTTTTTTAAAATTAATTCTTTTTCATAATTTTCTTTAAATTTTTCATTTAAAATTCTTTCTATATTTTCATAACTATAATTATCAGTATTTAACATATCATTATATTTTAAGAAAAATCCATTTATATTTGATAAATTAAAGTAAATACTCTCTATATTTTCATTAATTCTATCAATATATTTTTTTCGCATTCTATATATTATAATAGCTTTTTTTATTAAATAATCTGTTAAAATTTTTAAATAATTTATATCTATATATTGATTTTTCAAGTAATCATTACGCATTTTTAATAATTTAGAATAATCATTTACAACACTTAAATAATCACTATTCAATTGACTAATTTCTAAATTTAAATATTTTCTTCTATCACTTGGATAACCCTTAATTAAATTTAAATCATCTGGACAAAAAATAATTATATTCATATTTGAAATATAATCATTTAACTTTAAAATTTTATTATTATCTTTTTTAATAATTTTTTCTTTATTAGAATATTTTATTTCAAGATTTGTTTTTATATTATCAGTATATAATTGTCCTTTTAATTTAAAATAATTTTCGTTATCTTTTATTAAATTACTATCAATATAAGAACGATATGACTTAGTCATGGCTAAAAAATAAATACTTTCAAGTAAATTTGTTTTACCTTGTCCATTTTCTCCATAGATTATATTTATTCCTTTTTTGAAAGATATTTTTAATTTAGAATAATTACGAAAATTTTCAATTTCAATACATTTTAAATACATAAACACCTCAGTTTTCTATTTTTAAGCCTATTTTAACAAAAAACAGTCATTTATTGTACACCTGTACCTACTTATAATTATACCACAAATATAAATAAAAAAAAGAAGTTTAAACCATTTTTCTTCTTTTTCTTAATGTTGAATCAAGTAAACTTGCTCTTAAAATTTGATTTTCTAATGATCCATAAGAAATATCTAAATTTATTTCATAATCATTTTTAAAAATAATTTTACTTCCACTATTATTCCTTTTATAATTTTTTATTTGATCTAATGAAATCCAAATTGTATCTTTATAAATTCCTGTTAAAGGAAAAAAAATAATATTTAAAGTTTCTTCAATTATAATAGGAACCTTATAATTACTACCTATTATTTCAAAAGAACCAATTTTTCTACCTTTATAGGAACTTCCAAAAAATCTACAACTATGATCAATAATTTTAAATGATGAATTATTAATCATAAATTCATTATCAATCTCAATTATTTTTGTTTTATCTGGATTTACTGGAATAATAGCTAAAGTATTTTTATTAATTTCATATTCATTCATAATATTATCCTCCTTAAAAATTAATGTTTTCTACTTTAATATATAAACATGTCTAAAAATGATGAATTTTGGAAAATAAGAAAATTTTTTAATATATTTGTATATAAAAATCACACCTTAAAGGTGTGATTAAATTTTTAATATGTTTTTATAGGTAAAATTAATTGAATTACATCTTCATCATTTTCACTTATAATAATTGGTTTTTCTTCTCCATTAAACTTAATATTAACATTAATACTATCAAAAGATTTTAATGCTTCCATCATATATCTTGAAGAAAATGCTAATTTGATTGTTTCATCATTGTTACTTTGTACATGAATTTTTTCTTCTACATGTCCTATTTCAGGAATATTAGAAGACAATTCTACAATATTGTTAGAATAATCTAATTTAATTGTATTTTTATCAAATTCACTAGTTAATAATGATGCTCTATCAATTGCTTGATAAAAATCTAATAAATTAGTATCTAAAATAATTTTAAAATCTGTTGGTATCAACTTATTAGTATCTGGATACGTACCATTTATTAGCCTACTCATTACTAAAATATCATTAAATTTAAAAATAATTTTATTATTAAATATATGAACTTCAACTATATTATCAGTTTCATTCAACATTTTTTCTAATTCATTTAAATTTCTAGTTGGAACTATTATATTAATTAAATCATCCATTTTTTCATTTATTTTAATTTTTTTCTTAGCTAATCTATAAGAGTCAGTTGCTGTACATTCTAAAATTTGATTTTCTATTTTAAAATTAATTCCTGTAAATTCTGGCCTATTTTCTTGTGTTGAAGCTGCAAATGACGTTTGTTTAATCATTGTTTTTAATTGTTTATGAGTTAATAATATTGGAGTCTTACTATCATTTAAATCTAACTCTGGAAATTCATTAATATTATTACAATTTAAATTAAAAGAAGAATTTGGTGTGGATATATTAATTTTATTATCAATTATTTCTTCTATTTTAATTAATTCGTTTGGTAATTTTTTTACTATTTCATAAATATATTTCCCAGAAATAACAAATTCTCCTAAATTATTAATTTTATCTATTTTGTCATGGGAAATAAAGGTTTTTATAGCACTTTCATTATCAGTACTTAACATATATAAACCTTCATTTGTTAATTCAAATTTTATACAATTTAGTATTGGTATTATATTTTTATTAGATATACCCCTTATTACATAATTTAAATTTTCTACTAAAATATCTTGTTTAATTTCAAAATTCATAAAATAACCTCCTATTTTTATTATTTATTATATTTTATTATTATTATAGAAGTGGAAAAAGTGCATAACTTTAAATTTTGTTATTTTTTAAGTATTAATATCAATTTTTCTATGTGGAAAAAAAGTTATTAATTTTTTATTTTCCCCCTATTATAATATTTTTGCTATAATTTTTTCTATTTCATCTTTTAAATCTTTTTCTTTATTCATTTGTTTTTTAATTTTATCTACTGAGTGCATTACAGTAGTATGATCTTTGCCACCAAATTCAATTCCAATTTTGGGAAATGACTCTTTTAGACTTGTTCTACATATGTACATAGCAACTTGTCTAGGAAAAGCAATTGAAGCCATCCGTCTTTTACTTTTCATATCATCAACTGTTATATTATAATGATTTGCTACTATTTGTTGAACTTGTTCTATTTTATTTTTTGATACAATTGTTTTTACAAAGTAACCTTTTAAAGCTTCATCTGCTAATTCTAATGTAATGTCACTTCCGTTCATCATAGTAGCATATGCTATAACTCTTGTAATAGCTCCTTCTAATTTTCTTACATCGCTTGTACAATTGCTTGCTATAAATTCTTGAACTTCTTTTGGAAATTCAGTATTTAACATTTGACCTTTAAGTTTATTTTCAATTATATGAAGTCTTAATTCAAATTCTGGTGGCTCAATGTTAATAGTAATTCCCCAGTTAAATCTAGTTCGAAGTCTATCTTCAAGTAATTTTAAATCATCTGGTGATCTATCTGAAGATATAATAATTTGTTTATTCTTATCATATAATTCATTAAAGGTGTTGAAAAATTCTTGTTGTGTTTTTACCCCATTTCCCAAATATTGAATATCATCAATAATAAGAATATCAACGTCTCTATATTTTTTTTTGAATATTTCTACACTATCAAAATTAGTTCCATCTTGATTTCTTTTATTAATTCCAATAAAATCATCTACAAATTTTTCACTTGTTACATAAAGAACTTTACTTTTGTTATTTTTAACAGCATAATTTCCAATTGCATGCATTAAATGAGTTTTTCCAAGTCCACTATTTCCGTAGATAAATAATGGATTATACATCTGTCCAGGTTTTTCGGCAACAGCAAGAGCTGTTAATTTAGCAAATTTATTGCTTTCCCCTACTATAAAATTTTCAAAATTATAATTAGATTTTAAATTTGATTCAAATGTTGAAACACTAGGAACACCTATTTCATCTGTATTAATAGTAATATTTTCTTTAACTTCATCTTCTGTTAAATATTCAAATTTAAAATTAGTACCCGATATTTCAGTGAAAATTTCTTCTATTAATTCATTATAATTTTCACTAAGCATTTTTTTATGAACATGCATTGGCACAGATAATAATACAATATTATCTTTTATATCAATAATTTTAGTATCTGCGAACCAAGTATCATATGTAACTGTAGAAATCTCATTTTTAATTCTATCTAAAAAAGTATTCCACAATTGAGAATTATTCATATGATACACCTCCTGAAATAAATTGTTACATATATTTTACATTATTTTTTATAAAAATTAAAGAAAAATTGTGGAAAAAACAAAAAAAAAGGTAATTAACAGATTTATACACAGGAAAAAATAAATAAATTCAAAAGTAATAGATAGTTTTTAACATAATATGTGTAAAAGTTATTAAATTTAATTAACATTGTTACAAATAATTATTAACATATATGTTAATTCAAGTGGAAAACATTATTTACCTTTAAAAATTAATGATATTTAAAAGTGGAAAACTTATCATTTAATAAAATTTGACAAAAGTCGTATTTTTATATTATAATTGTACAAGTAATTTATATTTAGCTCAGGAGGTGGAAACTTATGAAAAGAACTTATCAACCAAATAATAGAAAAAGAAGTAAAAAACAAGGATTCTTTGCTCGTATGAAAACTAATATTATAAATAGAAGAAGAAAAAAAGGTCGTAAAGTATTATCACATTAGTAAACACTTGAAAAAGTGTTTTTATTTTTTAAATATTCTTGCGATAATATTCTTTATTTAGTATAATTACTATACGGGAATGATGTGATTTATGAAAAAAATAAATATAGTTAAAGAAAATAAAGATTTTGATAGAATAATTCAAAATAAAAAACCTTTTCGTTATCACAATTTTCTTTTATTTGTTGAAAAATCAAGTGAAAATTATAAATTTGGTATTTCAGTAAGTAAAAAAACTTGTAATGCAGTTGGTAGAAATAAAATAAAAAGACAAATAAGAAGTATAATAGATCATCAAAAATATATTCAAAAATTTAATTGTATAATTATTGCAAATAAAAAAATAGTTAATGATGATTATCAAACAATGGAAAGAGATTTAATATATTGTTTAAAAAAATTAAATCTAATAGGTGATGAAAATGAAGAAAAAAATAATTAAAATCAGTATTATATGTATGTTATTACTTAATTTAACAGGATGCACCACATATATAAAAGATGAAAATAAAAAGGTTATTAGAAATGAAAGTACAGGTCAAAACTTACCACAAAATATTTTATGTAAACCTAGTGATAGTGAAACATTAAAAATATATGAAAATTATAATAAAAGTACAAAAAATGAAAAGGTTAAGTTAGAATCTTTACCAAAATGTTCTAATATGAAGATAAAATCAAAAAATTATGAAGGTTTATGGGTTACATTATTTGTTCAACCACTTGCTTTTATAATAATTAAAATAGGATTGTTAGTAAAAAATTATGGATTAGCTATTATTTTATGTACTCTTTTAATAAGAGCAATATGTTTTCCATTTACAAAAAAGACAGCTCTTCAATCTGAAAATATGAAAAAAGCAAAACCTAAATTAGATAAAATAGAAAAAAAATATGCAAATAAAACTGATCAAGATAGTATGATGAGAAAATCACAAGAAATGATGATGGTGTATAAAGAATATGATATAAATCCAATGTCAGGTTGTTTATTTTCATTTATACAAATACCTTTATTCTTTGCTTTTTATGAGGCAATAACTCGTATACCAGCAATTTTTGAAGAAAATTTTTTAGGATTTCAATTAGGAACAAGTCCTTCCGTTGCTATTTTAAATCAACATAATTACTTATATGTAATACTTATTATACTTGTAATACTAGCAACATATTTTTCATTTAAGTTAAATAGCGCAGCTAGTATGAGTGAAGAACAAGCAGCACAAATGAAGAGTATGACAAATATTATGATGATAACAATGGCTATAACATCTTTTTCAATATCATCTGGAATTGCTATTTATTGGATAACATCAAACGTATTTACTATTATTCAAAATTTACTTGTAAGAAGAGGTAATAACAATGGAAAAAAATAATGTATATGAAGCAAAAACAAAAGAAGAAGCATTGAATAAAGCTTTAAAAGAATTAAATGTAACATTAGAGGATATATATTATAAAGAAGAGTTTGTGGAAGGAAAATTATTTAAAAGTTCAAAATATATAATAACAGTAATAGAGAAAAAGCAAATTAAAGATATTATTATAGATTTTATAAATAATTTATCGAATAATTTGAATTTGAATATTGAAACTGAGATAATTGAAGATAATGATATATATAATGTTTTATTAGTATCAGATAATAATGGAATTTTGATAGGTAAGGATGGTAAAACATTAAATTCTATTCAAACAATGTTAAGACAATTAATAAAAAATCAAGTTGATATGACAATAAAGATAAACTTAGATGTATCAAATTATAAAGTTAAAAAATTGAAAAGAATTGAAAGATTAGTAAAAGGTATAGCAGAAGATGTAGAGGCATCACAAATAACAGTTTCATTAGACCCAATGAATTCTTATGAAAGAAGATTAGTTCATACAATAATTGCTGAATATCCTAACTTAACAACAGAAAGTGTTGGAGAAGGTAAAGATAGACATGTTACTATAAAATATAAAGAAAAATAAAATATAATCAATGATTATATTTTTTTAGAAAGGAGATAATATGGAAGATACAATAACTGCTATATCAACTGCTCTTGGTGTAGGTGCTATTTCAATAATAAGAGTAAGTGGACCAGATTCAATAAATATAGTAAATAAAATATTTAAAGGTAAAGATTTAACACAATCAAAAACTCATACTATACATTATGGTAAAATAATGGAAAATAATGAAGAATTAGATGAAGTTTTAGTAAGTATTATGAAAGCTCCAAAAACATTTACAAAAGAAAATATAGTTGAAATAAATTGTCATGGTGGAATAATGACAACAAATAGGGTTTTAGAAATTCTTCTTAAAAATGGTTGTCGTATGGCAGAACCAGGAGAATTTACTAAGAGAGCATATTTAAATGGGAGAATTAATTTACAAGAAGCAGAAGGAATAATGGATTTAATAAATGCTAAAACAGAAACTCAAAGAAAAATGGCCATGAATCAAGTAAATGGTAATTTATCAAATAAAATAAAAGAAGTAAGAAATGAAATTGTAAAGATAATTTCAAATATTGAGGTAAATATTGATTATCCAGAATATGATGATGTTGAAGTTATAACTATTCCAATGGTAAAAAATTTAATATCTAATTTAGAGCCAAAAATAAAAGAATTAATAAAAAATAGTGAATCAGGAAAATTAATAAAAGAAGGAATAAATGTAGCAATAATAGGAAAACCAAATGTAGGCAAAAGTAGTCTTTTAAATACTTTACTTGAAGAAAATAAAGCAATAGTGACAGATATAGAAGGAACAACTAGGGATATAGTTGAAGGACAAATTAATTTAGATGGTATTATCTTAAATATAATAGATACAGCGGGAATTAGAGAAACAAATAATATAGTAGAACAAATAGGTGTAGAAAAAAGCAAAAAAATAATAGATACTGTTGATTTAGTATTATTTATCTTAAATAACAATGAAGAAATAAGTGATGAAGAAATTAATTTAATGAAAGAAATAGAAAATAAGAACCATATAATAGTAATAAATAAAATTGATTTAGAAAATAAATTGCATTTAGAAAATGATAATGTAATAAAAATAAGTACAAAAACAAATACTGGAATAGATGAATTAAAAAATAAAATAAAAGAAATATTTAATTTAGAACAAATAGAAACAAAAGATTTAACATATATATCTAATTCAAGAGAAATTGCTATTTTAAAAAATATTTTAACAGAATTAGAAGAAATTAAAAATAATATAGATTCTTATCCAATAGATATATTAGAAATAGATATAAAAAATATATGGAATGAACTTGGAAATATTATTGGAGAAATTGATGATTCTGAATTAATAGATTATATGTTTAAAAACTTTTGTTTAGGAAAATAGCTTATTTTATATAAAAAATTATAATTTTCATCTTTAATATTTAATAAATTTAGTATATAATTATTAGTAGAAATAAGTTTATTCCTTTCAATGTTTTGTTAACAATTGCATTGTATCAAACTTGTGTCTTTTTATTAAATAAAAATAGTGTAGTGACATTCACCAACACTATTTATAATACGACAAAATAATCATACAGATTATTTTTTTATATATTTTTTTGTATCATATACATAATAGTTATCAATTTTTTTTAATTTTTTAAATTTAAGTTTATATTTTTCTTTATTTTCCTCGCTTAAAGAATCATAATCATATGCTAAATTATCATACAAAATATGTAAATAATCAGTATATATTAATGGAATATTGTTGATTGTTAATTTATTATTATCAACTAAAATTAAAAAATTTAAGTCTTCATTTTTTAAAAGATGTATAGTATCTTTTAAGAATAAAATATTAAGTTCATTGTTCAAGTATTATCACCAATAAATTATATTAATTAATAATTATAAATATTCCTTGTTGAAAAATAAAAAAAATAGTATAATAAATTAAGTTTAGGTGGTGAACTTATGAAATATGAAATTATAGTAGTAGGTGGTGGACACGCTGGGTGTGAGGCAAGTTTAGCAGCTGCAAGATTAAATAATAAAACTTTACTTGTAACGGGAAATATTAAAAATATAGCTGATATGCCATGTAATCCATCTATTGGTGGATCAGCTAAAGGAATAGTTGTAAGGGAAATAGATGCTCTAGGTGGAGAAATGGGAAAAAATGCGGATAAAACGCAAATTCAAATAAAGATGTTAAATGATAAAAAAGGACCAGCAATTAGAGCATTAAGAACTCAAGCTGATAAAGTTACTTATCCACAAGAAATGTTGAAAACTTTAAAAAATACACCTAATTTGACTATAAAAGAAGCTATTGTTGAAGATTTAATTGTGGAAAACTCTAAAATATTGGGGATAATTTTAGAAAATGGTGAAAAAATTTATGGTGATGCTGTTATTTTAACAACAGGAACTTATTTAAAAGCTGATATTTTAGTTGGAGATGAAAGAAGAAGAGAAGGACCTCATGGTGAAAAACCTTCAAATTTTTTAAGTGATAATTTAAAAAAATTAGGTTTTGAAATCAAAAGATTAAAAACTGGAACACCACAAAGAATAGATAAAAATACAATCGATTTTTCAAAAACAAAAATTGAAGAAGGATCAAAAGAACCATTATATTTTAGTTTTGATGAAAAAACAAACTATAAAATAGAAGAACAAATTCCTTGTCATTTAATATATACAAATGAAAAAACACACCAAATAATAAGAGATAATTTAAAACGATCTAGTATGTATGGTGGATATGCAGAAGGAATAGGACCAAGATATTGCCCATCAATAGAAGATAAAGTAGTAAGATTTAAAGAAAAAGAAAGGCACCAATTATTTTTAGAACCAGAAAGTAAAATAGAAAATAGTGAAGAATACGGAAATACAATTTATTTACAAGGTTTTTCAACAAGTATGCCATATGATGTTCAAGAAGAAATGGTACATAGCTTGCCAGGATTAGAACATGCTAAAATATTAAAATATGCTTATGCCATTGAATATGATTCTATAAATCCTTTACAATTAAAACAATCATTAGAAACAAAAATAGTAGAAAATTTATTTACAGCCGGACAAATAAATGGAACAAGTGGTTATGAAGAGGCTGCATGTCAAGGTTTAATAGCTGGTATAAATGCTTCATTAAAAATAAAAAATAAAGAACCACTAATTTTAAAAAGAGATGATGCTTATATTGGGGTTTTAATAGATGATTTAGTTACAAAAGGAATAAGAGATCCATATCGTTTATTAACATCAAGAGCAGAATATAGACTTTTATTAAGACACGATAATGCTGATTTAAGACTAAGAAAATATGGATATGAAATAGGATTAATAAGTGAAAAACAATATCAAGAATATTTAAAAAAGTTAAATGATATAAATTTATTAACAGAACAATTAAAAGAAACTAAAATAACACCATCAAAAGATAATGAAGAAGTATTACAAAAATTAAATATTGAATTAAAAGATGGAATTTCATTATATAATTTTTTAAAGCGTCCAGAAATAACAATAAAGAAATTAGAAGATTTAAAAATAATTGATACAAATTATTCTGATGAAGTAAAGGAACAAGTAGAAATTAATACAAAGTATGAAGGATATATTGAAAAGGCAAAAAAAGAAGCTTTAAAAATGCAAAAAGCTGAAAATAAAAAAATTCCAGAAAATATAAATTACGATGATATTAAAAATATAGCAAGTGAAGCAAGACAAAAATTAAAAGAAATAAGACCTACATCAATTGGACAAGCACAAAGAATCAGTGGAGTAAATCCAGCAGATATATCTATATTAATGATTTATTTAAAAAAGGAATATAATCATGAAAATTAATGAATTTATAGAAGAATTAAAGAAAATTAATATTAATATTAATGAAGAACAATTAAATCAATTAAATAAATACTATGAATTACTTATTGAATATAATAAAGTAATGAATTTAACAGGTATAACAGAAAAAGAAGAAGTTTATCTAAAACATTTTTATGATTGCTTAACGATAAATAAAATAATTGATTTAAAGAATATAGAATCATTATGTGATATAGGAACAGGTGCTGGATTTCCAGGATTAGTAATCAAAATACTATTTCCCAATGTAAAAGTAACATTACTTGATTCACTAAATAAAAGAATTAATTTTTTAAATATCGTTATAAAAGAACTTAATTTAAAAAATATTGAAACAATTCATACAAGAGCAGAAGAATATGCTATGAATAATCGAAATAAGTTTGATGTAACAACGGCAAGAGCAGTCGCTCATTTATCAATTTTATTAGAATATGCTATTCCTATGACAAAAGAAAATGGTCATTTTATTGCTTTGAAAAGTAATGTAGAAAGTGAAGAAAAAGAAATAGATAATGCTTTACAAAAATTAGAAACAAAAATAGTAGAAAAGAAACAATTTTTACTTCCGTTTGAAAATAGTAAAAGAACATTACTAAAATTTCAAAAAATTAAAGATAATAAAAAATATCCTAGAAAAAATAGTGAAATTAAAAAAAATAGATTATAAAAACTGGTTTTTAAACCAGTTATTTTTTTTCTAAAACGTCAATAATAGCAGGAATAATTTGTTTCTTTCTTGAAACACAATTATCTAAATAATTTCCTTCTTCTAAATCTTTAATATCAAATGCAAGTTCTAATATTTCCTTAGCACCATCATTAAAATAAATATAAGAACCATTTTTAATGATATCAGTTGCAAATAAGGCAATAATACTATATTCATTATTTTTAGCTTCTTTATTTATAATATCTATATATTCATCCTTAGCATCATCAATTTCACTAATATCAAATGTTGTAACTTGTCCAATACCAATTTTTTTATTATCAATTGTAAAGTTTTTAAAGTCCATAAATAGAATATCTTCTTTTGTTTTACCTTTTAAAGATGCTCCAGCTTTTAACATTTTCATACCATATTCTTTGGTATCAACATTAGCAATTTTAGCTAAGTCCGTAGCGACAACTTTATCAATATCAGTTGTAGTAGGAGATTTAAATAATAATGTATCAGATAATATTCCAGATAACATTAATCCAGCTATATTTTTAGGAATTTCAATATTACTTTCTTTAAACATTTTATAAATTATAGTATTAGAACTACCAACAGGCATGTTTCTAAAATTAATAGGCATACTAGTTCCAAGAGTACCTAATTTATGATGATCAACTATTTCAATAATTTCAGCTTCTTCCAGACCATCCGCACTTTGACTTGCTTCATTATGATCAACTAAAATAACTTTTTTTCTAGAAGCATCATTAATATCCGATAATCTAAGTAAACCAACACAATTATTATGTTTATTTAAAATAGGATAATTACTATATTTTATTTTATTAGTTTTTTCAAGAACTTCTTCAATAGCATTATCTTCATTAAAACAAACAATGTCACTTTTCATCTTATGTTGTTTTAAATAGTTAGCTAACCAAATTTTTCTTGAAGTAGTAAAAGTATCAAAACTTGTTCTTACAATATTAACTTTGTTAATTTTAGCTATATTTAAATGTTCTTCTTTGATTTCCGAATTTCCTGTTAAAACAATTAATTTAGCTTTTGAATTAACAGCATATTCAATAATACTATGTCTATCTCCAACAATTAAACCTTCATTACTTGTGATATTAATATTTTCAATAAAAGTAGTACTTCTAAAAGATGCAGCAATAATATTAATATTAAATTCATCATCAAATCGAAGTATTTCCTTAGCATCTAAGGTTTTTAATAAATTATCGTATGAAGTACACAAATTATTTAAATCATTACTCATTTGATATTTAGCGATATCTTTCATAGAAACTAATCCCGAAAATTTATTATTATTATCAATTAGTGGTAATATACCAATATTAAATTCATTCATGTAGTTAAATCCGTCAAATAAAGATTCATTTTCATTCATAAAATAATTTTTTACATAATTAGTATTTTTAATTTGTAATTTAACATCATTTAAATATGTTGGTTCAGGTGTATTGAAATAATCTAACACAAATTTTGTTTCATTATTAATACTTCCAAGTGTTTTTGGTATTGTATGAATACCAAGTTTATTTTTTAAATATGATAGTGAAATAGCTGCAGCTATACTATCAGTATCTGGTTTTTTATGTCCAAAAACAAAAATATTTTCCATATAAAATCAACTCCATCAATGATTATAACACATAAATTTATAAAATCAATCCAAAATAAAAGAGAAAGCGAGGTAAAAATGAAAGCAACAGGTGTAATTAGAAGGATTGATGATTTAGGTAGAATAGTAATACCAAAAGAAATAAGAAAAAATTTTAAAATAAATGAAGGTGAAAATATTGAAATTTTTGTAAGTGATAATGATAGTATTATATTAAAAAAACATTCAACTTTATCAAATATTAATGAACTTGCTAATGTAATAGTTTCTTCATTTAATCAAATAGAAAATAAAATATTAATGATAACAGATAATAGTAATATAATAACAACGGGTAAAAAAATAGAAAAATATGAATTAACAGATGATTATTTTAATATAATAAAAGATAGAAATAATATTATTTTAGATAAGTCACAAAAATTTATAGAACCAAATGAAGGATTAAATTATATGATTTCGCCATTAATATTAAATGGTGACTTAATAGGAGGTATTATATTAATATCTAATGAAGAAATAAAAAAATTTGATGAAAAAGTAATAAACTTAATAAATAAAATTTTAATCAACTATATTGAACAATAAATACGAATATGCTATAATTTATTCAATTACTATGAAGGAAAGAGAAATAATAAATTTTTTAAAGAGAGCTTATGTTTGGTGAAAATAAGTAAAAATTGTTATTTTAAATGGTTCTGGAGTTGTTTAAGGGATAATCTTAAACCGTATATATGCGTTAAATATTTGAGGTAATTAATTTACAAATTAAGGTGGTACCACGCTAACTGCGTCCTTAAACTAGGAGCAGTTTTTATTTTGAAATAATAATATAGAACAAAAAAGATATTTATAGTAAGAATTAAAGGAGGAAAAATAATGAAAAAAACATTTTATATATCAACAGCCATAGCGTATGCATCAGGTAAACCTCATATTGGAAATACTTATGAAGTTGTTTTAGCTGATGCTATAGCTAGATTTAAAAGATTAGAAGGTTATGATGTTTATTTTCAAACTGGAACAGATGAACATGGGGAAAAAATAGAATTAAAAGCTAAGGAAAATAATAAAAAACCTCAAGAGTTTGTAGATGAAATTGCTTTGGAAGTAAGAAAAATATGGGATGTAATGAATACAAGTTATGATAAATTCGTTCGTACAACTAATCCAAATCATAAAGAGATAGTTTCAAAAATTTTTAAAAAATTATATGATCAAGGAGATATATATAAAGGAAAATATGAAGGATTATATTGTACTCCATGTGAGTCATTCTTTACAGAATCACAATTAGTAGATGGTAAATGTCCAGATTGTGGTAGAGAAGTAAAGATGGCAAGTGAAGAAGCTTATTTCTTTAAATTAAGTAATTATACAGATAGATTAGTAAAATATATAAATGAACATCCTGATTTTATTCAACCAGAAAGTAGAAAAAATGAAATAATGAATAATTTTATAAAACCAGGTTTACAAGATTTATGTGTATCTAGAACATCATTTGATTGGGGTGTTCCAGTAACTTTTGATAATAAACATGTAATCTATGTTTGGATTGATGCACTAAGTAATTATATTACTTTCTTAGGTTATGATATGGAAAATAATTCAGAAGAATTTAGAAAATATTGGCCTGCTGATATTCATCTAATTGGAAAAGATATTCTTAGATTTCATACAATTTATTGGCCAATAATGTTAATGGCCTTAGATTTACCACTTCCTAAAAAAATATTTGGTCATCCTTGGGTACTATATGGTAATGATAAGATGAGTAAGTCAAAAGGAAATATAATGTACGCTGATGACTTGGTAAATGAATTTGGTGTGGATGCAATAAGATATTACCTATTACATGAAATACCTTTTTCAAGTGATGGAACTATTACATACGAATTATTAATTGAAAGAATTAATTCTGATTTAGCTAATATTCTTGGAAATTTGGTCAATAGAACTATTTCAATGTCTCATAAATATTTTGATGGCATTATATATGAACCAACTGAAACAGAAGAAATAGATGAAGAATTAAAAAAATTAGTTTTAGAAACACCAAATAAAGTAAGCGAAAATATGGAAAATTTAAGAGTTGCTGATGCTATAGATAACATATTTGAAATATTTAGAAGATGTAATAAATATATTGATGAAACAACACCATGGTTACTAGCAAAAGATGATTCAAAAAAAGAGAGATTAAAAACAGTATTATATAATTTATTAGAATCAATTAGATCAGGTGCAGTTTTATTACAAGCTTTTTTACCAGATACAGCAGATGAAATATTTAGACAATTAAATACAGATAATAGATTTTTAAATAGTATAAACTTTAAAGGATTAGATAATGGAATAAAATTAAATCAACCATCACCATTATTTATAAGAATTGATAAAGAGAAAAAATTAGAAGAATTATTAACAAAATAAAAAAATTCTATAATTTGACAAAATTAAACATTTTTAAATAGTAATATAAAAAGTGTCAAAAGGTGTAAAATCCTTAAATTATAATGAAAATAATACTACAAAATATGATATATTAATTTTGTTGTTATAGAAAGGAAAATATATGTCAAAAATAAAAGAAAAGCAGTATGTTTTTATGACTTTTATGATTTTAGTTTTGGCTGTAATTTGTAATTTAATAGAAAGATTTAACTATGTGGATGCACTTTATTTAGGCTTCATATTTGTATGTATTATTAGATATATAATAATTAGTTTAGAAAATAAAGCTATGAAGTAGTAGTTTTATTTTTTTAGTTGGAGGTTAAAATGTATATAGATACACATTGTCATATATTATCTGATGAATATGATAATATAGATGAAATAATAGAAAAATTAGAAAATAATATTGCCATAATTAGCGGTTATGACTATAATTCAAATTTAGAAGTTATAGAACTTTCTAAAAAATATAAAAATATATATGGAACAATAGGAATTCATCCAAGTGAAACAAAAGATTATAATGAAAAAACAATATCTTTGATTGAAAAAAATATGGATAATCCTAAAATAGTTGGAATTGGAGAAATTGGTCTTGATTATCATTATGGTAAAGAAGAAATAGAATTACAAAAAGAAATGCTTATTCACCAATTAGAATTAGCTAGAAAATATCAAAAACCAGTTGTTATTCATAGTAGAGATGCAGCCAAAGATACCTTTGATATAATTCAAAAATATTCAGATTTAAAAATAACATACCATTGTTATAGTTATAGTAAAGAAATGGCCAAAGAATTAGAAAAAATGAATATTAAATTTGGTATAGGTGGTGTTGTAACATTTAAAAATTCTAAAACATTAAAAGAAGTTGTAAAAACACTATCTTTGAATAGTATTTTATTAGAAACAGATAGTCCCTATTTGACTCCAGAACCATATAGAGGTAAAAAAAATAATCCAACCAATGTTCAAATTATTGCTAAAAAAATAGCAGAAATAAAAAATATGCCATATGAAACAATATTAAAAGAAACAACGAAGAATGCTATTTCTCAATTTGACTTGAATATTTAAAGATGATAAAATTTAAATGAAGTAATTTGAGGTGAAAATAATGAATATAGGTTTGCTGCAATTTGCAGGTAAATATATAATAATTTTAACAACTTCCATAATGTCATTATTAAATATAGGAAATTATGTTGAAGATAGTAAAGAAATACAAAATAGTAATATGAAAAAAGATGGTTATGTAGTCCAAGAAGTAACTAAATATAAAACAGTGGTTGAATATAATTCAAAATTACCACAAAATATAACTAATGTTAAAAAAGAAGGTGTAGATGGTCTTTCATATACAAAAGAAGAACAAAAAAAACAAGTTGTAGTTCAAGAAGTTCAAAATAAGGTTATTGAAAAAGGAACAGGTGCATATGGTATTTATAAAGGAAGATTAGTTGGGTATGGACCAGATTGTATAGGCTGTAGTGGTGAAGGTTATTTATCATATAGAACAAAAAATGGCTCAAGACATAGTTTAAAATATAATGGAATTTATTATACAGATGAAGAATATGGTAGTGTAAGAATTTTAGCGGCAAGAGCTAGTCAATTTCAAGCTGGTACTATTGTTAAAATAACAAAGCCAGATGGTACATCATTTGTAGGTGTTATTTTAGATAAAATGAGTGAACAAACAAAAGCTGATATTATAATGGATTTGGCATATTCATCACAAACAGACAAAACAGTTTTAGGGGCTGATGGCCTTACGGGATCAAACATGACATTTGAAGTACAAAGATGGGGATGGTAACCATCTTTTCTTGTTATATATTCAAAGTTTTAGTATAATTAAATAAGAAAAGAGGAAGTATATGGAATATTCACCAAAAAAAATGAATTCATTATTAGAAGAAAAATCCTTTAATTTTAAAAAAAAGTTTGGTCAAAATTTTATAACAGATGAAAATATAATAGATAAAATTATAACAATGTCTAACATAGATAAAGATACATTAGTTATAGAAATAGGACCTGGTGCGGGTTCCTTAACATATAAATTAGCAAAACAAGCAGGAAAAGTAGTTTGTTATGAAATAGATGAAACCTTAAAAGAAATATTAAATGAAAATTTAAAAGAATTTAATAATGTAGATATTAATTTTAAAGATTTTCTAAAAGCAGATGTAAATGAAGATTTAAAAAAATATAATTACAAAAAAATATATGTAGTTGCCAATCTTCCATATTATATAACAACACCTATTATAACTAAAATAATAGAAGATAAAATAGATGTATCAAAAATAGTTATAATGGTTCAAAAAGAAGTTGGAAATCGTTTTAAAGCAATACCAGGAAGTAAAGAATATAACTCTTTATCAATATATTTAGGTTATTATTTTAATGTAAAAAAATTAATGGATATAAGTAGAAATATTTTTATTCCAAAACCCAATGTTGATAGTATAATTGTTGAATTTACGCCAAAAGAAAATCAAAAGGAAGTAAAAAATGAACAACTTTTTTTCAAATTAGTAAAAGATAGTTTTAAACAAAAAAGAAAAACATTAAGAAATAATTTAAAAGAATATAATTTAGAAATAATAGAAGATGAATTAAAAAAATATAATTATGATTTAAGTGTTAGAGCTGAAATGTTAAGTATAGATATTTTTATAAATATAGCTAATAGATTGGATGAAGTAAATGATAAATAAAAAATGGGATGAAATTTTAAAACAAGAAATGAAAAAAGAATATTTCAGAAAGCTTGGAACATTTATAAAAAAGGAATATCAAACAAAAATAATATTTCCTGAATATAAAAATATATTTAATGCTTTAAGATATACAGATTATGACCAAGTAAAAGTTGTAATTTTAGGTCAAGATCCATATCATGGCTATAACGAAGCCCATGGACTTTCTTTTTCTGTTAGAGAAGGAGTTAAAATGCCTCCATCACTTAGAAATATATTTAAAGAATTAAAAGATGATTTAAATATTAATAGAACTAAATCTGATTTAACTGATTGGGCAAAAGAAGGAGTATTATTATTAAACTCTATAATGACAGTTGAAAAAGATAAACCACTATCTCATAAAGATAAAGGATGGGAAATATTTACAGATTACATAATAAAAGAACTAGGAAAAAGAGAAGATCCAATAGTTTTTATTTTATGGGGAAGTTATGCTAGAGGTAAAAAAGAATTAATAGAAAATAAAAAACATTTAATATTAGAAAGTGTCCATCCTTCTCCTTTATCAGCAAATAGAGGATTCTTTGGAAGTAGACCTTTTTCCAAAACAAATAACTTTTTAAAAAATAATGGCAAGGAAATAATTAAGTGGTAATTTCTTGCTTTTTTTGATATAATAAATAAGGTGATAAAGATGGATAGAGCATATTATTTTCTAACAAAAGAATTAAAAATAAAATATGGTGATGTATTAGTTGCTGCTGTATCAGGTGGACCAGATTCAATGGCTTTAATAGATTTATTAGTAAGAATAAAAAAAGAAATAGATATAGAGATAATATGTGCTCATGTAAACCATAATACAGGAAGAAAAGGACAATTAGAAGAACAAAAATATGTTGAAAACTATTGTAAAGAAAATAATATAGTATTTGAATCATTAGTAATAGAAGATTATGGTGATGACAACTTTGAAAATGAAGCAAGAACAAAGAGATATAACTATTTTGAAAAAATAGTAAGAGAATATAATGCAAAATATCTTTTTACAGCACACCATGGAGATGATTTAATAGAAACAATTTTAATGCGTTTAGTTAGAGGATCAACATTAAGAGGATATAGTGGTTTTTCAAAAATAGTTAAAAGAGACGGCTATAAAATTGTAAGACCTCTTATAGAACTTACAAAGGCTGAAATAATTGATTATGATGATAAAAATAATATAAAATACTACATTGATAGTACAAATTTAGAAGATATTCATACAAGAAATAGATATCGTAAATATATAGTGCCTGAATTAAAAAAAGAAGATATAAATGTCCATAAAAAGTTTTACAAATTTTCAACTATTTTACTTGAATATAATAATTATATAGATAAACAGGTAGAAAAAGTAATGCCTAAGATTTATCCACAAAATATATTAGATTTAGATAAATTTAAAGAATTGGAATATGTAATAGCAATGAAAGTTATATATTACATATTAGAAAAAATATATCAAGAAGATTTAATGCTTATAACAGATAATCATGCTGATTTAATATATAGTTTGATTATGTCAAAAAAAGCTAATACATTTATTTATTTACCTAATAATTTAAAAGCTATAAAATCTTATAATCGTTTAGTTTTTATAACAGAAGAAATTGAATATAATGAATATGAAATAGAGATAATTAATTATGTTAATTTACCAAATGGAAGAAATATCCAAGTTGTTAGAGAATCAGAAGAAACTGATAATAATATTTGTAGATTATCAAAAAAGGATGTTAAATTTCCGCTTCGTGTTAGAACTAGAATGAATGGTGATAAAATGAATGTTAAAGGAATGATAGGTAGTAAAAAAATTAATGATATATTTATTGATGAAAAAATTACAGTTAATGAAAGAAAAGAATGGCCAATAGTTGTTGATTCAGCAAACACTATTGTTTGGCTTCCAGGATTAAAAAAATCAAAATTTGATAAAACAAAAGATGAAAAGTATGATATAATACTTAGGTACTATTAAGAAAGGAGATATTATGAATAAAAAAACAATCAAAAAGAATGCTATTCCATATGGATTATTATTTGTATTTATAATAGGCGTACTTGCTTTTATGAATATAGCAAATAGCAAAATAAATGAATTAACATATAATGAATTTAATAATAATTTAGATAAAGTAACAGAAGTTACAATTACACCAAGTAATAATGCTGGTGTTTATGAATTGTCAGGAAAAATGAAAGATTATGGAGAAAATGAATATTTTTATTTGAAAGCTCCAATTTCTGATAAAGTTGTATCAAAAATAATAACAGCGTCAGAAAAATATAATATTGAAATAAAAACTAATTCTGATCCATCGTCAAGTGTTTTAATTTCATTCTTGATTAATGTATTACCAATGTTAGTTTTATTAGTAATAGCTTTTATATTTATCTCAAAACAAATGGGAAGTGCTAATAAATCAATGGATTTTGGTAAGAGTCGTGCTAGATTGAATGAAGATTCAAATAAAGTAACATTTAAGGATGTTGCTGGATTAGATGAAGAAAAAGAAGAAGTTAGAGAATTAATAGACTTCTTAAAAAATCCAAAAAAATTTACATCAATGGGAGCTAGAATTCCAAAAGGTGTATTATTACAAGGCCCTCCTGGTACAGGAAAAACTTTATTAGCAAGAGCTGTAGCAGGTGAAGCTAATGTTCCATTTTACTATATAAGTGGTTCTGATTTTGTTGAACTATTTGTAGGTGTTGGAGCTAGTCGTGTAAGAGATATGTTTAAACAAGCAAAACATAATGCACCATGTTTAATATTTATTGATGAAATTGATGCAGTTGGGCGTCAAAGAGGATCAGGAATTGGTGGAGGTCATGATGAACGTGAACAAACATTAAACCAATTACTTACAGAAATGGATGGTTTTGGAGCAAACGAAGGAATAATTATTATTGCCGCAACAAATAGACCAGATGTACTAGATCCTGCTTTACTTAGACCAGGAAGATTTGATAGACAAGTTACAGTAAATTTACCAGATATTAAAGGTAGAGAAGATATATTAAAAGTTCATTCCAATGGTAAAACATTTGCTAAAAATGTAAATTTAGCTAATATTGCTAAAAGAACAATTGGATTTAGCGGTGCTGATTTGGAAAACTTATTAAATGAAGCAGCACTACTTGCTGTTAGACGTGGTAAAAAGAAAATAACTATGTTAGAGATAGATGAAGCTCATGATAGAGTATTAATGGGACCAGCTAAGTTAAGTCATAAATACAATGAAAAAGAAAAACGAACAGTTGCTTACCATGAAGCAGGGCATGCTGTTGTTGGAATAAAACTTGAAGGTGCTAATGAAGTTCAAAAAATTACAATAATTCCAAGAGGTGCAGCAGGTGGATATAACTTAATGTTACCAAGAGAGGAAACATATTTATCAACAAAAACAGAATTATTAGAATCTATTAGTGGTCTTTTAGGTGGACGTGTAGCTGAGGAATTAGAGTTTGGTGAAATTACAACAGGAGCTCATAATGATTTTGAAAAAGCTACTAAAATAGCTCGTGCTATGGTAACAGAATATGGTATGAGTGATTTAGGACCAGTTCAATTTGAACAACAAGAAGGTAGTGTTTTCTTAGGAAGAGATTATAATAAAAGTCGTAATTTTTCAAGTCAAGTTGCTTTTGAAATAGATCAAGAACAAAGAAAAATAATTAATGAGTGCTATGAAAAAACAAAAGAAATAATTTCAAAAAATAGAGATTTATTAAAATTAATAGCAGAAGCATTACTTGAACAAGAAACATTAACAAAAGAAGAAATAGATTATCTTGTAGAACATAAACATCTTCCAGAAAAAGATGAAGAGATAAAAGAAGAAACTACAAGTGATGAAGAAAATTAGGAGAATAACTTCTAATTTTTTTTCTAAAACTATTTAAAAAAAATTAGTTTTATAATATAATAACTAATTAAGTATGGTGGTTATATGAATGAAAAAATAATTTCAAAAATAAAGAAAAATAAAATAACAACTATTATAGGTAAAAATGGTTGTGGTAAAACAACACTTGCTAAAAATTTGAAACAAGACAACAATATAGTTTTATTAAAAAGAGAAATAGATAAAATAGAATATTTAACAATATTAGAAGTTATAAAAATATATTCAAAATTATCAAAAAAAGAAATAGAAGAAAAAGTAAAAGAAACAAAAAATATAATAAACCTTAGTGAAATTCTTAATTATTCATTTGATAAATTAATTGACTCTAAAAAAAATATTATAGTTGTTTTATCATCTTTATATTCTAAAAAAGAAATGATTATTTTAGATAATAATTTAAATAATGTAGATAATCAAACAAAAACTAAATTATTTAAATATATGAAACAAACAAAAAAAACAATCATTAATATAACAAATGATGTAGAAGAAAGTGTATATGGAGATTATCTAATATTAATAAATGAAAAAGAAATAGTTTTAAATAATAATATAAAAACAGCTTTTAAACAAGAAAAATTATTTAAAAATAATAACTTAGAACTACCATTTATGGCTTCATTATCATTAAAATTAGGTTATTATGATTTAATAGATAATATTTACTTAGATATGAATAAGTTGGTGAATAAATTATGGAAATAAAAAATGTTAGTTATGAGTATAATAAGATTAACTATAAATCAGAAGAAGTTTTAGAAAATATTAGTATTAAATTTAAAAAAGGGCAAATTAGTAGCATAATAGGTAAAAATGGTTGTGGTAAAACAACACTTTTAAATATAATCTCTGGTGAATATCCATTAGCAAATGGTATTTTAAAACTTGACAATGAAAAAGTAGCGTATGTTAAAGAAAAACCAGAATTTATAAATAATTTAGTAATAGACAATTTTAAGGATTTAACAAACAATTTAAAAAAAATAATAGATTCTCTTAAAATGGTAAATTTAAATCAAATGATATTAGAAAAAAAAATAAGTAAACTAAGTGAAAGTGAAAAAAAAAGAATTTCCATAGCGCTTGCTTTAATTACTAATCCAGATGTACTTATACTAGATGAACCAACTATAGGGTTAGATAATACAAACAAAAATCTCTTATATAAAATTTTAAATAAAATGAATAAGAGATATAATAAAACAATAATAATTGCTAGCAATGATATAGAATTTGTTCATAAAATTACAGATGTAGTATATGTACTAAATGATAAAAAAATAACCTTACAAGGTAATAAATATGATATTTTTAAACAAGAAAAAATATTAAATAACTATGGAATAGAAGTTCCAAATGTTATTAAATTTTCCAATTTAGTTTTAAATAAAAAAAATAAAAGATTGGGATATCGTGATGAAATAAATGATTTAATGAAAGATATATATAGAAATATATAGGAGGAATTATGAGATATTTAATAACATTTTCATATGATGGAACAAATTATAATGGTTATCAAAAACAAAAAAATAAAAGAACTATTCAGCAGACTATTGAACAAGCTTTAACAAAAATTAATAGCAATAATAAAGTTATAATTCACGCATCAGGTAGAACAGACGCTAAGGTTCATGCACTTAATCAAGCAGCCCATTTTGACTTAGAAAAAAATTATAATTTAAAAGAAATAAAAGAAAAATTAAATAAAATGCTTCCAAATGATATTTATATTAATCATATAGAAGAAGTAGATAATAATTTTCATGCTCGTTTTAATGTAGAAAAGAAAAAATATGTATATAAAATAAATATTTTAGAATATAATTTATTTGATAGAAATTATGTATATCAATATAATAAGAATTTAAATATTTCAAAAATGAAAGAAGCAAGTAAATATTTTATAGGGAAACATGATTTTAAATCATTTACAAAAGCAACAAAAGAAATAACTAATTATACAAGAACAATATATGATATAAATATAAAACAAGAAAATGGTATTATTTATTTAGAATTTATTGGTGACGGCTTTTTAAGATATATGGTTAGAAATATTGTTGGAACATTAATATTTGTTGGAGAAGAAAAGATAAATCCCAAAGATATTGTAGATATAATAAATAAAAAAGATAGAAAGGAAGCTTTTATAACCGCACCAGCAGAGGGATTATACTTAGATACCGTGTATTATAAAAAAAAATAAACTAAAATTATTGACTTTTAAACAATGTTTTAGTACAATTTTAATTGGTACATTTTAAATATCCCATGAAATAAGTATTGGGAACACTTATTTCAACAAAATTAGTAAAGGGAAGGAAAATATTATGAAAGACACTTATATGCAAAAAAAAGAAGACGTTGTTCGTAATTGGTACGTAATTGATGCTGAAGGTCAAAACTTAGGACGTGTAGCTACACAAGTTGCTCACATTTTAAGAGGAAAAAATAAACCAACTTTCACACCACATATTGATTGTGGAGATTATGTAATCGTAATTAACTCTTCAAAAGTAAATTTAACTGGTAATAAATTAGATAACAAAATTTATTACAATCACAGTAGATATACTGGAGGATTAAGAGAAAGAACTGCACGTACAATGAAAGAAAATTATCCAGTTGAAATGATGGAAAGAGCTGTTAAAGGTATGCTTCCAAAAGGAAGACTTGGACGTCAAATGTATAAAAAATTATTTGTTTATGCAGGTTCTGAGCATCCACATATTGCTCAACAACCAGTAGAGTTAAAATTAAAATAGGAGGTTTTTAAATGGCAAATTCAAAAGTTTATATTGGTACTGGAAGAAGAAAATCATCTGTAGCACAAGTTAAGATGGTTCCAGGAAAAGGAAAAATTACAGTTAATGGAAGAGATGTTAGAGATTTCTTTCCATATGAAACAAATGTAATGGATTTAAAACAACCTTTAGTAGCAACAAATAATGAAGAAACATTTGATATAGAAGTAAAAGTTAATGGTGGTGGATTCACTGGTCAAACTGGTGCAATCAGATTAGGTATAACAAGAGCTTTACTTTCATATGATTCAGCAAATGAAACAAGTGAAGATAGTTATAGAAAAGTTCTAAAAAAATCAGGATTTATTACTAGAGATTCTAGAGTTAAAGAACGTAAAAAACCAGGACTTAAAGGTGCCCGTAGAGCTCCACAATTTTCAAAGAGATAATAGTGCATATAAAAAACCAAGAAATTTTCTTGGTTTTCTTTTCTCTTTTTTTAAATATGTTAATATAATTGACTAAGGAGGAAAAAAATGAAAAATTTAAAATTATATAAATCAGTAGCATTATTAACTTTTTCAACAATAGTATTAGTAGGATGTAAAAATAATAAAACAGATATAAATAAATATTTAAATAATATAAATGATGAATATGAGGTAGAAATAGATGACAAACTATATGATGTAAAAAAGGTAAATATAAAAGATTTAAAGCAAAATATAAAAGACCTAGATACTTATGAAGTATATTTTGAACATGGCGATATAGAACCTAATGATATTAATTTTTACTTTGAAACAGATAAATATGATATCATATCGATTGAATATATTTATGATGATGACAAAGAATATGCAATAAATGAAATAAATGATATAAAAAAGATAAAAACACATGTTTTAAAATAATCTTATGATATAATATATATGGTGATAAAATGACTATAAGTAATGATTGGAAAGATTTTGAAATAATAGATGCATCAAATGGTGAAAAACTTGAAAGATGGGGAAAATATATATTACTTAGACCAGATCCACAAATAATATGGAATGATGAAATTTTAAAAGATAAATATGATAATATTCATGCTTATTATATTAGAAGTAATAAAGGTGGAGGACACTGGGAGAATATAAAAAATATACCACCATCTTGGACAGTGAACTATAAAGATATGGTGTTTAATATCAAACAAATGGGTTTTAAACATACAGGACTATTTCCAGAACAAGCTGCTAACTGGGATTTTATGATAAAAAAAATAACAGAATCTAAAAAAGAGATAAGTGTTTTAAATTTATTTGCATATACAGGTGGAGCAAGTGTAGCATGCTTAAAAGCAGGAGCAAGTGTTGTTCATGTTGATTCAAGTCGTGGTATGGTTGAATGGGCTAAGGAAAATGTTAAATCATCAAATTTAGAAGATAGACCAATAAGATTTTTGGTAGATGATGTTTTAAAATTTGTAAAAAGAGAAATTAGAAGAGGACATAAGTATGATGCCATCGTTATGGATCCACCAAGTTATGGAAGAGGCGCTAATGGCGAAGTATGGGATATAGAAAAAAATTTATTTGAATTAGTTAAATTATGTAAAGAAATACTAGCGGATGATCCTTTATTTTTTATAATAAATTGTTATACAACGGGTTTATCAAAAGAATCATTAGTTAATATGTTAAAAAATGTTTTAAATAACTTGGATGGAAAAATATATTCAGATGAAATAGGACTTCCAATAAAAAATAGTGATTTAGTTTTACCATGTGGTATATATGCGAGATATGAAAAAAACTCAAATTAATGAGTTTTTTTGTATTCAACTATATCTTTAATATCACAATCTAAGTAATCACATAATCTAGCTAAAACAGTTATATCAATTCTAGCTAATTCTCCATGTCCTAATCTCTTTAAAACTTTAAAGTCAGTATTAGTATCACGCATAATTTTATTTTTACTTATTTTCTTATCAGCCAATAATTTTTCAAGTTTAAATAGGTAATATCCATTTTCAAAATTAACTTTATATATTTTTTCCATAGATAACACCTCTCTTCAATATAATTCTAGCAAATAGAAATGCTTGTTGACTATTGGCTTATTAACCATAAAATTATCTTAACCAATAAATTTACATTTATACCAAATTAAAAACATATAATGATATAGGTGGTAAAATGTTAAAATACAAGATATATGTTTTACTTATTTTTTTAATTTCTTTATGTAGTATTAATTACATATATGCTAAAAATAATGAACTTTTATTGTTAGGAAAAGTAATATATATAGATCCTGGTCATGGAAATTTAGACCCAGGCGCTATGTATAAAGGAATAAAAGAAAAAGATATAAATTTAGAAATAAGTAAAAAGGTTGAGGATATTCTCATTAAAGAAGGTGCTATTGTTTATTTGACTAGATATGGTGATTATGATTTATCAGTACCTAATACAATAAATAGAAAAAGAAGTGATTTATCTAGAAGAGGTAATATAATAAATAAATCAGATTGTGATTTATTTATATCAATTCATTTAAATGCAGAGGATACAGGAGTATGGCGTGGCGCACAAGTATTCTATGATGACAAAAATTCTGAAAATGAAAAAATAGCTAAAATTTTTCAAAAACATTTTAAGAAAGATTTAAATAGTACAAGAAAATATAAGAAAACAAAAGAATTATATTTACAAAAACGAATAGATAAACCAGGTGTTTTATTAGAACTAGGTTTTTTAAGTAATGCAAGTGATAGATACTTATTAAAACAAGATAGTTATCAAAACAAAATAGCTACAACAATAAGAAATAGTGTTGTTGAATATTTAACAAATTAATAGAAATAAGCCTTATTTTGTGATATAATCAAAATATAGGAGGATTTGTTATGGGTAAAAAAATATTCAAAACATTAGATGAACAAATCACTATATTAAAAGATAGAGGTTTAATAATAAATGATATAGAAAAAACAAAAGATATTTTATATCGTGAAAATTACTTTTTTATAAATGGATATAGACATTTATTTGAAAGAAATTTTATGGATAATAAATTCATTGCAGGAACGACATTTGAAGAGTTATATGCAACATTTGTATTTGATCGTAATATCAGAAATATTATGTTTAAATATTTATTAATTGTTGAAAATAATATTAAATCAATAATTAGTTATCAAATGTCAAAAAAATATGGATTTAAAGAAAAAGAATATTTGGATCCTAAAAATTATACCCAAGATAGTATTAAATCAAGACAAGTTTATGATGTCTTAAATAAAGTAAAAAGACAAATAAGAGTAAATGGAAAACAACATACAGCGACATCTCACTATATCAATAATTATGGATATATTCCAATGTGGATTCTAGTTAAAGTTTTATCTTTTGGTATTGTATCAGAATTATATGGAATATTAAAAGTTGAAGATCAAGCTGAAATAAGTAATATGTATAATATCCATAGTGATACAATGTTTACATATCTTCAAATGCTAGCTAATTTTAGAAATTTATGTGCTCATGAAGATATTTTATATGATCATAGAACTCAAAAAACAATTCCAAATTGTAAATACCATATTTTTATGAATATTGAAAAAGATGAAGAAGATGAATATAAATTTGGCAAAAATGACTTGTTTGCTTTAATTATAATAATGAAGCAAATGTTAACAGAAGAAGAATTTAATGATATGTTATATCAAATAGGATATGAGATAGATATATTGGATAGTAAAATAGATGTAATTCCTTTAAAAATAATTTTAGATAAAATAGGTTTTCCAACAAATTTTAGAGATATTATAAATATAGAATAGAGGTAGTTATGAAAAAAAATATTTTAATAATAATAGTAGCTGTTTTAATAGTACTAGTAACGACATTTTCAATTTTTAAAAACAATACAAATGTAGAAACAGATGAATCAAAATTTAAAAAAGAATATGAATCACTTAATAATACATATAACGAAAGTAGTAAACATGATTATGTTAAAGTAGAAATAGATAATGATAATCCAATCGTTTATTCAAATTATGAAGAAGTGGTTGATATATTAAAAAATAAAACAGGAGTAATATATTTTGGCTTTAAAGAATGTCCATGGTGTAGAAATGCTGTTCCTGTTTTAATAGATGCAGCCAAAGAACTTGGTATAGATAAAATTTATTATTATGATAATAAAGATTCAAGAGATCAAAAATCATTAGATGAAAATGGTAATATTGTTACCGAAAAAGAAGGAACAGATGAATATAAAAATTTAGTTGAAATACTAAAAGATTATTTACCATCTTATGATGGTTTAAATGATGACAGTATAAAAAGATTATATTATCCAACTGTTGTTTTTGTAAAAGATGGTAAAATTCTAAGTCTACATACATCAACAGTTGATTCTCAAAAAGATCCTTATACACCACTCACAACAAAACAAAAAAATGAATTAAAACAAATATATATGGATGGAATGAATAGTGTATATGATGTATTATGTGATGAAGCATGTTAATCATGCTTTTTTTGTTATTATAAGTCGATTAATAAAATATATAATTTCATAATTTCCTTAATATACATTTTGTAGGAGGAAAAAATTATGAACTTAAAAAATGGCTTAACTAACGATGAAGTGGTAAAAAATAGAGAAAAATATGGAACAAATGATATTGTACAAACTAATAAAAATAGTTTTTTAAAATTACTAATTGAATCATTAGGAGATCCAATGATCAAAATTTTATTAATAGCGCTTGGAATAAAAACAGTATTTTTAATAAAAGATTTTGATTGGTATGAAACAGTAGGTATAGTTATAGCTATTTTTATTGCTTCGTTTGTATCATCAATATCCGAATATGGAAGTGAAAAAGCTTTTGAAAAACTTCAAGAAGAAGCTCTAAAAATAAAATGTAAAGTTTTGCGTAATAAAACAAAAATGGAAATAAATGTATCTGATGTTGTTGTAGGTGATATAATTTTATTACAATCAGGAGATAGAATCCCAGCAGATGGGACTTTAATAGATGGTAGTATAAGTGTAGATGAATCATCATTAACAGGAGAAACAAAAGAAAAAAATAAGAATCAAAAAGATTATTTATATAGAGGAAGTGTAATATATACAGGAACAGGTTCAATGCTTGTAGAAAAAGTCGGTAAAGATACAGAATATGGTAAACTAGCAGGCGAAATATCTGAAAAAAATCCGGATAGTCCTCTAAAAATTAGACTTAGGGATTTAGCTAATATTATAAGTAGAATAGGTTATATTGGTGCTATTTTAGTAGCTTTTGCTTATCTATTTTCCGTTATAGTTATTCAAAATAATTTTGATATAGACAAGATAGTTATGTGTATAAAAAATATTCCTTTTATAACAGGGCATATACTCTATGCTTTAACCCTTTGTGTGACTGTTATCGTTGTAGCCGTACCAGAAGGATTACCTATGATGATAACTTTGGTATTATCTTCTAATATGAAGAAAATGTTAAAAAATAATGTTTTGGTTAGAAGATTAGTTGGTATAGAAACAGCTGGTAATTTAAATATATTATTTACAGACAAAACAGGAACATTAACAAAAGGAAAATTAGAAGTTATAGAAATAATAGATGGTAACTTTAAAACATACCAAAATGAAAATGAATTAAAGGGAAAATATTATCAAATATTAAAAGATTCCTTAGTTTATAACAATGATAGTTATTATTATGAAAATAAAATAATAGGCGGTAATAGTACTGATAGAGCCCTTTTAAAATTTATAAATACTGGAATAGAAAAAATTGAGAAAAAAATAGATATTCCATTTGATAGTAAAAATAAATATATGATTACAACTATAAAAAGAGATAAAAAAATAAAATTAATAAAAGGTGCACCTGAAAAAATAATAGAAAAATGTACTAGTTATTATAATGAATATGGCACAAAAAGGACATTTTTTGAAAAAGAAAATGTAATAAATTATGTTAAAGATATAACTAAAAGTGGGATTAGAGTAGTTGCTCTTGCTACGAGTGATAATAGGGTATCAAATGAACTTAAAAATTTAAATTTTGTTGGCATAGTATGTATTAAAGATGAAATAAGAGAAGAAGCAAAATTAGGCTTAGAATTAGTTAAGAATGCTGGAATTAAGACCGTTATGATAACTGGGGATAATAAAAATACAGCAGTTGGTATTGCAAGTGAATTAAATATGTTAAATGCTAATGCAATTGTCTTGACTAGTGATGAACTAAATAAACTAACAGATGAAGAACTAAAAAAAATAATTCCTAGATTAAAAGTTGTAGCTAGGGCTTTACCAAAAGATAAAAGTAGATTAGTAAAATTATCACAAGAGTTAGATTATGTAGTTGGAATGACTGGGGATGGAGTTAATGATGCTCCAGCTTTAAAAAAAGCAAATGTTGGATTTGCTATGGGAAGTGGTACAGAAGTAGCAAAAGAAGCTAGTGATATTGTTATTATGGATGATAATTTTTTATCCATAGCAAAAGCTGTTTTATTTGGTAGAACAATTTTTAAAAGTATTAGAAAATTTATTATTTTTCAACTTACAGTTAACTTTTGTGCTATAAGTTTATCTATTATAGGACCATTTATAGGTGTTAATACACCAATAACAGTTATACAAATGCTTTGGGTAAACATGGTTATGGATACACTTGCAGGACTTGCTTTCTCATATGAACCACCAATATTAGAATATATGGATGAAAAACCATTAGAAAAAAGTGAACATATTATTAATAAATATATGTTTAGTCAAATTATTGTCACTGGTTTATATTCATCAATATTATTTGTATTATTTTTAAAATTGCCATTAATAAAAAATCTCTTTAACACTAATGCTTCATTTATGACAGGTTTTTTTGCTTTGTTTATTTTTACAGGTATATTTAACTGTTTTAATGCAAGAACTACAAGAATTAATTTAGTATCAAATATCTTAAAAAATAAAATGTTTTTAATAATAATTGCTTTAATTTTTATTGTTCAAATAGTACTTATCTACCATGGTGGAATATTATTTAGAACATCTGGTTTATCACTTTTTGAATTATTCCTTGTCCTTTTCATCTCTATAACAGTTATACCAGTTGATTGGATAAGAAAATTAACTTTAAAAAAGAAAGAATATAATTTAAAAATTTGATTAAACTAATTGTAGGTAATTTATTGCATTTTTAAAGAAATATTCGTATAATGAAAAAGGTGGTTGTTATGATATATCTTTATAAAGACCTAACAAAATTAGGATTAAGTGATTATCAAATAAAACAAAAAATAAAAAATCAAGAGTTATATATGGTAAAAAAAGGCGTATATTCAACAGCAAAGGAATTTGAATATTTAGAATATATTTCTAAAAAACATCCTAATGCTGTTTTTACTTTACAGACGGCTTGTTATTGTTATGGATTAATAAAAAAAAGTGGTGATATTTACTATATAGCTACTAAACAAAAAGATAGAAAAATATTAGATGAAAATATAAAGCAAATATTTATGACAACAAGTCTATATAGTATTGGTGTTAGCAAAATAACTTATCATAATTTTAATATTTTAATATATGATCTTGAAAGACTATTAATAGAGATTGTAAGAAATAAAATGTCTCTTGATTATGAAGTGTATCATGAAATAATAAATAATTACAAAAAAATAAAAAAACTATTAAATAAAACAAAATTAGAAAATTATATAAAAGAATTTAAAAATCCAAAAATATTCGAAAGAATAAATAATGAAGTTTTTTGTGATTGATTTTTATTATTACCTATGATATGATTTTGCTAAAAGTAAATAGAAAGGGAGTAGTTGTGATAATGGAGTTTGTTATATGTGATGACGAAAAACGTTATAGAACAATTGAAAGAAAAATAATTGATAAGCTCTTAATTAATAATGATAGTTACTATCATGTTACAGAGTTTGAAAAATTCGATAATGATTTTAAAAAATTAGTTAAAACAGGTAAATCAAAGATTTATATCTTAGATATTGAAATGAAAGAAGGTTTATCTGGTTTAGACATTGCAAGAGAAATTAGGAAGAAAGATTGGGAAAGTGTTATTATATTAGTTACATCTCATAATGAACTTGGGTTTGAAGCTTTAAAATCACAAATAATGTTATTAGATTTTATTTCAAAATATGATAATTGTGAAGCTAGTTTAGAGAAAGCAATTAAGAGAGCCATTAGTCAAGTTAACAATAAAAAGACTTTAACCTTTTCATCAGATGGTATTTCTTATATAATTCATTTAGATGATATTATTTATATTATGAAAGATACTGTTGATAGAAAGTGTATAATTAAAACTGTTTATAATGAGATAGCTGTTAATAAAACAATTAATTATATGTTAGGTATTCTAGATGATAGATTTTATCTAACTCATAGAAGTTGTATAGTTAACACTGAGAAAATTTCCAAAATAGATTGGAAAGAGAATGTTATTTACTTTGAAACTGGTGATTTCATTGATGTAATAGCAAGAGAGAAAAGAAAGGGCTTAAAAGAATATGTTAGAAGTTAGTTGGTTTGTATGTAATAGTTTATATTTTATATTATATTGTTATTTATTTTGTAATTTAGTTTATAAGAAAAAATTTGAATTTAATAAAAAGATCTTTATATTTTCTTTATTAATTGGATTATTATATTTTACTTTAACTAAATTGGATTTAGTATATATTAGACCTTATTTCATACATCTATATTGTTTGATTGCTTTGATTATTTTATATAAGCAGTCATTTGTAAAAACTTTAATAGGTCTATTTATAATGTTATTTCTATTAACTATCTCTGAATTAATTTGCAGTTTTGTTTTAGCTATAATATTAGGACAACATTCTATATCTTTAAGTAGTAATCCTATTTTCACTATTTCAATTAATATGATAATTTTTCTTTTTAGTTTTATTTTGTCTAAAATAAATATAATTAAAAAGATATCGAATAGTATTATTGAATGGTATAATGAAAATGAAAAGAAGTTTACAATATTTATTTTTCTTGCTTTTTTAATAGTTATAACATTTGTTTTATATAATAATTTTATTAAAGTTTTACCATCATCATTGTTGATTGTTACTAATTTATTTTGTATTGGAGTATTTGTATTTGTTTTAGGATATTTTAAAGAAAAAACAAATAATAATCGTATTACCAGTGAATATGAAAGATTACTTAATTATGTTAAAGTTTATGAACAAACAATTGATGAAAAGAGTAAAAAACAACATGAATATAAAAATCAATTAATTTTGATTAGTGGTATGGTTAAAACTAAAAAGGTAAAAGATTATATAAATGATTTGATCAATGAAGAGCAAGATGATAAAAATGTTGAGTTGATTAGAAAAATTCAATATCTACCACAAGGTGGATTAAAAGGTTTAATTTATTATAAAGTTGAAGAAATGATAAACAGAGGTATTGATGTTTATGTAGATATTTCACCTAAATTAGATGATAAAAAAGTAAAGAAAGTTATTAAAGATAATTTACATGATATAAGTAAAATTATGGGTGTTTATTTAGATAATGCAATAGAGGCTGTAAATGAAGCAGATAAAAAATATATTGTAATCGATGCTAGTGTTGAGAAGGGAAATATTATATTTAGCTTTTCTAATACATATAAGGGATGTGTAAATTTATCAAAATTGGATAAAGAAGGTTATACAACTAAGGGAAATGGAAAAGGTTATGGATTATCATTAGTTAAAGATATAATAAATAAGAAAAAAGATATTTTTTCGTCAGAAAGACAAGTTAATGGACCATATTATGTTCAAAAATTATATATAAAAAAATAAGAGCCTAAAAGCTCTTATTTTAATAATGATTTTGGACAGACAGATTCGTCTAAATATAAAAATACACATGCATTAGTTCCAACAGATGAACTTATTTTACCGAGATTTTTTAAAAAATTTATCACAAAATTCATTACACTACCTCCACTTCTAAATTATATTTTTGATAGTTATTGTAGTTTAAATTTAAAAATTTATAAGTTAATGGATTTATTAAAATGATTTCAATATAGATACTGAATATTATTAGGTTTATTATTGTATTATCTTTAATTATTAAATTCAATAATACAATAAAGATGGTATTGATGGTTGTTATAATTTTCCATATCTTTCTTTTTTTCTCATTTATTAAAGGATGCTTTTCTGTATCAGCTGGTGCAAATTTAAATATCAATATAATACTTAACATGTCTATAATAAATCTAATACAAAAAGGTATTATAATCACTTTCGCTAACATAGGCAGAAAAACAAATAAAATAATAGAGGAAATCCAACACTGCCAACTTTTTTTAGCATGTAATCCAAATCCAGTAAATCTTAAAATATTAAAGAAAAACAACAATAACAGCATTTCTTTAAAAACCCCGAGAATTAATGAAAGGGCAAATATGACGATTGTTTTTGTTATAGTTAAATAGATTCCTTCAAGTCCATATCTAATTTCATCTAATTCAATTTCACTTAGATTTGAATTGTTATTTTTAATCATTTTTAAACTGTAATTTAAAAACTTATTTTTCATAAAAACACCTCACATCGGAATCAATTATAAATTAAAATTAGAAAGTAATTTTAAAACTTGTACGAAATGTTTTAAAGTTAATTTTAAATGTTTTTAAAAAGTTCCAAAATAAAAAAAGATTACAATTCGTACAGAAAAAGTGACAATTCACGACAAAAATCTAAGTTATTTATAACTTGCATGGTACAATAACGATGGTTTCGCAAAAGAACATCGAGAAATGTCATAATTTGTTGATTTAAATTTGTTGAATCTGTGTAATTTTATATTTATAATAATCTTGTAACGAAGATTACTAGAAGGGAGACGTGTTTTGTGAGAGGTAAAGTTAAATGGTTTAATAATGACAAAGGGTTTGGATTTATTGAATATAATGATAGAGAAGATATTTTTGTACATTATTCTTCAATTTTATCTGAAGGTTATAGAACCTTAGTAGAAGGTCAATATGTCGAATTTGAACTAGTTAGAACTGATAAAGGTCTTCAAGCGAAGAATGTTGTCGAAATAAAAACTACTTTAGTTTAAATTTTATAAATCTAGAGTAGTTTTTTTTATTCAATATAAATGTGAAAATATGAAAAATAATAAAAAAACTTTCTGTTTAAAAAATTACATGTTATAATATAAATAGGAAGGATTGATGATTATGAAATATAATGTTAGAAACATTAAAAGCGAAACCACTGATTCAATGAAAACATACATTGAATCAAAATTGAACAAACTAGATAAGTATTTTGAAAATAGTGAGGAACTTTTAGCAAATGTTTTGATATCGAAACAAGGTGTTGGACATAAGGTAGAAGTTACAATTCCACTTAAAAAAATGCTTATTAGAGCTGAAGAAACAAATAAAGATTTATATGCATCAATTGATCTTGTTACCGACAAATTAGAAAGACAAATTAGAAAAAATAAAACTAGAATTAAACGTAGAGAAAACAAAGAAAAAATAAATATGTTTAAAGATTTTGAATCTGTTGAAGAAGAAAATAGTGAGATTATAAAGAGAAAAACAATAGACTTAAAACCAATGAGTGAAGAAGAAGCAATACTTCAAATGAATTTACTTGGACATGAGTTCTTTGCTTTCCAAAATGCAGATACAAAAACTAATTCAGTTTTATATAAAAGAAAAGATGGAAATTACGGAATAATTGATATGAAATAGGAGCCTAATGCTCCTTTTTTCTTTAAAATACTATTATTTTTATCAAAAATTTGATAAAATATAATATATATTTATAGAAAGAAGGAAATAAAATGAATTTTCTTAAAAAAATATTTGATCAAGAATATAAAGAACTAGAAAAATTTAAAAAAGTGGCTGATGAAATTATTTCATTAGATGAAGAATATAGTAAATTAACTGATAAAAAATTAAAAGATAAAACAAAAGAATTTAGAAAAAGATTAGAAAATGGTGAAACACTAGAAGATATTAAGGTTGAAGCATTTGCTACTGCTCGTGAAGCTGCATATCGTGTTATAGGAGAGAAACCATATTATGTTCAAATATTAGGTGGACTTGCTATTCATGGTGGTAATATTGCTGAAATGAAAACAGGTGAAGGTAAAACCCTTACAGCAACTATGCCTGCTTATCTAAATGCATTAACAGGACAAGGTGTTCATATTATAACTGTAAACGAATACTTAGCAGAAAGAGATGCTAACTGGATGGGGAATATCTATAGATTTTTAGGACTTACTGTTGGAATTAATTTCCGCGAAAGTTCTCCAAAAGAAAAAAAAGAAGCTTACCTTTGTGATATTATGTATACAACTAATAATGAACTTGGATTTGACTATTTAAGAGATAACATGGTTGTAAAAGCTGAAAATAGAGTTCAAAGACCATTAAATTTTGTAATTATAGATGAAGTTGATTCAGTTCTTATAGATGAAGCCAGAACACCACTTATTATATCTGGTGGCAGAATGGAATCTGCTAATTTATATATATCTGCTGATAAATTTGTAAAAAAACTAACTGAAAATAAAGGATATATATATGATGAAAAGACAAAATCTGTATCATTAGATGAAGAAGGAATAAAAGATGCTGAAAAATTCTTTAATGTAGACAATCTATATGATTTATCAAATACCAATTTAGTTCATTACATAAATCAAGCATTACGTGCTAATTATGCTATGAAGAAGGACATGGACTATGTAGTTAGTGATGGAAAGATTGTTATCGTTGACCCATTCACTGGTCGTTTAATGGCGGGAAGAAGTTATTCTGATGGATTACACCAAGCAATCGAAGCTAAAGAAGGTGTAGAAATAGAACAAGAAACAAAAACACTAGCAACAATTACTTTCCAAAATTTATTCAGAATGTACAATAAACTATCTGGTATGACAGGTACAGCAAAAACAGAAGAAGAAGAATTTAGAGAAATTTATAACATGTATGTTATCGAAATACCAACAAATCAACCTATAGCTAGAAAAGATTATGGTGATTTATTATTCGCAACAAAAAAAGGAAAATATAAAGCTATTATTAATGAAATAAAGGAAAGACATGCTAATGGTCAGCCAGTACTTGTAGGTACAATAGCAGTAGAAACTAGTGAATTAATTAGTTCAATGTTAAAAAAAGAACATATTCCACATGAAGTTTTAAATGCTAAAAATAATGCTCGTGAAGCAGAAATTATAGCAAAAGCTGGTGATAAAGGAGCTGTCACAATTGCAACTAATATGGCAGGACGTGGAACAGATATTAAATTATCAGATGAAGTAAAAGAATTAGGCGGTCTATTTGTAATCGGTACTGAAAGACATGAATCAAGAAGAATTGATAATCAATTAAGAGGTAGGTCTGGTCGTCAAGGTGATCCAGGTGCATCTCAATTTTGTGTTTCTTTTGAAGATGATTTAATGGTTAGATTTGGTACTGATAGAGCCAAAGAAATGTTAGCAAGAATTGGATTTGATGATGATACTTCAATTAGAAATAAATTCTTATCAGGTTCAATAGAATCAGCTCAAAAAAGAGTTGAAGGAAATAACTTTGATATCCGTAAAAATTTACTTCAATATGATGATGTAATTAATCAACAAAGAGAATATATTTATGAAAAAAGAAATGAAATATTAGATTCAGAATCAATTCATGAAACAATATTAGAAACTTTTAAAAATTATGTTACAGATTTAGTTGATAGTCATATGTTACCTGAAGGTTATTTAACAGATTTAGATTTACATGAAATATTAGAATACGTAAATGAACATCTTGTAAAATCAGAAATATCTATTTCAGAAATAAAAGAATTAAAGGAAAATGATTTAATTGACTATATTTATGATAAAGTTGTAGAAGAATATACAAAAAAAATAGAAGAATTACCAATTGAAATAGCAAATGAGTTTGAAAAAGCTATTTCACTTAGAGTTATTGATACACATTGGATGGAACATATAAATACAATGTCTAATTTAAGAGAAGGAATTCATTTAAGAAGTTATGCACAAGTAGATCCTTTAAGAGCATATACATCAGAAGGGTTTGAAATGTATGATGATATGCTTAGCAATATTGATAAAGAAATAACAACTTACTTAATAAATGCTGAAGTAAGACAAAATGTTGAAAGAAAACAAGTTGTTAAAGGTGAAGCTGTAAATGATGCTAATAAAGTAAAAAAGAAATCGCCAAAAGTAGTAAACAAAATTGGTAGAAATGAACCTTGTCCATGTGGTTCGGGAAAAAAATATAAGAATTGCTGTGGAAAGTAGCATAAAATAAAGGAATATTTAAAATTCAAAAATTATTAAGTTGGTTCGTTTTTTGAACTTGTCCACAAAAAATTAAAATTATGTAGTAAAATAAAGGTGTGAACAATAATTATATTTGTTGACACCTTTTAAAATCTAAATAGAAATGAGAAAAAAATATTGAAAAAAGATTTGGTAAATCAGAAATAATAGTTAAAGAAAATAAGGTGGGAATACTAAGAGTTGGAAATGTTAATTACATTTCTTTAACTGATTTAGCAAAGTATCAAAATTCAAGTGATCCATCTTTTACAGTTAAAAACTGGTTAAGAAGAATAAATACTATTGATTATATTGGACTATGGGAAGAAATTCATAATCAAGATTTTAATTTGGTCGAATTCGACCAAATTAAAACTGAATACGGTAGAAACTCATTTGCAATGTCACCAACACAATGGGTAAAAAGAACTAAAACAATAGGAATAATTTCAAAAGGTGGGAGATATAGTATTGGAACATATGCCCATCCAGATATTGCATTTGAATTTGCAAGTTGGCTATCCTCGGAGTTTAAATTATATTTAATAACTGAATTTGAGAGATTAAAAACTAATGAAGCTTATCAAGAAAAAATAGATTGGCAAGCAAATAGAATTTTATCTAAATTAAACTATGTGGTTCACACTGATGCAGTAAAAACCTATATTGTTCCAACACTTACAGAAGCGCAAAAGAAATTTGTTTATGCTGAAGAAGCTGATGTTTTAAATGTTGCTTTATTTGGGATGACAGCAAAAGAATGGAGAGAAAGAAATCCAAAACTTGCTGAAAATGGAAATATAAGAGATTATACTGATTTGCTTCATTTAGTGATATTAAACAATCTGCAAAACACAAATGCAGAACTAATTGAAGAAAAAATACCACAAGGTGAAAGGTTAGTAAGACTTAATCATTCAGCAAAAAGACAAATGAAAGTATTAAAAGATAATAAAAATATAAAAGATTTAGAGTTATTACAAAAACAAGTTAATGAAGAAAATGATTTAATAACTAATTAAAAAAGTATCATCAGATTCGTTGATACTTTTTTTGATATAAAATATTTATTATAAAAAATAAATAAATTTTAAAATATCAAATAAGTGTGTACTAACTTTTTAATTTTTATAATTTATAGTATAATTTTATTAGAAAAAATTAAGGAAGTATAGTATGAAGAAAAGTTTATATAAAAAAGAATATATATATTTATATTTGTCAAAATTTTGTTATTCAGTTGCCAATTCTTTTATAGATATATTTGGTGTTGTTATGCTTTATAAAAATGGAATGTCATTATATCAAATTTTGTTTTTATATGGGATAAGATTTGGTATAATGGGAATTTTATCTCCTTTATTTATTACAATATCTAGTAGATTTGGAATAGCTATGTGTTCATTAATTGCTAATATTTTAAGAGTAGTAAGTACATATATTATATTAAATGGTGATTATAGTAATATAATATTCTTTATTTTTGCAATGAGTTTACCTGGTGCGCTTGCAAATCCTATTGAAGACGCTGTTTCAAATAAGTATGTAGAAACTGAATATAGAGGAAGATATAATAGTTTTAGAAATATTTCAAGAATCTTAGGAGCAACATTGTCTAGTTGTTTAGTTAGTTATGGTGTGTTAAAAGAAAATAATAATATATTATTTATAACAATAACTATCTTTTTTATTTTAGATTACATATTTACAAAGTTAGTTGATTATAAACCTGTTAAAAATAATAAAAATATATTTAAAGAAACTTTGAGATATATTTTAAAGAATAAAAGTAATTACAAAACTATTTATAGTTTAAGAACATTTCATATAATTGAAAGATTATTTGTACCATTATATATCTTTTTAGTATTAAAAGACTTTAAAAGTTTCGCAATAGTTATGACAGTCTCTTTAAGTTTACAAATAATAACCGTTTTTATAATTGGTAAATATACAGATAAAAATATAGTAAAATCAAATACAGTAGTAAGTTACATAAGAGTGATAATTACGAGTTTATACTTATTATTAAAGAGTAAATTATTAATCTCAATAAATAAAACTATAAGTGATAATTTTGAAAAAGTGTATGAAACATCTATTCAAACCTCAATTCAAAATATTATAAAAAATTCTAAGGAAGATTATAATTTACTATCCACAGTAGGGCAAATGAGTTTATGTTTTACCGAAATAATTATATTCTCAATATTATCTTTAATTAGTGTATTTATAGGGGAAAAGGTATTTATAATAATATTTTTATTATCAATAATGGCTACAATCATTATAAATTCAAAAATTCAAAAAGAAATTTTATAAATACTTATCCCAAACAATAAAAAAATAAAAGATGTTATTATAAACTCTTTTACTTAATTTCATTAAATTTATTTAAAAGTGTATTATACTCTTCATTAATTTTATTGTTCTCAGCTTTTTCAAGGGAATAAAATCCTTTCCTAAAACTAAGTTCAAAAAGATTTCTTTGAGCCTCTTTAATTTGTTTAAACATTTCATATAGTTCATTAAACAAATTTTCATTACTTGCTTCATTTAAAGCATATGTAAAATTAACACTCATATTTTTTTCAGTTTCAAGAATATCGTTTAAATAATTTTCGTCATTCATATTTATAGAACTATCAAGCTCTATTTTTTGATTTTGTAATTTATTGTTCATTTTGTCCTCCATTTAATATATTTAATAATTGATTACAAATTTTTTTGTGCATATCAAATATATTTAACAATTCATCTTTTATTTCACTATCAGTAACATTGTTACTATAATTTAGTGCTTTTTTAGACATAGTAAAATTCCAATTGAACATATCACAAATATACGATAAATCCTTAGTTGATATTATATTAGGTACATTTTGCATTTTTTTCATTCCTCCTATGTATATTGTTGACATAAGTTTTGATTTTATTCAAATTTGTTTTAAATATATATTAAAAAATATATCATCAATTAAAAGCTTATTTTAAATTTTTAAAAATAATGATATAATAAAAATAGATAACGAAGAGGTGAATGTATGGAACAAACAGTTTATCAGAGATTACAAAATTTTAAAAGTAAATATCCTATGACAATATCATGGAGATTAAAACAACATGCTAAAATAATAGAAAAACATTTAAATCCAGGTGAAGAAGTATTATATGCTTTTGCTGCTCAAAAGAATGATAATCCCTTAGATTTTACATCCACATATGCTGTTGTTTTAACAAATAAAAGAATTATGATGGGAGAAAAAAGACTTCTTTTTGGTTATTTTTTTACTACAATAACTCCCGATTTATTTAACGACTTAAAAATAAAAATGGGTCTTATATGGGGTAAAATAGAAATAGATACGGTAAAAGAATTTGTTACATTTTCAAACATTGATAGAAATGCTTTACCAGAGATAGAAACTATTATATCTGAATACATGATGAATGAAAAGAGAAAAATTAGTAGTGCAAAAAATGTCCAATAGACATTTTTTTAAATTTTTATTTGAAAAAAATATGAATAATGGTATAATACATTTAAGAATAAAGAGGTGCTATAATGAAAAAAATGATGATTACAAATCCTGATGGAACTAAAATGAATGTTGATCTAGTTAGATATTTTAAATTTCGTAATAATTGTTATTTGATATATACAATAGGTGAATTTGATGAAAAGAATTATCAAAAATTATATTTAATGAAAGTGTTAGAAGAATTAGGCGTTCCAGTTATTCAAAATATAAAGGATGAAACAGAGTGGAAGGGAATGCAAAAAATTGTCAAAAAAGTAATAAAAGAATTAAAATCAAAAAAAATGATAGAAACAAAAGATTTAGACTATAGTTTAATAGATGGTATTAAGGTATCAAATCCAAGGTTTTTTAAACTAGATCAAAAATTAGTTAACATACTATCTTCAAATTATTTTGAAAGTGAATTATCTACTTCAAATAATGAAATGATAGACCAATCAGTTGATGTAAATCAAGATCAAATAGATAATGTAGTACCAAATATAGATGTAGTTCCATTAGAAAACCAAGAAAATATTTCAGAAAATAATGATATAGAACCAATCAATGTTCCAAAAACTGATGAAGAAAATCCAGTGAATTTAGAATCACCAATTGAAAATCAAATACCAGATCAAATAGATAATGTAGTGCCAAATATAGATGTAGTCCCAATAGAAAATCAAGAAAATATTTCAGAAAATAATGATATAGAACCAATCAATATTCCAAAAATTGATGAAGAAAATCCAGTGAATTTAGAATCATCAATTGAAAATCAAATACCTGGTCAAATAGATAATGTAGTACCAAATATAAATGTAGTTCCAGTAGAAAATCAAAAAACTGTTTCAGAAAATATTATTCCAGAAATAATGCCAATAGAGAATAATGAAATAACTCAGGTAAAATTAGAATCACCAATGGGAAATCAAACACCAGATCAAATAGATAATGTAGTGACAAATATAGATGTAGCCCCAATAGAAAATCAAGAAAATTTAAATCAAACTTCTCAAATAGAGATAAAAAATGAAGAAAAAACTATTGATTATAAAGAATTATATTTAACGTTAAAAAAAGAAAATGATTCTGTCAATGAAACTATGGAAACAATATTAAATGAATTAATAAAATATAAAGAAAAATATGGTGAAATAGAATAAAAAGCAAGAACAAATAAAATTCTTGCTTTTTAAATTAATTTATATGTTTTATTTCATTATTAAAATCTTTATTGATTAAAAATTCATGAATTATTTCTTCTTTGTTTTCAACACTAATTTCTTCTATACGATCAACTCTGCATTGTTCTGAAATTAAAATGGCTTCAATTTTTTGAACAGCATCCATTAAATCATCATTAACAACAACATAATTATATTTATTAACTTCATTTAGTTCACGATATGCAACCTCAAATCTTTTAATAATTTGTTCAGCATTTTCTCCGCCTCTTTTTTTGATTCTTTCTTTTACAACTTCCATTGAAGGTGCCATAACAAAAATTAAAATAGTTTCAGGGAATAACTCTTTAATCTTAGCTGCTCCTTGTACATCAATAACTAAAATAACATCATATCCTTGTTCAAGCGATTCCTCAATATTAGCTTTTGGTGTTCCATAATACATTCCATAATGAACCTTAGCATATTCTAATAATTCATTATTCTTAATCATTTCTTCAAATTTTTCAACTGATACAAAATAATAATCTTTACCTTCAACTTCACCTTTTCTAATTTCTCTGGTTGTGCATGATATAGATAATTTTAAATTATCATTTCTTTTTAATAATTCTTTAACAACAGTATCCTTTCCAGCACATGTTGTACCAGAAATAATTATCAAAGATCCTCTTTTTTTCTTCTTAATCATAAATAACCTCCTTTAAAATTATAAATATTATATCAAAAACTAAATTTATTTACAAAAACAATATACTTTAATAAAAAAACTTTTTATGATAAAATTATCATAGGTGATATGATGAAAAAGAAAGTAATTATTTTTTCATATAATTTAGATATAGGCGGTATTGAAAAAGCGTTAATTAATTTATTAAAAAATTTTAATTATAATAAGTATGATGTTACTCTTGTTTTAGAAGAAAAAAAAGGTATTTTTTTAGGTGATATTCCAAAACAAGTAATAGTAAAGGAATACAAAGTTAGTAATTCAAAAAATATTGTAATTAGAAAAATGGTAAATTTATTTAAAAGAATTAAATTTTATTTAGAAAATCATAATAAATATAGTGCTAGTATCTGTTATGCTACATACTCTATCCCAGGATCAACTTTATCACTTATAGCTTCTACAAATCCTATTTTATTTATACATAGTAATTATAAATATGTATATAACAAAGATATAAAAAAAATAAAACAATTTTTTTATACAAGAAAAATAAATGAGTTTAATAAAATAGTTTTTGTTTCTAATGAATCAAAAAATGATACTATTAATATAATTCCAGAAATTAAGGACAAAAGTGTCGTTATAAATAATTTAGTTGACTATATAGATATTATAAATAAATCTGATTTAAAACCAGATTACAAATTTGACAAAAATAAAAAAAATATATTATTTGTCGGTAGATTAGAAGAAAATTCAAAAAAAATAACAAGAATTATTGAACTTGCTAAAAGAATAGATGATTCTTCATATCAATTTTATATAATTGGTGATGGCCCAGACAGAGAAATATATAAAAATTTAATAAAAAAAGATGCTTTAAAAAATATCAAAATGCTTGGAAGTAAATCTAATCCATATTCCTATATGAAACAAGCAGATTGTATTATTTTAACTTCCGATTATGAAGGTTTTCCTGTTGTTTATAATGAAGCTATTTGTTTAGGAATTCCTATTTTGACAACCCAAAACATAACAGATGATGTTATTAATATAAATGATGGCTTTGGAATAGTTACAGATACTGATATAAATAGCATTATTTTAAATCTAAAAAGAATAGTAAATAGTAATTTTAATATAAAAAAATTAGATTATAAAAAAATAAACGAAACAAGAATAAGAGAGATAGAAAAAATAATAGATGGAGATGAATTAGATGCCTAAATACAGTTTTATAGTAGCGGTTTATAATACTGAAATGTATCTTAAAAAATGTTTAGATAGTTTAGTTAATCAAACATATAAAGATTTTGAAGTTATTATAATTGATGATGGAAGTAGCGATGGTTCAACAAAAATAATTAGAGAATATGAAAAAAAATATAGTTTTATAAAGATATATATTCAAAAAAATATGGGCCCAAGTGTTGCTAGAAATAATGGAATAAAATATGCTAGTGGAAAATTTTTAATAATTGTGGATAGTGATGACTATGTATCAGAAAATATGCTAGAAATTATTGATAAAAATATAGATGATAATATTGATATATTACGTTATCAAATACAAATAGATAATGATAATAAAATATTACCAATTAAAGAAAAAGGTTTTAGTGTAACTAATGGTAGAAATGCTTTTATAAATATGTCAAAATATCATTTTTTTGATACTTTATGTGGATATGTTTATAATAAAGAATTTTTAATTTCAAATAATTTCAAATTTAAAGAAAATATGTATCATGAAGATTTTGGCTTACTACCTATATTAATTTTTTCAGCATCTCGTGTAATTTCAATAGAAGATTTTTTATATACATATGTTCAAAGAAATGGAAGTATAATGCATTCAAATACATATGAAAAAACAAAAAGAAAAGTAGATGATTTTTTTACTCATTATAAATGGTTGAAACAACAAATAAATGATGAAAAATATGATAAATATGATAAATCTTATTTTTTAAGTTATATTAGCAACTGTGCTATTATAAAACTAAGAGAATTAACAAAAGAAGATAGAAAAAAATATTACCAAATTATAAAAGAAAATAATGGTATAAATGATATAAAAGATGATTCTTTAATTCGAAAAATAAAAAAAATATTAATCAAAACAAATCTTAATTTATATTTAAAAATAGTGAGGTGAAAATATGCCTAAAATAAGTGTTATTGTACCTACTTATAATAGAGAAAAAACAATAAAAAAATGTGTTGCTAGTTTAATAAATCAAACTATGAAAGATATTGAAATAATAATAATAGATGATGGCTCGACAGATAATACTTCAAATATAATTCCAGATGATAATAGAATTAAATATATCAAAAGAAGTAATCATGGTATAGGTGCAAGTAGAAATTACGGTATTGATAATTCTAATGGCGAATATATTGTTTTCGTAGATAGTGATGATTATATATCCAATGATTGTTTAGAAAAAATGTATAATAAAGCCATGAATTATAACTTAGATTTTGTTGTAGGAGATTACTATTATATTTATGAATCAGGTAATAAAGAAAAAATTAAATTAAAAGATTTTGAAAATAGTAGTTTAAAAGAAAATCCATACCTAGTTTGTAATATTAACTTAGGACCATGTAATAAACTTATAAAAAAAAGTACTATTAATAATATTAGATTTCCAGAAAACATAAAATATGAAGATGTTCCATTTGTAGTTAATGTTTTAAAAAATGCAAATAAAATAGGGCATTTAAATGAATCTTTATTTTATTTCCTTACGGATAATAAAAGTGAAACAACTATTAGAGATGATAAAATTTTTGATATTTTTAAATCATTAGATTTAGTTGTTGAATCTTTAAAAGATAATTATAGTGAACCATTAAAAAAATTAGTCATTTCAATAATTGTTAATTATACAATTCAACAAAGATATATAAAAAATAGAAAAATGCGCAATAAGTTTATAGATGAAGCTTTTATTTATATAAAAAAAATAGATCCAAATTATAAAAATAATTCTTATTTTAAAGAAAGAAATTTCTTTAAATGTATTATAGAAAAAAATAAGATATTTACTAAAATTTATTGTGATATTTATAGTATAGTTAAATAATAAAATATAAAGCCTTGTATTAATAGGGCTTTTTTTGGTATAATTACTTATAGCATGAAAGGTAGTGTAAATAGTGAAAACAAATAAAGCGATAGTTGTAGATCATGTTTATAAGGATTTTAAACTATATTATGATAAAGCTAATACTTTGAAAGAAAAAATACTTTTCTTCTCTAAGAAAAGTAAAAGTAAAAATGATGTTTTACATGTTTTAAAAAATATTAATATTACAATAGATAAAGGCGAGAGTGTAGCTCTTATTGGAACAAATGGAAGTGGTAAATCAACACTCCTAAAATTAATGACAAAAATAATTTATCCAAATAAGGGAAAAATAAAAATAAATGGTAAATTAACTTCATTACTTGAATTAGGAGCTGGATTCCATCCTGATTTTTCAGGAAGAGAAAATATCTATTTTAATTCATCAATTTTTGGTTTAACAAGAAAAGAAATTGATAAGAGAGTAGATGAAATCATCGAATTTTCAGAATTGAAAGATTTTATTGACAATCCTGTTCGTACATATTCATCTGGTATGTATATGAGACTTGCTTTTTCAATAGCAATAAATGTTGATGCTGATATTTTATTAATAGATGAGATTTTAGCAGTAGGTGATCAACATTTTCAAGAAAAATGTTTTAAAAAATTAAAAGAATTAAAAGAAGAAGGAAAAACAATTGTAATTGTTACTCATAGTATGAATCAAGTAAAAGAATTCTGTGATAGAGCTGTTTGGTTATATAAAGGTGATGTAAAAATGGATGGAAAAGTTGATGAAGTATTAAAGGAATACATTAAGGTTTGTGGGTGATTAGATGAGTGTATTTAAAGAATTATATCAATATAGAGAACTTTTAAAAACTAATGTAAAGAAAGAAATAAGAGGAAAATACAAAGGATCTTGGCTAGGGGTTATTTGGACATTTTTAAATCCCTTACTTCAACTATTAGTTTATTCGTTTGTATTCCCATATATTTTAAGAGTTAATGTAGAAAATTATACTATATTTATGATTGTAGCGTTGGTTCCTTGGACATTTTTTACAACTGCAATTCAAACAGGAACAGGAAGTATTATCGCTGAATCTGGAATTATTAAAAAAGTTTATTTTCCAAGAGAAATTATTCCTATTTCAGTTGTTTTAAGTGCTTTAGTAAATTTCTTAATTACTTGTATTATTATGTTTTTATTTATTTTGTTTAGTGGTATAGGCTTTACTAAATTAACTTTATTATTTCCTCTTATTGTGTTGATTCAAACTATATTTACATTAGCTTTAACATTTTTATTGTCAGCTATTACAGTATTTATTCAAGATATTGGACATTTTGTTAGTATAGTTTTGATGTTAGCATTCTATGCTACACCAATCGTTTATAATAGTGAATTATTACCTGCTAAATTTCAATGGGTTATAACTTTAAATCCTATGGCACAAGTTATAAATGCATATAGAGATACACTTTATTATCAAAAAATGCCTGATATGTCATCCCTTGGGATATTGGCTGTAATTAGTATTGCAGCACTTGTTATTTGTTACAAAATATTTAAAAAATTGGAAAGAAGTTTTGCAGAAGAATTATAATCTGATTATATTTCTAGATAGGAGTGAATTCATATGAAAAAGTATTTAAAATTAATTAGAGCAAATCATTGGTTGAAAAATGTTTTAATATTTTTACCATTATTTTTTTCAGGAAGTTTATTTCAAGGGAATAATCTTCTAATAACTTTTATTGGCTTTGTTTCGTTTTCATTTATAGCATCTTGTGTATATATTATAAATGATATGAATGATATAGAAGCTGATAGAAAACACCCAGTTAAAAAAAATAGACCACTAGCTAGTGGCGCTGTTTCTATAAGAACAGCCGTATTTATTTTAATTGCATTACTAATAATTTCAACATTAATTGATGTTAAAATTTATACACTAAATAATAATATTTTAATTATTTTAATTCCAGTAATATATTTGATATTAAACATACTTTATAGTATTAAATTAAAACATATTCCAATTATTGATGTTACAGTTTTAGTTTCTGGTTTTTTCCTTAGAGTATTATTTGGAGCTTTAATAATTGGAGTTGAATTATCAAATTGGTTATATTTGATGATTATATTTGGATCATTTTTCCTTGTATTTGGTAAAAGAAGAAATGAAATGTTAAAAAATGGTGATTCAAGTAGAAAAGTTTTAAAAATTTATAACAAGGAATTTTTAGATAAAAATATGTATGTTTTTTTAGGATTAGCTATAATTTCTTATAGTCTATGGTGTGTTGATCCTTCAACTATATTAAGAGTTGGTAATAATTATATGATCTGGTCAGTTCCTATTTTGGTAATCATATTTATGAAATATAGTTTAGATATTGAAGGTAATTCTTTTGGAGATCCAATCGATGTAGTAACAAGTGATAAAATTTTAATTGTCATGATATTAGTTTATGCATTATATTTAACAGGAGTATTTTACGTGCTATGATTAATGTATATGATTTTGATAAAACTATTTATGATGGAGATTCTAGCATTGATTTTTATTTATACTGTTTAAAGAGATATCCAAAAATAATAATATTATTACCAAAGCAAATTTTTTCATTTATAAAATATAAATTAAAATTAGAAAATAAAATTACTTTTAAGCAAGATTTTTTTTCTTTTTTTCAATTAATACCTAATTTGGAAGAGGAAATTACTAATTTTTGGAGCATAAATATCAAAAAAATAAAAGCATGGTATTTAGAACAAAAGAAATCTGATGATATAATTATTTCTGCTTCACCTGAAATTCTATTAAAACCTATGATAAAACTTTTGAAAATAAAAGATGTTATAGCTTCTAATGTTTCAAATACTGGATTATTTCTTTCTAACAATTGTTATGGAAAAGAAAAAGTTAAACGATATAAAGAAAAATATAATTATGTTATAGAGAACTTTTTTTCTGATTCTTATTCAGATTTGCCACTTGCAAAAATTTCAAAAAATGCTTTTATCGTGAAAAAAAATAAAGTTGTTTGTTGGGAGGTACAAGATGAAAAAACAAATAAAAAATAAGATGATTGATTTTAATTTTATTGCAATGTTTTTTGTAGTTATGATTGCAACTACAATTTCATTTACATCAATAATTTTTTTAATCGGTGGAACAATTAATAAATGGTTATTTATATTAACATATTTATTAACAATTTTTTTAACATACAAAGTATGTGGAAAAACAATGAATAAAGAGGATTTTAAACGAAATGTTATTATTTCAACTTTAATATTTGCTGTTTTATGTATTTTTTCATTGGTTTTTTATGATTCATCATGGGATGGAAATGTTTATCATAAACAAATGATAGGATTGATGAAGAACGGAATGAATCCATTATATAATGAAGTAAGTGGAGATATTTGGTCAAGACATTATGCTAATGGTTCTGAAATTTGGGGAGCAGTATTATATGCATTCTTTGATAATATTGAAGTTGGTAAAGTTATTAATTTATTATTAGCATTTACATTATATGTTGTTGCATTCAATTATTCATATAAAAAGAGTACAAAAAAAGTTTTTTCAAATCTTTTTGCCTTTGCATTAGCATTTAATCCTATTCTAATAAATCAATTTCATTCATATTACATAGATGGTATAGTTGCTAATTCCTTATTTTTATGTATAATCTTTCTTTTAAATATAATTGATGGAAAGCAAGATATAGTTGATAAAAAACAATATTTAATGTTTTTATCAAGTATTATTATTTGCACAAATGCTAAATTTACAGCCTTATTGTTATGTATTATGTTCTGTGGTTTATTAGGAATTTATATTGTTATTAGCAATATAAAAAATAAAAACTATATATTTATTAAAAAATTTATTATATTTATGGTTATTTCATTTTTATTTAGTGTTTTGGTAGTAGGATCATCAACATATGTGAAAAATTTTGTTAAAAATGGTAATCCATTCTATCCACTTATGGGTGAAGGAGCTGTAGATATTGAAAGCGGAAATGAACCAGATTCTTTTAAAAATTTAAATCATGTTGAGAAATGGATTTATGCTACTTTTTCTGAAACATATACTTGGTATAATAAAAAACCAACTTTAAAAATACCTTTTTCAGTTAGTCAATCGGAATTAGATTCATTAGCATATCCTGATATTAGAATTGGAGGATTAGGAGTTTGGTTTAGTGGATTACTTGTTATTTCTACAATTGTGATTGTATTTACATTAATAAAATTATTTTTAAGCAAATCAAAATATTTCTGGATTATTGGCTTACTAATGGCTGGAATAGTTTTACCAATTCCAATTTTACCAGTAGTATGGCAAGCTAGGTATTATCCTGAAATATATTTAATACCATTTATAGCAATTATGTGCATTTCTTGTTCTAAAAATAAATTTATAAATATTCTTTCATATATTATTGTATTATTAGCAGTTGGAAATAGTTTGTTTATGGTTCCACAAGCATATGATAAACTTCAAAATTCAATTAAAATTAATAAAACATTAATAAATCTTTCAGAATTATCTCAAACTAAAAAAATAACAATTTCACAAGATAATTATACTTTTTATGGTACATATTATAATTACATTGATAAGAAAATAAATTATACTTATTCTGAAGAAAAATTAAAAGACGGTATTCCATTCTATTATGGAGCACTTTACAAAATAGAAGGAGGTATTGAATAATGAAAATTCTATTTATATTAAATTATTATTATCCATATGTTAGTGGTGTTACAGAAACTACTAAGTTATTAGCTGAAAGTTTAGCTAAAAAAGAAGGCTATGAAGTTTCAGTTTTATGTTCTAATCATGATAAATTACCAGCAAAAGAAAATATAAATGGTGTTAATGTTTATAGAGCGCCAATTATCATGAAAATCAGTAAGGGAACAGTTAGTTTAGATTTTATTAAAATGGCAAAAAAAATGTCAAAAGACTATGATATTGTAAATGTAGTTTCTCCGATGCTTGAATCTGGGTTATTATTTAAACTATTAGATAATAAAAAAATGATTTTAAATTATCATTGTGATATTAATTTAAGAAAAAGTTTAATGAATAATTTTATTGTTTCAGTAATGGATTTTTCTCATAAATTAGCTTTTAAACATGCTAACAAGATTATATTTTCTTCAATAGATTATGCAAAAAGTTCTAGAATCGGAAAAGATTATATATACAAAGGAATTGGAATTGCCCCATTATATAAGAATAAAACATATGAAAAAGGGGAATTTAATCCAAATGCAATTGGTTTTTGTGGGAGAATAGTTGAAGAAAAGGGAATTGATGTACTTCTTAAAGCTTTTGAGATAATAAAAAAAGAAATTCCAGAAGCTGAACTTAGAATAGCAGGAGATTATAAAAACGTAGCTGGTGGTAGCATATATAATGAACTAATTGATTATGTTAATTCTAATAATTTAACGGATGTAAAATTTTTAGGAAAAGTGCCAGAAAAAGATTTGAATAGATTTTATTCAGAATTGGGAGTTTTTGTCTTACCAAGTACTAATTCATTAGAGGCTTTTGGACTTGTTCAATTAGAAGCTATGAATTGTGGTGTACCAGTTGTAGCTTCTGATTTGCCAGGAGTTAGAACTATTGTTCAAAATACAGGAATGGGATTAATTGCTAAAACTTCTGATGAAAAAGATTTAGCGGAAAAAATAATCAAAGTGTTAAAGAATCGTAAGGACTATGTTAAACCTAAAAAAGAAATAGAAAAAATTTATTCTAATGAAGCGTTAACTAAAAAATATATAGATGTTTATAAGGAAATAATAAATGATTCAAAAAATAATAAATAAGTATAGTGAATTAATTAAATATGGCATTTTTGGAGTAATTACAGTTGGTATTAATCTATTTTTATATGATATTTTCTTAAAATTAAATATATACTATGTAATTTCTTCGATAGTTTCTTATTTGATTGCATCATTTATCTCTTATTATTTCAATGTATATTTAGTTTTTTCGGCTGATAAACTTAATTTTAAAGAAGAAATTATAAGAATTTTGAAATATTTTTCAGTAAGAATAGGCTCTATGATATTAGATACACTATTATTAATAGTAGCTGTTGAATTATTGTCAATGGATGAATTTTATGCTAAAATTATTATTTCAATATTAATCATATTAATAACATTTATTCTTAATAAAAAAATATTGAAAAAATAATTTGATAAACAACATTTATAATGTGGTTTTATTTATAATTTATTATTGCCTAATTTAGAAAAATATGCTAACATATTGAAAAGCGAGTGATGATTATGAATGATAAAATGGATATTTTAAAGCAATTAGATGAATTGATTATTTTAAAATTACAAACAGAATTATGTCTAGAATTAAAAATTTATGATTGGATTAATACTAAAAATATCACTAATGATGAACTTCAAAAAATAATTGATAAAGAAAATCATGAATTGAATAAAATAGAATCATTAATTAAAGATAAAATTGAAAAATATATTAATATTTTGAAAAATGATGTATATAAAGATGATGTAGAAAAATTATTATGTATTGGTATTGATAATTCTGATGATTTAATAATTTCAACGGAAATTATTAAATCAGTAGTTTTGAGCATGATAAATAAAACCATAAATGTAGAAGAAGCAGAAAAATCTTTAAAAGATGTAAATGAGTTCTTTGAATTAAATATTAAAACATTAAAAAAAGAATATTAAAATAATTTTTTGAAGCCATATATTTTTATATGCTTTTTTTATTGAAATATATTTTTAATAATTAAAATTTCTTTAAGTTTATTTATATACATGTTATAATATATTTAAAGAATTAGGTGATATATATGAGAAAAATTTTATTGTACGGACAAGGATCTTATGACAATAGAGGATGTGAAGCTATTGTTCTCTCTACAACAAGTCAAATAAAAAAATCCGGCGATAAAGTTGTTTCAGCTACTTTTGATTTAAAAAATAGTAAAACAAAATATAATGATCTTATTGATGAATATATAAAACATTATTATAAAGAAGATGAACTAAGAAAAAAAGATTTAGAATTAAATAATTATTATAAAAGCATACCCTTCAATTATATGAATTTTGAAAAATTGTATCAAAAAGATGTAATAAAGAAAATAGATGAATGTGATATTTGTTTATCAATTGGAGGAGATAATTATTGCTATGGATATAGTAGATGGTTGTATGCAATTAGCGATGAGATAAGAAAAAAACAAAAGAAAAATGTTTTATGGTGTGCATCATTGTTTGAAAATATATTAGATGATGAATTAATTGATGAAATGAAAAATTTTGATTTAATAATGGCACGTGAACCATTAACATATAATGCTTTATTAAAATATGTTGATAAAAAAAGATTAATGCTTGTTCCAGATCCAGCTTTTTCATTAAAAATAAAAAAAATAGAATTAGGAAATTTCTTTGATAAAGAGGTAATTGGTATTAACCTAAGTCCACTTGTATTAAAAAATAATGAAAATATTTATAATAATGTTATTAATTTAATAGATGATATATTAAATAATACTCAATCTAATATAGCTCTAATTCCTCATGTTTTTCTAAAAGAAAGTAATGACCTAGATATATTAAAAAAAATATCTGATAAATTTAAAACAAATAAAAGGGTAAAATTATTCAATTTGAAAAATAATAATTGTGAAGAAATTAAATATGTTATTTCAAAATGTTCATTTTTATTGGCTTCTCGTACGCATGCTTCTATTGCTGCTTATTCTACAAATGTTCCAACATTAGTAATTGGATATAGCATTAAATCTAAAGGAATAGCTGAGTATTTATTTGGAACTTATGAAAAATATGTTATTAGTAGTGATGAATTAAATTATGAAGTATTAAAAGAAACATTTTACGAATTATATAATAATAGAAAAAATATAAGTAATTTATTAAAACAAAAAAATAAAATTATTCAAAAAGAAGCAAAAAATTTATATAACAATATGATAAATAAATTAGAAGAATTGGAAGATAATATTACCATTGAAACATATTGCACCGGATGTGGAGCTTGTTATAATGTTTGTCCAGTTAATGCTATTGATATGAAAAGTAACAAAGAAGGATTTAAATATCCTGTAATTAATAAGAAAAAATGTATTAATTGTGGAGCATGTAAAAAAATTTGTCCATGTAATAATAATTATAAATATATATATAAAGACATAAAGGCATATGCTGCTTATTCAAAAACAGATAAATATAAAAATTTAAGTTCATCCGGAGCTATTTTCCCTCTTATAGCAGCAAAAATTTTAAAAAATAAAGGAATAGTATATGGATGTTCCGGAAGTATAAATCCTAAGCATATAAGAATCGAAAAAACAAATAACTTAAATAAAATATTAGGTTCTAAATATGTTCAAAGTGATATAAATTTCATTTATAAAAAAGTAAAAGAAGATCTATTAAATCATAAAATGGTATTATTTTCAGGTACTCCTTGCCAAATAGAAGGCTTAAAAAAATATTTAAAAAATGACTATGATAATTTGTATTGCCTGTCAGTTATTTGCCATGGGATTCCAAGCAAAAAAACTTTAAAAAAATATTTAGATTCAAAGTTTAAAGGTAAAAAAATAACTGATATTAATTTTAGATATCAAATAGATAATTTAAGATTTATTAAATATAGTTTAGAAAAGAAAAATGAATTTATAAAATCAAATGAAGATTTATATATGAAATCTTTTCTTCAAAATTATTCATTACGTAATTCATGTTATAAGTGTCAATTTAAATTATTTGAAAAAAATACTGCTGATATTATTCTTGGTGATTATTGGGGATGGCAACAATATCATCAATTTAATCAAGAAATAGATAACGTCTCAGCAGTAATATGTAATTCAAAAAAAGGGAACTTCTTATTTGAACTTATAAAAGATGAAATAAACTTTGAAGTAACAAACTTAAATAATATAATAGATGGAAATATATTATTGACAAAAAAAGTTAATTATAGCAAAGATAGAGAAAACTTTTTAAATAGAATTAATAACGAGGATTTCATAGATGTAATTGAAGATATTATATTTAAAAGTGATTATCAAAAATTGTTAAAAGAAAATAAAGATATAAAAAATGAAAATATCAAATTACATAATGAAATTAATAATTTAAATGAAAAATTGATTAATATACAAGAAAATTTAAACTTGATTATACATAGTAGAAAATGGAAAGCAGCAACTGCATTGTTTGATCCAGCTATTAGAATAAAGAAAAGAATAAGAAAGAGAAGATAATATGAAAAAAAATATACTAATTTGTTTAGAACAGTTAGGAATTGGTGGTGTTGAAACATTTGTCTATAATCAAATTAATTATTTTATAAACAAAAATTGCAATGTTTATGTTTTAGCGAAAGATGGAATATATTCTAGTAAGTTAAAAGAAATGGGTGTTAAAATATATAACTTTGATTATAAATTAATTGATAATTATGATGAAGATAATATTTTATTTGTTAACAACATAATCAAATCAAATAAAATAGATGAAATTCATATTCATCAATATCCTTGTATTATGTATGTTTTACCAGCAATAGTGGAAAATAATGTTCCATATGTTGCGTATGTTCATTCAATAGTTAATGATGTATTTGAATGGTTTATGTCTCATTATCAAATATATAAAAATTTATTTCAAATTTATTTTGATAATGCTAACAGAATTATAACTATTACACAAAATGTAAAAGATAATTTAGTAAAAACTTTTAATATCAAAAAAGAAAAAGTTGAAATAATTAACAATTGTATTGATTTTAATTCAATTATTGTTAGTGATAAAGTTAATTCAATGTCTAAATTTTTAATTATTAGTCGAATGGCTGATGAAAAAAAAGTAAGTATTATAAATTCAATTAATTTATTTAAAAAATATTTAGAAAAAAAAGATGCTACACTAACTATTGTTGGTGATGGACCTATTATGAATTATATAATTAAGTACGTTAATGATGATAATTTGACTAATAAGGTTAATTTTGTTGGAGCAAGTAATGATACTTTTAAATATATTGATGAAAGTGATATTGTTCTTGGAATAGATAGGTGTATATTAGAAGCTATATGTTTTAAAAAAGTAGCTATTGTATCTGGATATGATGGACTTAAAGGAATTGTTGACAGTAGTAATATTAATAAATTTTTTGAAGAAAATTTTTCCGGTAACAATTTCAAAAATATTAATGAAATTAATATCATAGAAAAATTATCTAAAATAGATATTAAAACAATAGTTGATGGTAATTATCAATTTGTTAAAGATAATTGTAATATAAATGACAAAGATTTTTTTACAAAAAATAATACAATTAATTATAATAATTTAAAACAATTTTTTATAATACATAAATTATATTTAGATTTAGTCATGAAATATAATAATGATAAAAATAATTATGAGGAACAATTAAATAAAATAAATCTTGATAAAGAATTAACTGAAAAAAATCTTCAAGAAGTAAAAAGTGAACTTAATAATGTAATTAATAGTAAGAGATGGAAATTTGTTAATAAAATTTTTAATATTATAAAAAGATGAGGTGATAGTATGTTTAATTTTAAAAATGTACCTGATGGATTAAGAAATAGAAAAATAGAAGTGGTTAAAAGAAAACCAAATATTACAATAATAACCCCATATTATAATGCTGGAAAAACATTATTACAAACTGTTAATAGTGTTTTAAGTCAAACATATCCTTACTTTGAATGGATTATTGTAGATGATGGTTCAAAAGATAAAAAATCATTGCAAGCATTAGAAAAAATTGAAACAATGGATGATAGAATTAAAGTTTTTCATAAAGAAAATGCTGGTCCATCCCAAGCAAGAGATTTTGGAATTTCTAAAGCGTCTAAAAATAGTAAATATATATATTTCTTGGATGCTGATGATATGATAGATCAAACTATGGTTGAATGTTTATATTTTGCCTTAGAGTTTCATCCTGATGCTAGTTTTGCATATACAACAATGGTAAACTTCGGAGATGCTGAATTTATTTGGAATAAATATTTAACTGTTGAACAAGAAAAAAAAGAAAATTTAATATGTATTAGTTCAATGGTTAGAAAAAGTGATTTAATTGAAGTTGGTTGTTTTGGAATAAAAGAAAAAAGCATGTATGAAGATTGGAATCTATGGTTAAAATTAATAGCTGCAAATAAAAAACCTCTTAGAATAAATGCTCCCTTATTTTGGTATAGAATTTCAAATAGTGGAGAATTATCAAGAGCTAAGGATAATCATGAAGCAGCTATGAAATATGTAAATGAAACTGCAAGTACTATAAATAGTAATGTAGAAATTATTCAATTTCCTAGATTTAATAGTGAAGATTTTGAAGAAGTAGATTTAGATAATATCTTATATCCGCAATATAAAAAAAATGATAAAACCAATTTATTATTTCTATTACCTTGGATGGTTATAGGTGGCGCTGATTTATTTAATTTAGATATTCTAAAAAGAATAGATCGAAAAAAATATAATGTTATAGTAGCGACTATGTTACCTAGTAATAATGATTTAAGACAAGAATTTGAAAAATATACAGATGCTCTATATGATCTTTCCTCATTTATGGATAGGAATAAGTACCCAATTTTTGTGGAGTATTTAATTAAAAGCAGAAATATAGATCTAATTTTTCTAAGTAATTGTTCATATGCGTATGCAATGTTACCTATAATAAAAAATAAATTTCCAAATCTTTCTATAATTGACTATGTCCATTCGATAGATCCAAAAGCAAAAAGAGGTGGATTTGGTGGTTATTCAAGAGATTTTGATAAATTTATAGATATGACGTATACATGCAATAATTTTACGAAAAATCAGCTTATTAATGATTATCAAAAGGAAAATGTAGAAACATTATATATTGGTACTGATCATGAGAAATTTAATCCTAAAAAATTTGATTCTAAAAATCTAAAAAATAAATTTAATATACCGGAAAATAAAATTGTTATTACATATTTAGCTAGATTTAGTGAAGAAAAAAGACCTGAATTATTTGTTGATATAGCAAAAGAATTATTAAAAAATAATAAAGATTTATATTTTGTTATGGCTGGGTCTGGTGATTTATATGATATCGTAAAAGGAAAAATTTTGAATAATGGTCTTAATAAAAAAATATTATTAACAGGAGCAACCAATAATCCAGAAGAAATATATGCAATAAGTGATATTACTGTCAACTGCTCCCGTTTGGAAGGCTTAGCGCTTACATCATTTGAATCATTATCAATGGGGGTGCCAGTTGTTTCTGCTAATGTTGGTGGACAATCTGAATTGATAGATAATACTGTTGGTAGAATTGTTCCTTTTGATCAAAATACAAATGAACAAGATGAAGCAATATTATATGTTAGTGCAATAAATGAAGTAATTTCTAACTTAAATCAGCTTAAAAAAAATGCCAGAAAAAAAATTACGGATACTTTTAATTTAAATTTAACGGTTAAGAAATTTGAAAAAATAGTAGATCACATTTTGAAAGAAAAAAATGTTGTTTCAAATATAAATAATGATTCATTAATATATTCACTATATTTATATTTCTTGTATGAAGATTATAAATGGTTATGTGATCAATATTGTATCAATAATTATGGAGTTTCAGTTTATAGTAATAATATTTTAGATAATTCTTTTAAACACAGAATAAAGAAAAGAATTTTAGATATCTGTTATAAATATAAAATTAAAAATGAAATGTTAGTTATTGCTAATTTTGTTAGAAATTTTATTCAGTTTATTAAATCTTTAATATATATATTTATTCTAGGCATAAAGTCGATTTTGGCAATCATTAAGATGGTTTTTAAAATAATTAAAAATAGGTGATAAAATATGATAAAGAAGAAAAATTTATTCTTATTTATAATTTTAGTAATTATATTAAATATAAATTTAGATTATGTTAAAGCAGATTCAATAGATTGTAAAAATGGTAATTGCTATTATTATGATAATGATGGAAATATTTTGGATGGTTTTAAAACTGTAAATGGAAAGACATATTTTTTCAGTAAAATAAATAAAGCAATGAAATATGGCTTGCAAAAGATAGATGATAATTATTATTATTTTGATAATAATGGAGTAATGTTAATAGGACAACAATTAATAAATAATACACCATATATTTTTGATGAAAATGGAGTAATGCAACTTGGAATGCAAAAATATGGTGAAGATTACTATTATTATGAGAATGGGGTAATTAGTAACGGTTACAAAGTTATAAACAATAATACATATTTTTTTAGCAAACTAAATTATAAAAGAAAGTATGGTTTTCAATATATAGATGGTAATTATCGCTATTTTAAAGAAACAGGAGTAATGGCTATTAATGAAGATATTCAAATTAATAGTATAGATTATAAATTTGGACAATATGGTGAAATTGTTACGGGAATTACTAAAATAGATAATAATTATTATTATGTAGAAAATAATGTTAATAAAAATGGCTTCAAAGAAATAAATGGACAAACATATTTTTTCAGTAAAGTAAATAATGCAATGAAATATGGCTTACAAAAAATAGATGA